>JAUNNP010000083.1 GCA_030531385.1 Eubacteriales bacterium
TCCGCATGCCCGACCATCGAGAAAGAAACTGTAGAGAAGGAAACTGTAGAGAAAGAGACCGTCGCAAAAGAAACGGTCGAGAAGGAGACGGAAGAGAAAGCAGCTGCAGAAAAGGAAACGGTTGAAGCTTCTGCAACCGATAAGACTGATGGAGACAAGGTCGAGAGCACGAAAACTGCTCCGGAGAATGTGGCAGAGGTTTCGGCTGCATCCGGTAAGCCTGAGACTCCTGAGGAGACTGCAAATTCCGGTGCAGCAGGAAATATTGAAGATACATCTGCAGGAAACTCTTCTGCAGGCACAACTACAGCCGTTTCAGGTGATTCAGGCTCTTCAGCCGACGCAGGCGCATCCGATGATTCGTCTGTATCCAATGACGCAGGCGCATCCAATGATTCATCTGATGAGGCCGCTTCAGGTGATGCTTCAGATTCATCGGATGAAAACAGTGATCCTGTGTTCCTTGACGGAGCATTCTCATCGGAGGCTGATGCATCAGACTCTGCATCAGCCGCAGCTTCGGAAGCCAGGAAGGCTACCGCAACCGATCTTGATGCCGACGCATTAGCAGCAGCGGCCACAGCAGACGCTGCATCTGAAGTCACATCGGAAGCAGATGCGGCAGCTGATTCAGGCGCCAGCGTTGTATCCAACACCAACGCAGATACCGGCAGTCTTACCATGAAGCCGGAGGACAGACCTGAGTATCTCATCGACGATCATGGAAAGACCACCATAACCATCGTGAGAAATGAGGCTGAATACTCAATCGCCACTGCAGTGCTTAAGACAGTAGACTTAAGTCTCATAAGCGACGCAGAGCTTGAGGCAATAGGAGATCCTGAAGCAGAGCTTAGTGAGGCAGTCTCAGAGAGCATTAAGACCATCGGTGAGATCGTATTCTCACCTTATGAGACAGCAAAGACCGTAGAGCTTAGTCTTGACAGTAACGTCGTGCTCTTACTGTCTGACTTTACTGCGGCCAATGCTGAAGACGGAAGCCATGTGGCATATGCTTATCACCCGGAAGGCTCAGTATTCTACTTAAACGGAGCTGCTGAAGCAACCGGTACAGAAAGCGCATCTGCCCAGACCTTCAATATAAAAATAAGGGCGAATAACGGAAATGATGTCACCTACCAGGTAAGCTATGTGCCTCCTGCAACGACAGGTAAGATCTTTGACACCCGCTATACCCCGGCACTTGAGGTCGGAACCTATTATTTCTCCACTCCTAATACAAGCGGCGGAATGTTTGATTACAATCTCCATTTAAGCGGAGCGAAGCCATGGGGCTGCGGCGTATATTCTGTAGGCTACAACATTAATGATACTGACAAAACTGCCGGAAACTGGACGAGCGGTTACGGCCTTATGAAATATTACCATACCACTACCTGGAAAAAAGGTTCGGTATGGACACAGGTAAGCCCCGAGGACTCAAAGATAAACGGAGCTTACTACCAGTATCTTATTCCCGACATGGAGTCTGAGAGCGGCTTTGGCGGCGGAAATACTGCTACCTTTGTAGCATGGAGAGACGAATGGAAGGAGATACAAAGATATAATCTTACCATGGGCAGCTGGCCGAGGGAAATGTGCAACAGTATGGCCATCCGCCTTGACAATGTCAATAAAAACATAGGTATCACTGCTGAGGCAACTGATAATACCGCAACCAGGACACCCAAGTCATATATACGCTTTTATGGCCTTGCAGCCATGTATAAGAGCTACCGTGTCAGCGTTACCAACCCGAGAGATATGGAGTTTAAGTCAAAGGACGGAAAAACGTCCTCTGTAGCGATGCAGGTAAGCGCAAAGTGCGGAGCCCAGACCATTACAAGCCTGTATGCTCGCGATGTCTATACCAATATGGATGAGGACCAGTCAAATATGGTATTCTCCCTGGATCCTGTTGATGTAAACGGCTCAACAGGTTTTTACGGAAGGATAACCGGATATACCATAGAAATAGGAAAGGACCTCTGGAAAGAAGGAAATAATGTTACAGTAAACTATCCTGCTGATTTCATAAGCTTCCTCAAGGGCAACCATGGTGAGACCAAAGCCACGGATTCGATTTCCTATGACGCTTCTTCAGTGGAAAGCGAGATCAAAAAAGTTAATGACAGCCTCAACACCATACCTTTTGACAAGTATTTCAATGCCTGGATAGACAAGGTAAGGACTGATAATAAGGATAAATTTAAGGACAGCAATAATAATGCCCTCGTTGCCGCAGGACCTAACGGACGAGGCTACTATATAACGCTTTCCTTCCGTCCTACTGCTGCATATGAGGACGTAAAGGTCAGAGTATATGGAGCACGCGGCGTAGGTAATTCCGAAAGCGGCAATAATGCGGCTGTATTCAATGACAAGAAACTTACAGCGGGAGCAGATCTTACATATCACGCAGGAGACCTGCTTGATCTTTCTGCTACATCCACAAATGCAAATTTTGTTGTAAAGGGATATGAAGTTTCTGTTGATGGAAAGAGCTTCAATACGATAACAGATACTGCCAACCTTCTTCTGAAGGCTGTCAATTCCGGAACCTATTATATCAGGCCTATAGTAAGCGATGCCCTTAACCGTATCGAGGTCAGATTCACTTCGCAGGCCGAAAAGGCCGCTGTTGATGTGCTGAACATAGTTCCGCAGTCAGCATTGCCCGATGCATTAAAGGGACACTATTACCTTGATATCAACCCGAATGAGCAGGATATTTATAAGCGTATGGAGCCTGTTCCGGGAAAGGTATATTCTATTGAAACTGTATATGATCCGGCGAAGTCAAAGCCTTCACGTACTGCAAATGTCTACCGTACCGCAGTCACCGATGGCATGAGTTCGGTTACTTATAATACGCAGAAATATTATTTCGTTGCCCGCAGTGATAAAAAGGACAATATCTTTACGGTAGATACTAAGGAAGTTGCTGCTTCAAGTATAAAGAGCTTTAATATCACAGGTACGGCTGTTACGAAAATGTATCCTGTTCGTCAGGATGGCCTTGGTATGCGTGAGACAGCGGCAACAGGCTATACACTTATTACCGGTGCATCACAGGGAGCATTTCCGAACAGGGACGGAAGTGTCTCTTATCATGTCAACCTTAAGACTTCAGCAGTAAATGATAACGGAACATTCTATCTGGATGCTGTTCAGGGTCAGGCCGGTGACAGGATAACCGTCCTTATGGATAACGGTCTTTATGATTCCCAGGTTGCAGAGGTAGTGCTTAATGAAAATTCTGCAGGCTCGGGCACTGTTTCAGCAGGACAGCTGCAGGCTCATTATCCGATCAATGCGCCAACATTTGTTTCCCTTACCTATCATTATGATAAGCCTGAAAATGCCGATAAGGTCGACTTAAGAAGCAATCAGATACGCTGCTTTGACGATAATCTCAAGCTTGAGGCAGTACTGGATCTTAATGGAAGAAAGATATCAAAGGTAGTCTTCCAGATAAAGACTGTTACCGGTGCAGTTACAACAGTTACGGGAACTCCTCAGAGCGAGGGGGCCAGTGTGTTTACGGCATCTATAGACAACATGCTTGCCAAGCTTCACAACGGTGATCACATCTATGCATATATCGTAGATAAAGAGAAAAAGACCATTGGATCCGGTTCCGCTGCAATTGATACTGAAATAGTTTATCCGTCTCAATTTACCGGACTTACGACCTTTGTTGAGAATGAGATCATTGCACCAAAGGAGTTTGATGTTTTAAATCAGACACCTATGAAGATAGATCTTCCGGTCCTTGGTGCGCCTGCCTCAGCGGCAAAGAGCGGTGTGTGCAGTTTCACAAGAACAGATTATCCCGGAAAGACCGGATATTCGTATGTAATGAATCTGGATGCTGCCATCTATCAGACGAAGGGGACTAAAACCACTAAGGAGAAGCTGGATGACCACAGGGAATTCAGTAGTAAAGTACACAGTGTCGCTGCAGCGAACGAAATCCAAGCTATCCGTGGCCAGGAAGGAAATGATAATCAACGTGAAAACCGAGTCAATCAGATACTGAATAGTGTGGCTGATGCTGATCATGATGATGTTGAGCGCGATCCCGGGGGATTTGCCAATGATGGAAAAGCTCAAATAAATGAAACCAAGGGCAAAGCGGCCATTACTTTCGATGTATTGTTCTGCCTTGATTTTGAGTTTGTTCTTGATCCTGTAACAAATGACTATCTTCTTGCGTCATTTGCAGCAACTATCGGAGCAAAGGTCACTGCCAGCAAGGCCATATATTTCGTAATAGGATATGTTCCTGTCTTCCTTAACTTCAAGGCTCAGGTAGAAGTTGACATGTACTTTGGAGCAACCTTCGGTTCGGTAAAGAGTGCAATCGACGAGGGACATTTTAATGCTTATGCCGGAAATGTTAAGGATATGCTTGAAGGCGAGAATTTCATTGGCGGAGCAGAAGTTATATTTATAGGCACGATACAGTTCGGTGCAGGATTAAATGGAACACTTTCTGCCAAGGGCTTCTTCAGTCCTAAGGTTCATATGAGTGCGATGAGTACAAATAATCCTGCTGTCAAGGAGCCTTTAGGGATGATCCTGGGATTTACCGGAGGAATAGAACTTGACCTTCTTGTAACAACTGTTAAATTTGACGCAGTTACTATTGATGGCGCGTGGGGCAATCTTAAGAATAAGAAGAAGATAGAGTTCCTTGGAGGAGCTGTTTCCGCTTCATCAGGCAGTTCATCAGGCAAATCAGCAAGCAATTCATCAGGTACGACTGCTAAGACTGCAAGTCTTGACACTGCCGAGGATGATCTGACTGCGCTTGAAGCACTGAGGTCGGTTGCGTCAGCATTTGATAATCTTAATATTACTGCATATGCGGATGATTCGTCACCGATCATGCTTGCAGATGCCAGTGATGAGGAATTCATTGATGATGATTATGAACCTTATTATGTAGAGGATTATGATATCGGCGCCGATGTTGATCAATTTGCCGATGATCCGACTAAGATCAATGATGATTTTGGCGATTTAAGCGTGGTTACGCTTCTTGAGGGAGCTGCTGAAAGGACAAGACCAAGACTACTTGAGCTTCCGGATGGAAGAAAACTCCTTATCTTCATTGCAAATGACGGAAATGATAAGGCTCTTAGATCGGCGTCGCTTTACTACACCATAGGTGAGAGAGCGTCAAACGGCATACTTTGGGATGAGCCAAAGCGAGTATCGGTAGATGGAGACGGTAATCCGTATACAGATTGGTTTGAGACCATGCCTGATGCTGCTGTAATAGATGACGAGCAGGTTCTGATTGCCTGGACAGAGGCAAATATTGAAGCAGATAATATTACGGATGATAACTTTAAGAAAGTATACACGGATATGTCTCTTCGCGGTTCAATTCTTAAGAAGAATGCCGAAGGAAGCTATAAGATGGGTGAGAAGTTCGATATCTGTGACGACTATGAGGCACTGCATGATTATGATCTCAAATTCTTTAACTATGATCCGCATATAAGCGTGCTTGAGTATACAAAGGAGGATGGAACCACAGCCAAGAGGGCATATATCACCTATTCTAAGATGGATGTCACAAAGTGCAACAGCATTGTTGATGTGACTGACTTTAACAAGAACTTCACGACAATGGCATATGTGACCTATGATTTCGGAATCGAGTTTGATCCTGACAGTCCTGGTTATGAGACCGGTGATACAGAAAATTCGGTGCGCACATCGGATCAGCATTTCATTACTATAAAGAACGAGACTCTTAAGGATCCGCTTGTAGTTGACTATCAGTCAAAGACTGAGAATGTCAACGGAAGGAACTTTATAGTAAATGCATTTACGGTAGACCTCGACAGGAATGATTCAACATCGGATGACCGTGAGCTTTATCTTGATCTGCATGACATCAGCGATGAGAAGAATCAGATAGATTACTATCCGATCCGTGTCACAAATGACAATGTGTCTCAGGCAAAGCCAAAGCTCAGCAAGGTCGATGGCGAGATCATCCTTACCTGGCTTGAGAACGAGACCATATTCAATGTTGCAAATGTATCAGAGGTGATATATGGTCTGACCTATGATGACAACATCAATAAGTTATATGCAGATGATGCATACGAAAAGAATGCAGACGGAAGCATAAAGACCAATGATAAGGGTGATCCCGTAAGTAATGCGGAATGGTATAAGCAGACATCAGACAGCATGGAAGCTGTCCTTCAAGCTGAGATCGATGGATTCAATAAGGTTGAGGGTTCGGAGAATGAAAATACAGTTTATGATGCGTCCTACATGGCTGATACACTTTACGGTATGCTTGCTGATTACGATATGCCGCATGATTCCAAGTATCTTGCAGATGAGACAAGTGAATCCACACTTTCTATATCTGACTATGTACTTGCTGCCGATGGTGATGACTTATGCGTATTCTTTGTTGCACCTTGTGATAATTATGAGCATACAGGCAAAGAACTCTATATGTTCAGGTATGACAGAAACAGCAGCGGATATGACTATCGCAACGACAGCGATGAAACTGCAAATTTGGGCGACGAAAGCTTCAGTGGTTATAATGTAGGCTTTTCCGACATTGCCCAGATCACAGACTATAACAGCGTTATCGATGACTTTGATATCTTCATTGACGGTGAGGGTAAGGACACAGGAACCGGTTATGCGCCTGCATTAAGCCTTGTGGCAGACTTTTATGAGCAGTGGATAGATGAGGATACCGGAAAGATACAGTTCTCACCAAATGACCTTATCTATATCGGAGCTCTTGCAGAGCCGTATGTGACTGTCGATGAGAGCAGCATCAGGTATTCAGGCTACACCAAGCCCGGAGACGAAATACTGGCAGAGTTCACTGTTAAGAATGAAGGTATCAGAAATGCTGAAAATATCATAGTTGATGCCTATATTGAGACTGCTGACGGCGAGGTCGTATATGAGTTTGATAACCTTGATTCGTATGATGATCCTGACAGCCGGTTCAACTTAATAGTAGGAGAGGAAACAAAGTTTGGCATTTACATTCCTACCGGTCAGCTGCCAAGCCTTGAGGGAGCAAAGCTCGTAGTGGCATGCTGTGGCGTGGATGCAGATGGAAATCCACAGTCGGAAGCAATCTATACAAGCTTTGACCTTCCTTACAGGGAGAATGTCAAGATAAGCGGACTTGAGGTAACAGTTGATGAAAACGGCATTGCCACAGTTACAGGCACTGTCACCAACCATGGCAATGCTGACGCAGCTGCATTTGATCTTATCCTTTCCAACTTCACTTATGGAAGTGATACTGATGCTGCAAATGACAGACAGTACGGCACCATGAGCTTTGGCGGGCTTAAGGCAGGAGAGAGCCGGCCGTTTACATTCAAGTTTGCTGTTGCAGCCGATGACTTTGAAGAGCTCGGAAGACTGCAGCTTGCTGTTGATGCGATGAGGAGCGGAGTCGATGCTTCCACCGGAGCTGCTGTTGTAAGTTCCTTCGAAAGTGGATTCTATGACTACATGCCGGGCAGGCCTGTATTTGTTGAGGTAAACGGCGGCATTATGGCTATTCAGCTCAACGAGGGCTCGACCTACCAGCTTAGTGCTATACTTGCACCTTGGCCTGAGCTTGCCGGCGATGTTATCTACAGTTCTTCGGACAACTCGATCGCTGTAGTAGATGAAAACGGTAAGATCACGGCACTTAAGAATGGTATGGTAACTATTACCATCTACTATCCGGGCCTTGGCATCACAAGGACGATAACACTTGCTGTAGCACCCGGACAGGAGACACCGTACTCGGGCGGCGGAAGCAGCCGTGAGAGCACAGGCGGCTCAAGCTACGGCGGAGTGACCGGCAACTGGTACAAGGACGACTTTGGCTTCTGGCACCTTACAGCAGGCGGTCATGAGTACAGGAACGAGTGGGTATATGCATTCAACCCATACGCAGTGGGAGACCAGGAGAAGTACAGCTGGTTCCACTTCGATGAGCAGGCGCATATGCAGACCGGCTGGTTCCAGGATGTAGACGGCAACTGGTATTACCTGTGGCCGATCTCGGACAATGTAATGGGCCATATGCTTATAGGCTGGCAGCTGATAGACGGAAGATGGTATTACTTCAATCCAAGGAGCGGTGGACCGCTTGGCTCGATGCTTCGTAACACCGTGACACCGGACGGTTATCCTGTAGGCGACGACGGCGCATGGAGCATGACCATCATCGAGAAAACGGTAGATGGGATAAAGAAGATCATAAAGTACTTCACATGATAAGTACGATGTAAAAAGAAAAGGCAGGGCCTGCTTGCAGGCACCTGCTTTTCTTTTTAGCATCGACAACAATGATGAGCAATAAAGACACGCGATAACTTACAGCTTACCGCCCGAGAAGACCCTGGACGATTCAATATTATCATAGTCGAAGAGGCCGTCGTTTTTCTCCTCGAGTGCCTTTATCATGTGATAGGTAAACTCATTATACGGAGTTGGAATGCCAAGCTCCTTACCCATGCGGACGATGGCGCCGGAGAACATATCGATCTCAGTGTGGCGCTTTGCGTCGAGATCCTGGAGAGTAGAGTACCTCGCCTTTGGAAGAGTCTTGCTTGCACCGGAAAACTTAGGATCGCTGAGCGAAATGTCTATGCCCTTTGCTGCTGCAACAGCCTCAAGCTCCTCGCGCAGCTTCCTGCTTATAAATGCCACATGCTCGCTGTCATCATAGGCTCCGACACCGCAGTTTACCATGGCCTGAGGAAGATTAAGAGAGACATTTACCCTGAACTTGCTCCATATCTCGCTTAAGATAACATCAGTTGCATAGTGCTTTATGGTCGTGCCCTCAAAAAGCTCAGAGATCGCATCGGTACGTTCAGTGCCGAAAGCGGCAATGCGCTCGGCATCCTTCTCGCCGTAGATCACACCGATAGCAGACTCCGGATTAAAGTTCACCTCGCCATTTCTGCGCTCGGAATTTACCTTGATGACAGAATAGATGACCTGACGGCCGTCAATGACCTCTGATACGACATCCTCACTGTCTACACCGTTCATAAGACACATTACTATAGTGTGCTCGTTAGCAGCGGCCTTTATTTCTTTAAGTGCAGGACGAAGTGAGTTGTACTTAAGACATACCAGGAGGAGATCAGCCCCGCGGGCTTCCTCCGGAGTCCTGACAGCGGGAGTATAGCGCTTATGATTTATCATCATGCCGTCCCTTTCAAGCCGTGCCTTACGCTCACCTGATGCCACAACACATACATCGATCTCGGGCTTTTTGGAAAGTCCCCATAAAATAAATGAGCCGATTGCTCCGCTTCCAAATATTGCAACTGAATTTATCTTCATAGTTAACTCCATTTCTTTTAAACATTCTGGGAATAACTTATCTTTTATTCAAATATCACTATTCTATCATATACTATGGGAAGTTTCATCTTTAATTCAGACTAAATTAAAGTAAGCGGTATATAATCCCCCGTCTGGACTGGGCCAGCTGAATCTCAAATAATG
>JAUNNP010000084.1:0-3124 GCA_030531385.1 Eubacteriales bacterium
GCATTTTTTACGCTGTTCCTTTCACCGGCTTTGCAGAGCGCCGATACAGTTTCACGGCTCATCCAGTAAAGATCGCTTATATCGTTGTTGCTTCTGTAAGGGCCCGCCTCCCTGGGAATGGTAACAGAAAATCTCACCCGTGCCGCCTTAGTCATAATATGTTCTATAATCTTTATCTGAATAGGCGTAAAGCCTGTGTAGCTGTCAAAAACAACTACCGCATCATTAAGCAGGGCGGATGCGGAAATATAAGAAAGCAGCAGATATGCTGTTTCCTCAGGTATGACCGCTCTCTCTGTAAGCTTATCCCTGAAATGCTTATAAATGGTATATACATCATTTATCTTCGCGCTTAAAAGCGGCACTCCGGACTCCCTGCCTGCTTCCTTAAGACGGTCTATATCCACATCATACTGATAAAGCTCCGAGATAAGACTCTTTATCTGATTCACAAAGCCTGCCGAGTTGATCTTTCTTTTATAGACCTCCAGCTCATCGGCTGCCTCTATCACGGCTTTTCTTATAAGGATAGACTTGCTGACCTCATCAAGCATGACAGGCTTTTCGATGCCAAGCTCATCCATGACACGGTACGCAAGCAGCTGAAAAGACAGCACATCAAGGTTCAGCATGCCGTTTCTGGAGCTGTATCTTATCAGCTCTCTCTGTGCCTTTAGGGTGTGCTGCTCCGGAACGAACAGAAAATAAGACCTGTCCGGATGCGACTCGGCCTCCTGAGTGATCCACTTGTAAATATATGTTGATTTACCGCTGCCGGCATCGCCGAAAATAAAATCTATCATATAAACTCCAACATCATGTATCCGGAAAAAGAAATAGGGAAATGCGTTCTGCATTTCCCTATCATGATATCATATTAAGTGTCCCAAAATGTTCCCTCTGAAGCATCACTGCTCGTCATAATAAGCTCCGGCATTATTAGAAAGATACTCATCAAAATCAGCGTCATCGCAGACATACAGATAAAGTGACTTCTTCCCGGATGAACCTGAATTCCCCGAAATAGTCATCTCAACTCCTGAGAGCGAATCGCTGAAAAGCCTGCCTCTTTCCTCAAGACTTGCTACATTGTTATCAGAAAATAATCTGAAGTCATCGCTAAAGTTAAGATCTCCGGAATCAAACTTCTTGATCGTTTCCTTATGTGAGCCTGAACGGTCTTCATTCTCATATACAACAGAGATCGTAACAGAAATATCCTCCGCCACAGGCTCCGACGGTCCGGACTGCTGATCCTTGTACTGAAGCCTGAAGGTCGTATCCGGTGTAACTGCAAGACCATCCTTATAAACAACAGTACTGCTTGGATGACCGGCATAGCAAATACGGCCGCACTCCTCCACACTGAACTTAATGTCATATGGTAATGAGGAGCTGACCGACGCAGCTGCAAATGCCGGAGATGCGGCAAATGCTGATACAGCAGCAGCCAATATTAAGCTTTTCGCATATCTTGTCAACATAGTACCATTATATCACACGATGTCTGTTAACAATGTTCTATTTTCTTACGAAAAAATTACTTTTACGAAATTCTTCTTGCCTCTGCGCACAACGATGCCATCGCCCTGAAGCTCATCCTTGGAATATGTCTTCTTGGAATCCGTAACCTTCTCGTCTCCTACAGTAACACCGCCCTGTTCAACATTCCTTCTTGCGTCGCCTCTTGATGAGCAAAGTCCGGACTTAACAAGAATGCTGATCAGGTCGATAGAACCATCACTAAGCTCATCTGCTGTAATGCCGCATGTAGGCATGTTTTCAGATGATGCTCCGCTGAACACCGCCTTGGCCGCAGCCTCCGCCTTGTCAGCCTCATCCTTTCCATGAACGAGTTCGGTAAGCTCATGCGCAAGTATAGCCTTGGCCTTGTTAAGCTCTGAACCTTCCCATGTTTCCATTTTCTTTATTTCGTCAAGAGGAAGGAAGGTGAGCATCTTAAGGCACTTGATAACATCAGCATCATCGATGTTTCTCCAATACTGATAGAAATCGTAAGGTGTAGTCTTCTTAGGATCAAGCCATACCGCTCCGGAAGCTGTCTTGCCCATCTTCTTACCCTCAGAATTAAGAAGAAGGGTTATAGTCATTGCGTGAGCATCCTTACCAAGCTTCTTTCTGATAAGCTCAGTTCCGGCAAGCATATTTGACCACTGGTCATCTCCGCCAAACTGCATATTGCAGCCATAGTCGTTGAAGAGTCTGAAGAAATCATAACCCTGCATGATCATATAGTTGAACTCTAAGAACGTGAGTCCCTTCTCCATTCTCTGCTCATAGCAGCGGGCAGCAAGCATATGATTTACCGAGAAGCATGATCCGATATCTCTTAAGAACTCGATATAATTGAGGTTTCTGAGCCAGTCAGCATTGTTTACCATGATAGCATCGCTCGGTCCGTCACCAAAATGAATAAAACGGCTCATCTGGTCTCTGAAGCATGCGCAGTTATGGTCAATGTCTTCGGTCGTAAGCATTTTACGAAGATCCTGCCTGCCTGAAGGATCACCAACCATACCGGTGCCTCCGCCGATAAGAGCAACCGGCTTATTGCCTGCCTGCTGAAGTCTCTTCATAAGACAAAGTGCCATAAAGTGACCAACATGGAGGCTGTCTGCTGTTGGGTCGAAGCCGATATAGAATGTGGCCTTACCATTGTTTACCATATTTCTAATTTCATTTTCATCAGTTACCTGAGCGATAAGACCGCGCTCAATAAGTTCCTCATAAATTCCCATTCCTAAATGTCCCCTAATATATTTGATATAAATGCCAAAGCCCGCAAAACATATCCCGGGCTCAAAATTTACTTGATCATTACTCCGCTTTCATCAAAATAGTGTCCGTCCGGATTATAACCGCCGCTCACTCTCGCTCCGCTATTGTCGCAGAAATATTTAATGCCGTCAACTGTAATGTAACCGGTCTGCATTATACCGCTTCCGTCAAGATAATACCACTTATTATTTACCATGTTCCAGCCTGTTTTGCGGATGCCGGAAAGATCGCAGAGATACCAGTTATTATTGTAATAAACCCAGCCTGTAGCCATATAGCCGTTTGAATCAAAATAATACCAGTTGTCATTTATGCGGTCCCATGC
>JAUNNP010000084.1:3224-9378 GCA_030531385.1 Eubacteriales bacterium
CCTGCAGATGTAAATGAAAAGTCATATGAATTATCTTCGGTCGTAGCCGATCTATAGTTGGTGTTCCAGGATCCCGAGCTCTTGCGTGCAAGCTTAAGCTCATACTTATCTACCACAAGATTTCCGCTGTATGACAAATTCCATACCGCACTTCCGCTTGTATCGATTGAAAGATTGCTCCAGTTTACTGAAACAGTATTCGCATAAGAATTAAATTTCACTGTAAATGCCAAAGCCGCAAAAAGGCATATAACAGCTGCAAGCTTGATAACTGCAGACTCTTTTTTCATTCTGATCATATCAACATCGCTCCTGTTAAAAACAAAAACAGTTATTGCCAATAACATAATTTTTAACATGAAACACAGCAAAAGTACATAACAAACACAGAAACGTAAATTAATCTTAAAAAAAGATGCAGAGCAAATGCCCTGCATCTTTTTCTCTAAAAGAGTATTTTGGATTTTAATTACTTTGCTGCCTTAGCTGCCTTGATAGACTCGATAAGCATCGGAACTACCTTGAAGAGGTCACCTACGATACCGTAGTCAGCGATCTCAAACATAGGAGCTGAAGGGTTGGTATTTACAGCGATAATGCACTCAGAATCCTGCATACCTGCCTTATGCTGAATAGCACCTGAAATACCAAGAGCGATGTAAACCTTTGGATGTACAGTCTTACCTGTCTGTCCTACCTGGTGATCAGCTGAAAGCCAGCCTGAGTCAACGGTAACACGTGATCCGCCAAGAACTCCGCCGAGCTCATCAGCGAGCTGCTGACCAAGAGCGATACCGCCCTCAACGTCCTTAGCAATACCACGGCCTACAGATACGATGTAATCAGCACCGATAAGGTCAACAAGCTTCTTTGCAGCCTTCTCGATAGCAAGGATCTCTGTCTCGAAATCAGCCTCTGAAAGCTCGAATGCCGGCTTAATGATCTCAGCTGCATCTGCAACCTTCTGATCGAAAGGAGCCTTCTTCATAACGCCCGGACGAACTGTAGCCATTGCAGGACGGAAACGTGGGCAAATGATGGTAGCCATGAGGTGTCCGCCGAATGCAGGACGTGTCATCTTAAGGTCGTGAGAAACATCATGCGGCTGGCCCATAACCATTGCTGAGCTTGTGCCTGCGATTCTCTCAGGAGCAAGTGTTGAAGCGCCTGTAAGGAACTCCTGATATACAGGAACTGCTACATCAAGGTGTGTGCAGTCTGCGCAAAGACCTGTGTGAAGTCTTGCAGCGCAGCGAGGACCAAGGTCACGTCCGATATATGTAGCACCGAAGAGAACTACTTCAGGCTTCATCTGCTTAACAACATCAACGATAACCTTTGTGTATCCGTCTGTTGTATAGTTCTTAAGAAGCGGGCTCTCGCAAAGAACAACTCCGTCAGCACCATATCCTGCAACTTCCTTGCACTTATCAGCAACATTGTCGCCAAGAAGAAGAGCATAAAGCTTGCAACCAAGCTCGTCAGCAAGTCTGCGGCCCTCTGAGATCAGCTCATAGCTTGTAGGCTGTACAACGCCCTGACGCTGCTCGCAGAATACCCATACATCCTTGAACTGTTCAATTTTTGAACTATCGTAAATTTCCATTATTCAATATCTCCCTTCATCAGATGATGTGCTTCTTCTCAAGAATAGCTGTAAGCTCATCGGCTGTGCTCTTGTCAGCACCCTCAAGAATTCTTCCAGCACCCTTAAGAGGTGGTGTGAATGATACAAGAATGTTTGTAGGTGAACCCTGAAGACCGATAGTGTTAGGATCGATAAGCGGCTCATCCTTAAGTGTGTTGTAATCATAAACATCAACCGGCTTCTCATAAGCTGAGAAGATACCGTATGTGCTCATGTAACGAGGCTCATTGAGCTCCTTGATGCAAGTGATAAGGCAAGGCTTCTTCATCTTGATGTTCATGAAGCCATCCTCGAGCATACGCTTAACGATAACCTCATTGCCCTCTACCTTAATGTCACCGGCATATGTGATCTGAGGAAGATTAAGCTTCTCTGCGATCTGCGGTCCAACCTGAGCTGTATCTCCGTCAATAGCCTGACGTCCGCACATAACGATGTCATCATCGTCAAGACCCATATGCTGAATACCTGCAGCAATGATCTGTGATGTAGCGAATGTATCAGAACCACCGAACTCACGTCCGGAAATAAGAACACCGCGGTCAGCGCCCATAGCGATGATCTCACGAAGCATCTTCTCTGCCGGCGGAGGTCCCATGGTAACAACAACTACTTCGCAGCCTGTCTCGTCCTTAAGCTTAAGGGCAGCCTCAACCGCGTTAAGGTCATCAGGGTTGATGATTGTAAGCATAGAAGCACGGTCAAGAGTTCCGTCCGGCTTAACTGCAACCTTTCCTGAAGTATCAGGTACCTGTTTTACGCAAACGATAACTTTCATTTATAAATCCCCCTTACTTCTTCTTCTTAAGATCCATGTGACCGGAAATAACCATCTTCATAACTTCTGATGTTCCCTCGTAGATCTCTGTAATCTTAGCATCACGCATCATACGCTCTACAGGATACTCACGGCAGTAGCCATATCCACCGAAGAGCTGTACAGCCTCACGTGTTACCTGGTTAGCAACATCTGAAGCGAAAAGCTTAGCCATAGCTGCAAGTGAAGAATAATCCTCGTGGTTGTCCTTAGCTGTTGCTGCTCTCCAGGTCATAAGACGAGCTGCATCAACCTTTGTCTGCATCTCAGCAAGCTTGAACTGTGTGTTCTGGAATGCTGCGATAGGCTTACCAAACTGCTCACGAACCTTAACGTACTCAATAGTCTCATCGATTGCACCCTGTGCAAGACCAACTGACTGAGCTGCGATACCGATACGGCCGCCGTCAAGAGCCTTCATGGCGATCTTGAAGCCCTTATTTAACTGACCAAGAACTCTGTCCTTGCTAACGCGAACATCATCATAAGTAACAATACAGTTCTGTGCAGCACGGATACCCATACGCTTAATGTTCTCCTGAACATTTACGCCCGGAGTGTTCTTAAGATCTACGATAAATGCTGTAAGTCCCTTAGATACAGGAACTGTCTTATCTGTAACTGCGAATACGATACATGTATCAGCGAACCATGAGTTTGTTGTGAAGATCTTAGATCCGTTGATTACCCAGTCATCGCCGTCCTGAACAGCTACTGTCTGAGCACCCTGAACGTCTGAACCGGCGTTAGGCTCTGTAAGACCGAAGCAGCCATAAGCACTACCATCTACAAGAGGACGAAGATACTTCTGCTTCTGCTCTTCTGTACCGAAGTCATTGATGCATGAGCAGCAAAGTGAAGTATGAACTGAAATTGTGATTCCGCAAGAACCATCCTGCTTAGAAACTTCTTCCATGCACAGTGTGTATGTAAGATTGTCTCCGCCTGCTCCGCCATACTCTTTAGCATACGGAATTCCGAAGAAGCCATATCTGGACATCTTTCCGAGAAGCTCCATATCCATCTGTTCTGACTCATCCATGTCGTGAGCGAGAGGCTTGATTTCTGTCTGAGCAAATTTGCGGAATAACTCCTGTGCAAGCTGCTGCTCTTTGGTAAGTTTAAAATCCATAAATACCTCCAAAATTAATGCTTTTTTAATGAGAAAACCCACTAAAAAGAACCATATTGTTTGCTAAAATAATATTACCCACTGCTAATTCATTTGTCAATAATGATTTGCATGCAAATCATTCCAAAATCACGCGTTTCATATTATGTAAAATTATAATCCGCCCATAGCTTCTTTATAAATAAACAAGACCGATAAATCATTAGCAGATAAGGCCGATAAATCACTTGACAAAAAAATATCATAATAATATATTCAAATGAGTGACAAAGGAGTCTTTGGGTTGCATTATTTTATCGATCTGCGACTCCCTATTTTACTTATTTTAAAGTAATTTTTAATTTTGCGAGGTAATTTATCATGGGAAAACGTACTGAATTTCTGTATCTCTCAGAGCCTGAAGTTATCGAAGCCGGCGTCCTTGATGCCAAGCTTTGCGTAAACAACGCTGAGGAAGTTTTTAAGCTCATCGCAAAGGGTGATTATGTAATGGGTGGCCCTAACCACAACAGCCACGGTATCTATGTAACATTCCCTAAGGAGCCGGAGCATGAGAACATGCCTAAGGATGGTCCGGATCGTCGTTTCGTTGCTATGCCGGCTTACATCGGCGGACGTTTCGCAACAGCAGGCTGCAAGTGGTATGGTTCAAATGCTGCTAACAGAAATGCCGGTCTTCCTAGAAGTATCCTTATGACAACTCTTAATGATAAAGATACAGGCGAACCGATCGCATACATGAGCGGAAACCTTATCTCAGCTGCACGTACAGGTGCTGTTCCTGCAGTTGGCGTACGTCATCTTGCACGCAAGGATTCTGAGATCCTTACTATCATCGGATGCGGAGCTATCGGTAAGTCATGCTTCCAGAATATCGTAGTTGAGATGCCTAACCTTAAGAAGGTCATCTGCCACAACCATTCAGAGGCTCGTGCCATCGCACTTGCTAAGTACATCAAGGATGAGTATGGTATCGAGGCTGTAGTTGAGAATGATCTTGAGACTGCAACACGTCAGGCTGACGTTCTTAACGTAGCTGCTTCACGTACTGTTCCGCTTATCTTCAACTCAGAGTGGATCAAGCCGGGCTGCACAGTTCTTGCTTCCGGTCCTCTTAACGGAGACGAGGCATTCTGGATGAACATGAAGGTCATCTGGGATAACTGGAGACTCCATGAGGCTTATGTTGAGGATGCTATCATCTCAGGTGATAAGGAAGCCTTCTACAAGACAGTTATCGGCGGACCTATGTTCCATCTTATCGATGAGGGCAAGAAGCCTGCTCTTGCTTCAGAAGAGTCAGTAAGCATCGGTGATGTTATCAACGGTACAAAGGTTGGTCGTGAGAGCGACGATCAGAAGATCTGCTTCATCGCCAGCGGTATGGCTATCTTCGATGTAGCTCTTGGTTATGATCTTTATCACAGAGCTCTTGACAAGGGTCTTGGAACAAAGCTTCTTCTTTGGGACAGCCCGGCTCAGGCAGACTGATAATTTACAAGGTCACATGATCAAAGCCGTCCTGCGTAATGCAGGGCGGCTTTTTTCCGCGCTGTCGCGCTGCATACTCATGTTCGTTCGGTCTTCAAATAAAATAAGACTGGGAGATGCAAGCACCTCCCAGTCCTTATTTTATTTTCATCCCTATATCTATCAGATGTTAGCGTACTTCTCTTCTCTCCACTGCTTAGCCTTCTTAAGGTTGCCGAGTTCCTTAAGCTTAGCGTTGAACTCGTTTGTCTCCGGATCTTCCCAGCACATTCCAAGGCAAAGTGTATCAAGCCACTCCTCGCGCATCATAGCAAATCCCATTGCGTCTACGCAGCGGTTGATAGCCTTCTTCTGAAGAGCCATAGCATTCTTCGGAACCATAGCAAGTGACTTAGCGAATGCCTTAACAGCCTCATCAAGCTCCTGATACTTAAGCTCAGGCTGTGTCTTTGCATCATACTTGTTCTCAGGATCGCATACTACGCACTGGTTGGCGATACCGATCTCAACAGCTGTCTTGCCATCGTAGAACTTACCTGTAAGAAGATACTCACGGCACTTACGAAGGTTGATCATGTAAGGCATAGCAAGGAATGTAGCTCCCTGACCAAACTGGATCTCGTTAACGCCCATTGAAGCGTCATCAGATACGATACAGAAATCGCAAGCAAGAGCGATATCATGTGCTCCGCCATAGCAGAACTTGTGAACCTGAGCGATAGTTGGCTTTGTCATCTCCCAGATCTTCTTACGTGTGCGGTTACCGAACTTCTCATATGCACGACGCTGTGTCTCGTTTGTCTCCTTGCCAACTGTTGTGCTGAGGTCAAAACCAGCAGAGAAGCATCTTCCTGCGCCCTTAATAACTACTACCTTGATATCCTCCTGCTCCTCAAAATAATCGCATGCATCTGCGATAGCAGCATAGGTATCACGGTTAATTCCATTCATCTTGTCAGGTCTGTTAAGGATAATATATCCGATATAGCCCTTCTTCTCACATAATACAAGTTTCTCATCTGCCATTTTAAATATCCTCCTGATACTTGTTAATAAAATTAGTTAT
>JAUNNP010000203.1 GCA_030531385.1 Eubacteriales bacterium
CCTGTGACTCTGACTTGATATCGATCTTGTAGCCTGTAAGCTTTGCGGCAAGTCTCGCGTTCTGGCCCTCCTTACCGATGGCAAGTGAAAGCTGGAAATCAGGAACGATAACGATCGCCTGCTTAGCATCCTCATCAGCCACAACGCAGATGACCTTTGACGGGCTAAGTGCATTCTCGATAAGGAAAGCCGGATTCTCGTCCCAGTTGATAATATCTATCTTTTCGCCGCTAAGCTCATCCACGATAGAATTTACTCTGGTTCCGTTCACGCCTACGCATGCGCCTACAGGGTCAACATTTTCATCATGCGAGATTACTGCCATCTTTGTTCTGGATCCGGCCTCTCTCGCGATAGCCATGATCTCAACGATACCCTCTCTGATCTCAGAAACCTCTTCTGTAAAAAGGCACTTTACAAGATCCGGATGTGTACGTGAGACCGCGATGTGCGGTCCTCTCGGATTGTTCTTTACATCAAGAACAAAAACCTTGACTCTCTGATTCACCTTAAGTGACTCTGTCTTTATCTGCTCATTCTCAGAAAGGATAGCATCTGCTTTTCCGAGATTGATGGAAATGTTCTTGCCTAAGTATCTGCGGACAACACCTGTCATAATGCCGTGCTCATGCTCATAGAAGTCTCTGTAAAGTGAGTTTCTCTCCTCCTCACGGATCTTCTGAACGATAACGCCCTTGGCATTCTGCGTCGCGATACGTCCGAACTTCTGTGAATCGATCTTGAGATCTACTGTATCTCCAAGCTCGGCCTTAGGATCGATGATCCTTGCATCCGGAAGGCTGATCTCCTCTACCGGATCAAGCACATCCTCTACAACTGTCTTTGTCTGGATAATGCTGTACTCGAAGGTATCCTTGTCAATATTTACGCGGCAGTTCTCGGCCTTTCCAAAATGGTTCTTGCACGCTGTGAGCAGTGAGCTCTCGATAGCCTCGAGCAGTGCCTCCTGAGGAATATTGCGTTCCTTGCCCAATATTTCAAGTGCTTCTTTTAATTCGGTGTTCATTTTAAGCTTCTCCTTCTTTATAACTTAGCTGAGGATAAGTCCTGCTCGGGCTTTAAAAAGCCCTTTGAGCAGACCTCCATCGTATATTCTTCATTAATAAAATCTTCTTTATCAAGCCACTTGCTAAGATACCTTGATACCTTTACGCAGTCGTTGATTGAAACTCCGGGAGTGATCTCCTCTTCTGCTCCCTCATCCGGGGCACCCGCTTCATTGCCTGCGGCTTCTGCAGCCTTTGCTTCATCGAGCACGGCCTGTCTTTTCTTAAGCTCCTCTTCTGTAAGATCGATATAGAGCCTTAAAAATTTGTTTCCGTCCTCAGTCACAAACTCGGTCTTTATAAGTGAAAAACCGTTTTTGCCAAGGTAAGGCACTATAAACTTATTGACCTTCTCAACATACATATCTGCTGTCATCAAATTATGAACCTCCATGCCGATGCGTCAGGGGTGTCAGCATTCCTAACATACAGTAAGGAGTGGACCTTTCGGCCACTCCTTACTAAAACTTTACTTTATTAACCTTGAATATATTAGCACCATTATTTCAGCTTTGCAAGCAGAAATTAAAGCTGTTGCAGATCCGCCGGCTTCCTGTCTTTACATCTCAGGCTCAGCTTCTCAGGTCTTTTCCGCTCAGGCCTTCGCTGCCTTTGGCTTCTGCCAGCTTATGAAGTCGCAGTCTTTATTTTCGCAGGCATAAAAAAGTCTGCCCTTCTTGGTGCGGCGCTTAATTATCTCATTTCCGCAGGTCGGACATT
>JAUNNP010000085.1 GCA_030531385.1 Eubacteriales bacterium
TATGCTTTGGATGACTCTTTGGAAGCGAAAGTACTTCTGCTTATGAGATCACACCCACAGATTACGCAGACAGAACTTGCCGAAAGGCTTAAGGTATCAAGAGCGACCATTCAAAGAAGCATCAAATCACTTACCGACGAAAATAAGATTGCCCGTTCGGGAGGCAAGCGGTTCGGAACATGGGAAGTTTTTTGATTCACAAAATGTGCGACACTGTCGCATAATTCAGGCGCAATTATCTGGAGCAGACTTTAAGAGACCAATTCTTCAGATGCAATAACATATCAAAGGAAGGAGAAACCTATGGGGCAGACTTATCTTTCCGCCGACACCAGGGAGCGGATTCAGGATCTGATCAAACAAAGGCCTGATATGACGCAGGCGAAGCTGGCCGGAATGCTTGGAATCTCCGAAAGCACACTGAGCCGCTTCTTAAGCGGTGAGACCTCCAAATTCGCCGAAAGTCATATTATTCAGACCGCCAAGATCTTTAACGTCTCTACTGACTTTCTGCTCGGAGAAACCAACATCCCCGACCGCAAGAACTATGACATCGAGGAGCTGGGGCTGTCAGCCGGCGCTGCCAAAGCGCTTTATACAGGGCAGGTCAATACACAGATCGTCAGCCAGCTTCTCGAAAATCCGCACTTTGCCATGCTTACAAATATGTTGGCAAAGTATCAGGATGAAACCTTCATCACCGGAATGATGGCCATGAATCAGAATATTGACTATCTCCGCTCGTTTATCCTCGGACAGAAAAGCCCAAATCCCGATGATAAAGAGGCCGCACATGCAGTAGCCGATGAGCTTCAGGCACTAAAGGTCCCTGCCACTGCTGTTGACACAACCGCCATTCAGAATCTGTTCAATCAGGTTGTGCGAGATATCCGTAAGAACGCCGAATCGCATGCAGCTGAGCACAAAGCCGCAACGAAAGAAACACTGGATCAGTTTTACAAGGCACTAAAAAAGGGGCAGGATGACCCTAATATAAAATCCATCACTCCGGAGCAGACGACCGAGGCGATACTCGCCATGGTTCCGGAAGGAACGTTTTCGGAAGAGAAGCTTCAAAGCTTAGAATCAGCATTGACAGCAATTTTTACAGAAGCAAAGGACAGCGCTCATGAGCCTTGAGACGCTCTGCAGCCTCGCGTCCGCCGGCGATGCAAAAGCCCTGAACAGCCTGGTCGAGATTCTTCTTCCATCCGTTACTATCACCTCGCATTCCATCAAAGGCTCCCGTGAATTCTCAGGTCTGCAGCTTGATATCGATGACATGATTCAGGAAGGCTCTATCGCCTTGCTTCGTGCTGTAGAGCACTATGATTCATCCTCCGGTGTCTTGTTCCGAACCTTCGCAGAAACTGTTGTCCGCAATGCCATTACCGACTATGTTCGCCGGACCCAAGCGGAATACAATGCTTTCGGCACCATCGTATCGCTGGATGCAGCTATAGAAGATTCAGATGACGACTCCCGCTCTCGTTCCTTCGAAGAAATCATTTTAAATGAGCACACGAAAACGCCGGAGCAGATCTTCATTGAAAGGGAAACGCAGGAAGAAATTCATCATGCACTGAATCAGCTTTCTGCCAGAGAACGGGAATATCTCTGTTATCGTTTCGGCTTTGATGATGATCAATATCACGACCGAACAGAATCCGCCTATCATTTCCATCTCAGCAAAAGCAGAGCCAAAAAACTGGAAGAAAATGCTCTGGATAATTTTTATTTAGAACTGCCATGGTGGTATTGATTTTTATATACCTCCATTCCACTACCGATCTGATCCGATGTGCCGCATCTGTCGATGCTGTCCATCGGATTTTCTTTTTCCGGCAGCTGTTGATCGAGGCCGGAGAAAGCCCGCCTCGCTGACCAGCCGCCTTCAAAAGAAAAGCAGCCCGAGTGCATTCCGCTTCAAAAAGGTAAGCGTAATACACTCAGGCTGCGGTCGTTCGTTTCATGAAGGTATAACACACTAGACTTTACGAGTAAAGTCGTGTGCCAAGGGGAACTCCGCTTCCCTTAGGAACCCTATGCCAAGGAGGCTTCGCCCCTTTGGAATCCCCGGAGGTGCCAAAACTGATTACCGGATTGCTCCGCGCAAAGCGCTCCTACAATCCGTAATCAAATATCACTCATGCAGCGTACTCTCTGCGTATCCTTCATCAATTGCCGCATTGCAGTCCGCGTCAAGCTCCTGTGCGATCGTCTCGATATCCTTATCTCCGTAGATCAGATCCTGGATATGCGGATAGAATACCGCACGCACTCCGCGCCAGTTCGGCTGATTACCGGTGAAGTTCACGCCGCAGTCGCTGACGTCGATATATTTCTGAATGAAGGCAAGGCCATCTGCATACTTCTCAGCCACAGAGTTGTTGGCCGGGATCGCACCTGACTCGTAATCTACAAAATCGCTTTCATAGATAAATTTCACAAAATCCTTTGCAACCGCAAGCTTTGCTGCGTCTCCGTTGTCATAAACCTCAAAGCCGGTGACAAAGGTCGTGTTAAGACCCTTTCCGTTCACTGACGGGAAGTTCACATAGCCGATATCGTAGGACGCGCACATGGTCTCATCCAGTGCCGCGTTGTTGAATACGATTGCAAGCTGTCCGTCCATGAAGAGATTATAAACATCATTGGAAACAAGAAGATCCGCGTTCTTCGGGAAGTAACCGGCCTCATTCCATGCGCGGAGCGTCTCTAAAGCCTTGATACCTTCCGCCGATTCCATGTTAATATGTCCGTTAGCATCAAAGAACTCGCAGCCGTACATGCGAAGCAGCGTCATGATGTGGGTATCACCCTGATTATTTCCTGCATACATCATCATAGGTGCAGATGTCTCCGGCAGTGATGCGCGAAGTGCCGCCAGGATCTCCTCCCACTCATCAAGGGTCCAGTTCTGTACCTTTCCGTCATCCGAAATGTACTTCTCAAGTCCTGCATCGATAAACATCTGCTTATTGTAGGCCAGGATATTTTCACGTCCCAGGAATGGCATCATGTAGGTCTTTCCGTTTAACTGCGAATTATCCCACCAGACGTCATCGATATCAGCTTTCATCTCATCGGTAATGATATCATCGAGCGGAACGACATACCCCGAATGGATATAGGTATTCATGTTGAAATAATCCATATAAACAACATCCGGCGCACGGTCTGTGCCAAAGGTTCCGGGCACTGCCTCTGCCTCATCCTCCTGCTGGAACTCAACAAGCTCAATCGTCACATTAGCTTTCTCATACTGCTCAGTGAACGCAGCTACTGCCTTATCCAGAAATTCCTTTGATGTGGTGCTGGATTCATCTGCCAGTGTTGGCATGCTGAGCGCAGGTGTCTTGATGATAATGGATACATCTTCTTTTTTTGCCGTGCCGCCGCAGCCTGCAAGCAGCAAAGCACCCATTGCCAGGGCCAGGGTCATTGACAGCATTCTTTTCTTCATGGTTCGTCCTCCTTGGTCTTTCCTTTTTATTTCCTTTAAAAATACTGTAACGGTTCAGATAGGTACGCGCATTTACTGCGCGTACCGTACGAAGACGTGCAGCATGTAAGGGATTTGCCCATCGCGTTAGCGATTTTGCATGGGCAAATCCCCATAACAGTTCACTTATGTGAACTGTTATGAAATACTTCTTTCAGTGTTGTAAATAACACCTCAACATCGATCGGTTTTGCGATATGCCCATCCATACCGGCATCAAAGGCCATCTTCCGGTCCTCTTCAAATGCATTGGCAGTCATGGCGATGATCGGGATCCCCGCAAGGTGCGGGTTCTCAAATCTGCGGATCGTCCGTGTTGCCTCATAGCCATCCATGACCGGCATCTGAACATCCATCAGAACCAGATCAAAATATCCCATCTCCGATGCCGCCAGCGCATCACAGGCAAGCTGTCCGTTCTCGGCTGTTTCCACCTCAAATCCGACCTCTGTCAGGATTTCCTCGGCGATCTCACGGTTCAGCTCGTTATCCTCCACAAGCAGGATCCTGCGGCCGGTGAAATCCATTTCTTCTTCTTCTTCTTCTTCTGCTGCTGCTTTCTGCCTTATAAGCTCCTCTTCATCTGCCAGAGGGAACTTCAACGTAATGATAAACTCGGAGCCTTCTCCCTTTTTGGAATTAACCTCTATGGAGCCATCCATCATGTCAATGATGTTCTTGGTAATTGCCATGCCAAGACCAGTTCCCGACACACCGCTTAAGGTGGATGTGGTCTCACGGGTAAATGCCTCAAAGATCGTTTTTACAAATTCCTCACTCATGCCGATTCCGGTATCCTTCACACGGAATTCATAAACCGCCGCATTGTCTTCCCGTAAAAATTCCTTCTCAGCTGCCTTTATCCAGATGCTTCCTCCCGGATTAGTATATTTCAGTGCATTGGAAATCACATTTAACAATACCTGTTTGAGCCTCAGCTTGTCACAGACCACATAAGCATGCTCTATGCCTTCCGTTTCCACAGAGAGCTTTAACTGTTTCGCCTCAGCATCGGACTGCACGATCTCCCGAATCGAATCCAGAACCACCCTTAAGTTTTGCGTATCCTCAGACAATGTCACCTTGCCTGATTCGATCCGGCTCATATCCAGAATGTCATTAATCAGATTTAACAGGTGTTCAGAAGCGTTGCCGATCTTTTCGAGATAATCATCCACGACCGA
Organism: Eubacteriales bacterium; assembly: GCA_030531385.1. Lineage (GTDB taxonomy): Bacteria > Bacillota > Clostridia > Lachnospirales > Lachnospiraceae > Avilachnospira. The sequence continues at coordinate 4,690 of JAUNNP010000085.1, forward strand.
CTTGTCACCGCTGTTTGCCTTTGCCAGGTTCGTGAATCCGATAATGGCATTCATCGGCGTCCGGATATCATGGGACATATTGTTCAGGAAGGCTGTCTTGGACCTGCTGGATTGCTGTGCAAGCACCAGCGCCTCGGAAAGTTCTTTCCTGTGTTCCGTCTCCATCGTTGCAGTCTTTTGTGCCATAGAATTTCGTATGATCAGCATAACAGTCAGAACGGCCGCCAGCAGAACAACGACAAGCAGGACCATGAATATCCCTGTGATCTGATTTGACAGCGTTGAAAAAGCGCTTGTCCGGCACATGGTAACAAAATACCAGTCTTCACCTGCCATGGCAGAGGCGATCAGCAGGTATCTTTCTCCTTGATATGTGATCGTTGCAGATATATTTTCTTCTTCCGAGGCAGCTGCAACCGCATCGAAAAAGGCCTGCAGATTTTCAAAGCCTTCAACCTCTGCATCAGCGTAGGTGTTATAAAAATTCTCCTTGGCCCACAGAGATTCCACATTCATATTGACGACATAATATCCGTCGAAATCGATAATGTTAGAGAAGCCCTGTCCGTTGTAATTCTCAATGAGCAGTTTGTCCTGGAAGGTTTTGATCGGCATCTCCGCTACTGCGTACCGAAAGTTCACGCCATCTACTGAGAATTCCCTGATCTTTGTGAAGATAACCAGATACTCTCTTCTGGATTCCGCGGTATGGGCAATGCCCTCCGGGTTAAAACGAATGATAAAGGACTGCCTGCCACCAAAGTCGTCCAGAAATTCCTCGTAATGTTCCATTCGAAGGATCTCTCCGTTGCTCCGATAAAAGTTCAGATCTTCATCCACCAAAGACAGTCGATCGAAGCCGCAGATTGCATTTCCGATCTGCACCTCTGTCAAAAGCTCGGCTATGGTCTGCGGACGCCTGGTTCGCACGGACAGAGCCCAGTTATAGTTCAGATCCTCAAATTCATCGATCGTCGTCTGTACGGAATTCCTGTCGTGATCGGCAAGCTCCGTCATTGTATGCATATTGGAATTCGTTATGATATTTGTAATCATACGATAAACGCCTAAGAAGGCAGCCAGAACGACCGCTACCAGCAGGATGATGATCAGCAGCATCCTTAAATTCAGCCCTGGCTTTTGATTTTTTAAATTTGTTTCTTCCATCAGCGAAACTCCTTTATTATTTCTGTCCGGTTCCCCAACCTGTATGGAGGGTCACTTGATCACCCAGCGTTGCAGTACTCTTGCCAGCGCTCCCATATCGATTGGCTTTGCGATATGCTCATTCATGCCGGAATTTCTCGATCTTTCTACATCCTGCGCAAAGGCATTGGCCGACATGGCAACGATCGGTACCCTTTTCGCATAAGCGCTGTCCATGGCCCTGATTGCTCTGGTCGCCTCATAGCCGTCCATCCTCGGCATCTGGATATCCATGAATACCAGATCATAAAAACCGTCCTCGCATGCTGCTATCATGTCGACAGCCTCGCTGCCGTCCCATGCCTGAACCACGGTAAGCCCTGTCATCTCCAGAATCTCCGTGGCGATCTCGCTGTTGAGCTCATTGTCCTCAACCAGCAAAACTCTGTGTCCGGTCAGGTCCATATCCTCCAGATCCTGCAGCGATGCCTTTTCTTCCGGCTGCTCACCCTTATTGATAATCCTGTCAAATACACGGATCAGACGGGATTTGAAGAGCGGCTTGGAAATAAAAGCGTCCACACCTGCGGCTCTCGCCTCCTGCTCGATCTCGCTCCAGTCATACGCCGAAATAATGATAATTGGCACATCCGGACCCACTGCCTTACGAATGGCTTTTGCCGTATGCACGCCATCCATGTCCGGCATCTTCCAGTCAAGAACCACCGCAAAGAAATCCTGTACCTCGTTATGATGCTTCACCACGCTGTCAACGGCTTCGCGGCCTGATGTCACACCTTCGCTCTTCATGCCGATCTCATCCAACAGGATGCAGGCAGACTCACAGGCCGTTTCGTCATCATCAGCCACCAAAACCCGAAGGTCCGTGAACTCAGAATAATCGATCTCTTCCTCCTCCTGTAGCTCCAGGAAAAAGGTGACTGTAAAAGTTGAGCCCTCATTCAGCTTGCTCTCTACGGTGATATCACCGCCGGTCATGCGGGCAATGTTCCGGGCGATCGACATGCCAAGGCCTGTACCCTGGATCTTGGCAATGCGTCCGTCCACAGCCCTGGTGAATGGTTCAAAGATATGCGTGAGATATTCCTCAGACATACCGATACCGTTATCCGCAAAGGTGAAGACAAAGCAACCCACCTTGGGACGCCCCGTATGCTTTTCCTCGATCGTGAGTTTGATCTTCCCGCCATCCGGTGTATACTTCACCGCATTGCTCATCATATTCATGAATACCTGCTGGATGCGCAGGGAATCTCCAATGACTTTCTCATGTGTCACATTGGAAATGGCGATACTGAAGTCATGACCATGCTCGGCGATCTGCGGCTGGATCATGGCGACCATATTGTCAACCAGCTCGGACAGGTTGAATTCCTCTTCCGACAGATCCACCTTACCCGACTCGATCTTGCTCATATCAAGCACTTCATTGATCAGGCCCAGGAGATGACGGCTCGCCGATGTGATCTTAGAAAGGCACTCCCGCACACGATCCTTCTCATCGATATGCGTTGCGGCAATGGCTGTCATACCGATGATACCGTTCATAGGCGTGCGGATATCGTGTGACATATTGGCCAGGAAGTCCGACTTGGCCTTATTGGCAGATTCGGCCTGTCTGAGCGCGGTATGGATGATATCATCCTTACGTTTCTGTTCTGTTATATCTACGAAGATACCGACATAAATGTCCGGACTTCCATCTGCGCGTCTGGACAGACGCCCGGCCTGATGAAACCAGCGCCACTCACCAGATCTGACCCGCAGCCGATAATTTACATCGTAGGTTTTCTGACCTGTGTAATCATCGATCGTATCGTAATATTCCTTAAGAACACGCTCTTTGTCATCCGGATGAAGCAGGTCTGACCAGGCCTCCAGCGTATTGGGGAAATCATTCTCGTCCTTATATCCCAGCATTTTGCGGAACTCGCTGCTCCAGGTAACGTTTATTATCTCGCCCTGCTCATTAAAAGCCGCACCCCACATACCGGACTTTAAGATTTCGTGCATCAGATAGAAGCCGGTATGATAGGCATCCGTTGTCAGCGCCCTTTCTCTTTGGGCCCTTTTCATTTCCTCGGTGATGTCTGCAATAAATACATAGAAGACATCGCCGTATTCTTCCGTATGTGTCAGATGACCGTAATCATCGATATAGCGTATAGATCCGTCCTTGGTCCTGATCCTGTATTTCACATGATCATGAAGGCCTCTTGTCTTATCTGAATGACGAATCTGATCCCATATGGATTCTTCCGTAGCATCCAGATCCTCCGGGTACACAAACCCTTTAAAGGAATTGCCGGTAAGGGCTTTAAACTCTTTCTCCGAAGAGCATCCGCACATCTGACGCATCCTGGAATTGACATAGATAAATTCTTCGTCACCGTCGGCATGATAAATAAAGAAGCCGCCCGGAATCCCCTCTGCTAAGGATTCGATGACAGGAAGGGTCTGACTGTTAATGGCCAGGTTGTTAAAGACAGCGCGAGAAGCATACAGCACATGCGTAAGTACGCCATTTTCATCCCGGCCCGCCTCTATAAACGATGCCTCCACCCAGCCGGTATCTTCGCTGTCCAACAGACGCCCGAAATACTGGGTCGTAATCGTATTTTGGGAGCCCATTCTCTCCGGCAAAGTAGACAGGTCCGTAAATTCCAGCATGGCGTCTTTGTATTCAGCCCCCATCAGTTCCCGACAGATTTTTGAAAAGGCCTCATCGGCATTTCCCTCAGCTCCCAGGACCTCCGACGCAGGTGAGGATGCTTTCTCATTTACGTAACTATGATCTGCAAGGGAGATATAGAAAACGGATGAATAACTTTCGCTGAGCGAATGAATGATGTCAAGCCTTCGACGCAGAATGTTCTGCTGCCTTTGCTGCCTGCGCATCATTTCATGGATGGCCTCCTCGTCATGCAGGGTACGGGTACAATAGATCACCTTCGTAACGCTGCCATTCTCATCCCGCTCCACCGGATACATGGCAGCCCGGGAAAGTCCCGAGACGATACCGGTATAATCGCAGGAGATCATATCCTGATTACCGATGCGCTGTGCAATCGTGGCATAATCGTTGAAAGCGTAAAGACTGCTGCGATCCTCATCCGTTACGAGTTTTTCCACCATACCGGCCAGGGCATCCGTTGCCTTCCCGGATTTTCCCAGGAGTGCTTCCGCCGCAGCATTGCCCTTCATCAGCTCATATGTATTCTCTTTCAGATCAACGAGAACAACAGCATAATAGATATGGGCCAGCGCCTTCAGCAGTGCACTGTTTGTTATTCCGTAATTTTGACTCATATAGCTTCTTCTCCACAAAAAAATCCACCATTGGCAGTAAACCAATCGGTGGATATAAAATCATTATTCACGTAAAAAAGGGCGCAGTTATCCTTAACTGTGCTTTG
>JAUNNP010000086.1 GCA_030531385.1 Eubacteriales bacterium
AGCTGCAGGCCGCACCATCGCAGAATGAGCTGGCGCTTACCGCCTGGATCGCTGAGCGGCCTGACCTTGCCGGGAAGATATTTACATATATTGAGCCCGATGACATACATAATCCCGTATGCCGCATGATAATAGAGAAGGCTATGAGTGAGCAGGACAAATTCGAGCCTGCAGCATTCATAAATGACGCGGGACTTACCACGGAAGGCCGCAGACTGGCGGCGGAAGTATTTGCATGGCCTGACCGTAACGGCAGCATCCTCGGCAAGGATAAGTCCGGGATAGAAAAAGGCCTCACAGAGTATATCCGCACTGTCAAGGCAGACAAGATCGAGCTGGAAATGTCAAAGTGCGGCAGCGACCTGCGCCTTTTCGGTGAGCTTCTTCGTGAGAAGAATGCACTTCGGAATTTCCGTGTGACGCTGTGAGCCGTGGGCCTGTTCCGAGCCTACAGAATAGGCAGAATAGACATAATTACCACCCACATATAGAATGACGATATCAAAAAGACTTGAAACAATAGTAAATATGCTTGAGCCCTGCCGGGTGCTCGCAGATATAGGCTGCGACCATGGCTATGTCTCGATAAGGGCAGTGCAGAACAAACTTGCTAAGCAGGTGATTGCGGCAGATGTTGCAAAGGGCCCGCTGGAGGCGGCTAAAAGAAATGCTGCCGCCGAAGGGACAGCCGGAAAAACAAGCTTTATCCTCTCTGATGGGTTAAAAGCCATACCGGATGAGGCGGGAGTAGAGACAATAGTTATTGCCGGTATGGGAGGCATACTTATAAGGGACATACTTAAGGCCGGTGAGCTAAATAGATTTCCGGAACTTAAGCAGCTTATACTGGGACCTCAGTCAGACCTCGATCTGGTCAGACGCTATCTGATCGATGAGACACCGCTTTACATAAATAGTGAGAAATGTATCTATGATGACGGCAAGTATTATTTCCTCATGGATGTAAGAAAAAAGTGCAGCGGATCTAAAAGACAGAAAATCACAGCTGACACATACTCAGCTGCCGAGTATGCTTTTGGAAAATACATAGCGCCTGAAACAGCTAAGACATATAAGGAATTTCTTGAGTTCAGGCTCCGGATCGCCGAAGGCGCGAGAGCTGCGGCTTCAAAGGGAAGCGGCGAGCGCACGCAGGCAAAGCTTCGCGAGCTTGAGGGCGAGATAGCCTTGATAAATAAGGCGCTGGGGGCCGCTAAACTACATACATGAGCATTTACATAAACTGCAGTAATTTAACACGGGAGGTAAAAAATGATCGACAATTATTACAAGAATGAAAACAGCCGTACAAATTATGCAAGAACAGCTGAGCTTATCATGCTGAAGACCTTTGACGATGTTGTCGGAGAACAGAACATCGATAAGATCGTTTTTGAATTCTCGATGAACGGTAATTTTTTTATCTATCCCAAGTACAAAAAAGATTATAAAAAGACTCTGAACGAGCAGAAGTGCCGAGATATAATCAAAAAGGTCTGGATCAGGATGCACGACTATATCGAGGCGGACCTGCCGATCACAAAAAAGGTAATGAGAGTTGACGCTGCCATTACGATGTTTGAAGAGCGGGGAATGAAGGATGTGGCAAAGCTTCTTTCCTTCAGGCGCACATCAAAGGTGAATCTTACCTGCTTTGAGGGCTACGAGATCTACCTTTACGGTTCGGTCGCAAACAGCACCGGAGCCATCAGATCCTTTGACCTCCATCCATACAAGAATGGATTCTTCCTGATGCTTCCCGAGCCGGACGATCCGGATGCCATTCTTGACATCGACCTTATCGAAAACCTTTTTGAGGCCCAGTCAAATGCTTACCGCCTTGCGCATATGCTTGAATGTGAAAACATTGCCGATCTCAATGAATATGTAGTTCAGGGCAAGACTACTGAACTCATCCTCACAAGCGAACATATCTTCGACAGCCAGCTTTCAGAGGTAGCTTCTGAGATAATCAGCTCCAGCAAGAAATTTGTATTCCTTGCGGGACCTTCAAGCTCGGGAAAGACAAGTACCGCGTTCAGACTTGCGTATACGCTCAGAAGATATGGTATCGTACCGAGAGTCGTATCGGCAGATAATTACTATCTTGACTATGCAAAGAGAAAGCTTGATGAGAACGGGAATCCGGATTTTGAGTCAATAGACGCGCTTGACCTTGAGCAGTTCAATAACGATATGACTGCACTTTTGAAGGGCGAAGAGGTAGAGCTTCCATATTACAATTTCAAAACAGGAAGAAGAGAATATAAGGGAGACAAGATCACACTCGGAAAGAGAGACATTCTCATTGTTGAGGGCATTCACTGCCTGAATGAGCAGTTCTCATGGTCGATACCGTCAGAGGCAAAGTATAAGGTCTGCGTTTCAGCCCTTCCGCCTCTTAATATTGATGAGCATAACCGTGTAACGAGCTCAGACTTAAGACTTATACGCCGTCTTGTCCGTGACAGCAGATCGAGAGCGAACGGCGCTGCGGCTACACTTCAGAGATGGCCTGACGTAAGAAAGGGAGAGGAAAAGAATATCTTCCCGTACACTAAGGACGCCGATGCCATCCTTAATTCAGCCATCATCTACGAGCTTGCCGCTATCAAGCCTTACGCAGAGCGCATACTTTTCGGTGTGCCAAGAGACAGCGATGAGTATTTCAAGGCCAAGGAGCTTTTAAAGATCCTCGATTTCGTTATTCCGATCTCGACCGATCTTATACCGCAGCACTCGATCGTGCGCGAATTCATCGGAGGCTCATGCCTTGATGTAGGATAAAGCCCCGGTACCACGGGAGACTGCCCCGGGACGGTGCCACGGGACGGCGCCACGGGAGACTGCCCCGCCCGCAGGGTAAATATACGAGGAGAACATTAAATGGGTTTATATACGCATGAGGACAATTCGATCCTTAGAATTGCCATCAGGGCTATAGTATATTTTATAGTATTGATATCGTTTGCCTGGTTCCTGGTCTATGGCTTCATGGGCCAGACCATCATAAGCGGCCAGAGCATGTCGCCGATCCTTCATGCGGAGGACGTCTGCCTGGTCAACAAGCTGGCCTACGATATAGGTAATCCAAAGCGCTTTGACATAGTGGTTTTCGAACGTCAGGATACCGGCAAGCAAAACGTAAAAAGGATAATCGGACTTCCGGGGGAAGCCATACAGATCGTGGACGGCAGCATTTACATAAACGGGGAGATCACGGAATGCGAGAGCATCGACAGCATTTCCCTGAGCGGTATCGCGGAAAACATCGTGGAGCTTGGCAAGGACGAGTATTTTGTTCTTGGGGACAATGCTGACTCCTCCGAGGACAGCCGCTTCGCGAATATAGGCAACGTAAAGCGCAGGGACATCAAGGGAAAGCTGTGGCTGAAGATCGTTCCGCTAAAGGAGCTGCGGCTCATAAAGTAGCCCTGTTTAAGGTCGCTGCGGCGAATGCTGACGGCGCGAAAGGTTGTGCCTGAAGCTTGATAAATTAGATTTGGCAGGTGTTTTTTGAATATACAGTGGTACCCGGGTCATATGACCAGGGCAAAAAGAAAAATTGAAAATGACATAAAGCTCGTGGATATCGTTATCGAGCTTAGAGACGCGAGGTGCCCTCTGGCTTCCGCAAACCCGGACATTAAAAAGGTCACGGGAAATAAAAAGAGGCTGGTGCTTTTAAATAAGTCGGATCTTGCCGATGAGAATGTCACAAAGGCATGGATCGATTACTTTAAGGCTGATGGCGTGGCAGCGATAGCTTTTGACTCAAGAAGCCGCGACGGTATCGACCGCATAAGAAAGGCGGCAGCAGAGCTTACGAAAGAGAAAAGGGAACGCGATGCCGCAAGAGGCATTACGGGAAGCCGCCCGGTAAAGTGTATGATCCTCGGCATTCCAAATGTCGGAAAGTCGACCTTTATAAACTCGATGCTTGGGAAAGCATCGGCAAAAACCGGAAATAAGCCGGGTGTCACCAAGGGAAATCAGTGGGTAAATGTCAATAATGAGATGCTGCTCCTTGATACTCCGGGAGTGCTCTGGCCAAAGTTCGATGATGAAGAGACTGCGTACTGTCTGGCTGAGATAGGCTCCATAAATGACCAGGTCATAAATATTGAGGAGCTTTCCGTTAAGCTGCTGGATTTTCTATATGATAATTATCGTGACAGACTCTTTGAAAGATACGAGATCACAGAGGAAAGCTTTGATAAAAAGCTTGAGAACATGAGCACCGAAGTGCTGGGAGTTTCGATCAGGGCGCTTGCGCTGCTTGATCTGATAGCTGTAAAGCGCGGATGTATAAAACGCGGCGGCGAGCCTGATTACGAGAGAGGCGCTAAGGCGTTCATGGATGATTTCAGGTCCGGAAAGCTCGGCAGGATAAGTCTGCAGAGACCGAAACAGTGACCGGAAGGCGTTGTGACGCGAAGGGCGCTGTAACGCTAAGGGCGCGGCTGCCCTGCAGAGAAGGTGTAATATGACGAAAGAAGAAAGACTTGCAGCTGAAAAGGAAAGACTTAAAGGGATGTATGCCTTTGAGCGCGAGACCTCGAAGGGCGCAGCATTTGTATTTGGAATAGATGAAGCGGGGCGCGGACCCTTATGCGGTCCGGTCGTTGCGGCCTGCTGCGTGCTCCCTGAGGAAGCTGAGATCCTTTATCTTAACGACTCAAAAAAGATAAGCGAAAAGAAAAGAGAGCTTATCTATGCCGAGGTCATCGAAAAAGCATCAGCATATGGCGTAGGTATGGCATCGCCCGCAAGGATCGATGAGATAAATATACTAAATGCCACTATGGAAGCCATGAAGGATGCTTTTGATGCCTGCATAGAAATGTATAAGACCGGGCTTTTGGAGAGCGGCGGTGAGCTCAGTATGGATGTACTTGACAGGCTTCCCTCCGTCGGTGATTCCATGGTGCTTGTGGACGGCAACAGAATAGTTCCGGGAATCGATTTTCACCAAAGCTTCGTCATTGGCGGCGACGCGAAGTGCCCGTCAATATCCGCGGCTTCCGTTATTGCGAAGGTCACAAGAGATCATCTGCTTATAGAATATGATAAGCAGTACCCGGAATATGGCTTTGCAAAGCACAAGGGCTACGGCACGAAGGAGCATTACGAGGCTATCAGAAAGTACGGGATCTTAGACATTCACAGAAAGAGCTTTCTGAAAAATATTCACTAGATTCTCGAAAGAGTTAGAAACGGAACGTCTTTGAACAAGAGGACCATCGGCAGTAAATACGAGGATATCGCGGCACGCTTCCTTGAATACTGCGGTTATGATATAATATGCAAAAATTTTCGCTGCAGGGACGGAGAAATTGATATAATAGCACGTGACGGTGACATTCTGGTCTTTGCTGAGGTAAAATACAGAAGCACCGCGGCCTATGGTTTTCCCGCAGAAGCTGTAAATGCTAAAAAACAGCAGAAAATACGAGCTGTCGCAAGGCAGTATCTGTCGGGCACAGATGCCGGCGGGAGCCGTAAGGTAAGCAGCGGCAGCAGCTCCAGCTCCGGAGATACGGTAAATACCTGCAGCAGGCGTAAAAGCTATAAAGGCATCAGATTCGATGTGGTTGAGATACTGGGCGACAAGATACGCGTGCTCAAAGACTGCTTTTAATGAAAGGTAATAATAAATTATGTCAACCTGGGGCGGGCATGGCTTAAGGGGCTCGACGCTTGAAGATATGATAAACAGGACCAATGACGCGTACAGGCAGCATAAGCTTGCGCTGATCCAGAAGGTCCCGACACCTATAACACCGATAGAGATGAATAAAAACCGGCAGATCACGCTGGCCTATTTTGACCAGAAATCCACGGTAGACTACATAGGCGTGGTGCAGAAGATACCGGTCTGCTTTGACGCGAAGGAATGCGCGGTGGAGACATTTCCGCTGCAAAATGTACATGAACACCAAATTTCTTTTATGAAAGATTTCGAAGAACAGGGCGGATGCGCGTTTTTTGTGTTATTCTATACAGAGCGCGATGAAATGTATTACCTGCCTTTTCGGGAAATGCTGAGGTTCTGGGAGCGTATGAAAAATGGCGGAAGGAAGTCGTTCCGCTTTGAGGAGCTTGAGGATGTGTATCCTTTAAAGCGGTCCGGCGAGTTTTTATGCCACTATCTGGAGGGGCTTTCGGAGGACCTTGACTCGCGGGATGGTGAGGACTGAAGGCGGCGGCATTTTCAGAAAATAAAAATATTATGGCAACATGGAGGAAACATTATGCTTGATAATAAAAAAGTTTTGTTCAGCGGCATGCAGGCCACGGGCAACCTGACACTTGGAAATTACCTTGGAGCGCTCAAGAACTGGGTGGCTCTCGCGGATGATTATATGACCTTTTACTGCGTCGTTGATCTGCATTCTATAACTGTCCGCCAGGACCCTGCCGAGCTCAGGAAGCGTGCGAGAAATCTTCTTATGCTCTATATCGCAGCAGGCATAGACCCTGAGAAAAACTGCATTTACTATCAGTCGCATGTTTCGGGCCATTCGGAGTTGGCATGGATACTCAACTGCTATACCTATGTTGGAGAGCTGCAGCGTATGACCCAGTTTAAGGATAAGGCAGCAAAGCATGCTGACAATATCAATGCCGGACTGCTGACATATCCCGTGCTTATGGCTGCAGACATTCTGCTTTATCAGGCTGATGTGGTGCCTGTAGGTATCGACCAGAAGCAGCATCTTGAGCTTACCCGCAATATCGCTGAGCGTTTCAACGGCATCTACGGTGATGTATTCACAATTCCGGATATCTATCTCGGAAAAGTAGGCCGCAAGATCATGAGCCTTCAGGATCCGGCAAAGAAGATGAGTAAGTCCGATGAAAATCCGAACGCCAGCATTTACCTCATGGATGATAAGGACACTATCATCAGGAAGTTTAAGCGTGCGGTAACTGACAGCGTGGGAGAGATCAACTATACCGATGACCAGCCGGGCATCAAGAACCTGCTTGACATCTACTGCTCATGCACTGGCGACTCGACCGAGGAAGCGCTTAAGCAGTTTGCGGGCAAGGGCTACGGAGATTTCAAGCTTGCTGTGGGCGAGGCTGTTGCGGATCAGCTCATTCCGCTTCAGGAGCGCTTTAATGATCTTGCGAAGAATAAGGATTATGTTGACCATATTATCAAGGAAAATGCTGAGAAGGCCGGATATTATTCAGAGAAGACTATGCGTAAGGTACGCAAGAAGATAGGCTTCCCGGAGAGGATCCGCTGAAATATATTATTTTAATAGGGTTTGGAGGTAACCATGAAAGCAATCGTAATTGACCCAAAAGACAATATCGTTGTTGTCCTCGGTGCCGTTAAGCCGGGTGATGAGGTGACCTGGAAGGTAGACGGCAAGGATTATTCAGTGAAGGTGCTTGATGACATTCCTGAGTATCATAAGATCGCCACTAAGGATATAAAGAAGGGTGAGCCTGTTGTTAAGTACGGTGAGCATATCGGACTTGCGGCATGTGATATCAAGGCAGGAAATTATGTACATGTACATAATGTTGAGAGCCATCGTGAAGATCTGAAGTAATTATCGGTATATCGGTTTATCCGTTTGATTGAGAGAGGAGACAATATGAACTTTTTAGGATACAGAAGACCGGACGGCAAGGTTGGAATCAGAAATAAGGTTCTCATTCTTCCGGCCAGCGTATGTGCTGCTGATACAGCAAGAATTGTTGCGAATCAGGTGGCAGAGGCAGTTACCTTCCACAACCAGAGCGGCTGCTCACAGGTTAAGAGCGACCTTGATATGACAATGCAGACCATGGTCGGCTTTGCGGCAAACCCGAACATCTACGGAACAGTTGTTGTTTCACTTGGCTGCGAGGGCTGCCAGATGGACTGGGTAGTTGAGGAGATAAAGAAGGTCACAAACAAGCCGCTCGCTACATTTATCATCCAGGAGTGCGGCGGAACAGTTAAGACTGTTGAGCTTGCAACAAGAGCTGCCAAGGAGATGGTGCAGGAGGCTTCAATGCTTCAGAGAGAAGAGTTCCCGTTAAGTGAGCTCATCCTCGGCACAGAGTGCGGCGGATCCGATCCTACCAGCGGTATCGCTTCCAACCCTCTTATCGGTGAGGTATGCGACCGTATCATCGATGACGGCGGCACAGCCATCCTTTCAGAGGTTCCTGAGTTTATCGGCGGCGAGCACATTCTTGCGCGCAGAGGAATCACACCTGAAATCGGACAGAAGGTACTTGATCACGTACATGCATTTGAGGAGCACTTAAGAAATGTAGGCGAGGAGATCCGCAACGGTAACCCGACACCGGGCAACAAGGCCGGCGGAATCACCACACTTGAGGAGAAGTCACTTGGCTGCATTCATAAGTCAGGCCACAGACCTATCGTTGAGGTTTATGATTATGCACAGCCTGTAGATAAGAAGGGCCTTGTTATCGTAGATACCCCAGGTAACGATCCTTCATCAGTAGCCGGCATGGTAGCATCCGGCGCTCAGGTAGTTATCTTCTCAACAGGCCGCGGCACACCTACAGGAAACCCAATCGCACCTGTAATCAAGATCACAGCCAACAAGAGGACCTATGGCAAAATGTCAGATAATATCGACATCGACTGCAGCCGTCTCCTCGAGGAGCCTGAGGCAATGAAGGAAATCGCCGACGAGACCCTTCAGGAAGTAATCCGCGTCGCAAACGGCAAAATCACCAAATCCGAGTCACTGGGATTCATGGAGATCGCTATTGCGAGAGTGTGTAACTACGTATAACCAGTACAGACATAAGGACAGAAATAAAGAGGACAGATGGGAGTTTACTTCCATCTGTCTGATTTTATTTCTGGGCTTATAGGGCTTACGCCCTTATGAGCAAGTAGCGCCCAGCGGGCGCGGATTGCGAATATGGGTGTAAGACTCATTTGCAGGCTTTGCCTGCGAATGGTCTGTACTGGTACTCGAGCGAAGCGAGGATTGCCACCGGGAGCGCGAAGCGCGGAGCAGCGCGGCAGCTTATCTTACCATTTTTTGTGAAAGCGTAGGCCTGGAAAAGACTTTTTGCAATTCAGGCCTACAGATAGACAGAAAGTGTAGGCCCAGAAAAGACTTTTTGCAATTC
>JAUNNP010000204.1 GCA_030531385.1 Eubacteriales bacterium
AAAATATGAAGCACATTCAGACTTTAGAGACACGCAACCTTTGTGAGAGCGCTAAGAACGGCGGATGCGGCGAGTGCCAGACATCATGCCAGTCAGCATGCAAGACAAGCTGTGGTATCGCAAACCAGAAGTGCGAGAATACAAAGGCTCAGCAGTAATTTATAAAGAGATTAAGTAAAGTGCCGCCTTGCAATAAGGCGGCACTTCTGCGTTATCACGCAGAATAATGGATATGGGGACGCTATACGATCTGCTGTAATGAAGCGGGACTCCATAGAGTTATGAGGAGAATTTTCAGATGGTACACTGCTATAAACAGGGCGGTTTAAATATAGTAATCGACACTTTTTCGGGCTCCATTCACATTGTGGATGATGCTGCCTTTGACATTATCGGGATGTTTGAGGATAGACCGAAGGAGGAAATAATTGATATCGTAGGCAAAAGGTATGCCGATGATCCGGATGTGACAAGGGAGGAGCTTTCCGAGTGCTATGACCAGATAGCTGAACTCAAAAACGCAGGTAAGCTTTTTACCGATGACAGCTTTGCTTCAATGGCAGGCACCTTAAAGGAACGTACGTCAAACGTTGTAAAGGCATTGTGTCTTCATATCGCGCATACCTGCAATCTTAACTGCTCCTACTGCTTTGCAAGCCAGGGAAGATATTCCGGTGAGCGCGCTGTCATGAGCTTCGAGACAGGAAAGCGCGCACTGGATTTTCTTATTGAAAACTCGGGAACACGTCACAATCTCGAGGTGGATTTCTTCGGCGGTGAGCCGCTCATGAACTTTGAGGTCGTAAAGCAGCTTGTTGCATATGCGAGGTCCGTGGAAAAAGAAAAGGGGAAGAACTTTCGTTTCACTCTCACCACGAACGGTATGCTTATCGATGATGATGTAATTGATTTTGCAAACCGTGAGTGCAGCAACGTTGTTCTCAGTCTTGACGGAAGAAAAGAGATACATGACCGCTTCCGTGTTGACTATGCAGGAAACGGAAGCTGGGAGCGCATAGTTCCTAAGTTTCAGGAGCTTGTAAGGGCACGTGAGGGTAAAAACTACTATATGCGCGGCACATTCACTCATGCCAATCCGGACTTCCTGGGTGATATAAAGACGATGCTTGATCTGGGCTTTACTGAGCTTAGTATGGAGCCGGTAGTGTGTGCTCCGTCGGACCCGTCAGCACTCACAGAGGAGGATCTGAAGGTGGTCATGGAGCAGTATGAGCAGCTTGCTGAGCTTATGATCGAACGCGAAAAGGAAGGCAGATCGTTTACCTTCTATCATTACATGATCGACCTGTCCGGCGGCCCATGCATCTATAAGAGGATATCGGGCTGCGGATCCGGTACTGAGTACATGGCTGTGACCCCGTGGGGAGATCTTTATCCATGTCATCAGTTTGTTGGAGATGAAAAATTTAAGCTTGGAGACATCTGGAATGGCGTGAGCAACCATGCGATTCAGGGCGAGTTTAAGCAGTGCAATGTATATGCTCATCCTGAGTGCGCGGACTGCTGGGCAAAGCTTTACTGCTCGGGCGGCTGCGCAGCCAATGCTTACCATGCCACCGGCAGCATTACGGGCATATATGAGAGCGGCTGCAGACTGTTCAGAAAGCGCATGGAGTGCGCAATTTACATCGAAGCGATGAAGCGGCTTGGGAGAGTCTGAGCGGGTGTCAGGGGGTGTCAAAAGAACCGTTATGTAATGCCCCTTGTCAAGCATTAA
>JAUNNP010000087.1 GCA_030531385.1 Eubacteriales bacterium
TTGAACCCTGGGCAAATACGATAACATCAACCTTATCTGCGATCTTCTCAGCACACTCAGACATCCTCATCTTGAACTGCTCCTGATCAAGACCAAAAGCTCCGTCTACGAGGCAGTCAACAAGCTCTACATGAATGTTGTCCTCACGTGCCATACGAAGAATGGTATTCTTTGTCGGCTCAAGAGTAGTCTTAAGTGTAGCCATAACGCCGATGCGCTTTCCAAGGTGAGCTGCCTCACGGCACATAAGCTCATCGATCCTCACGATCGGCATGCCGATATACTTGGCAAGATCCTGGCAGCTGTCAGCAACCTCTCCAACTGAGCTGCATGCATTGAGAACCGCGTCACAGCCTTCATTGGCAGCCTGCATGAACATGGTAACAAGTCTTGCTGCAGGTGGTGTTGTAACATATCCGGCATCACGTGCCTCAGCTATGATAGATCCGTCTGCGAGACTGAAAAGCTCAACGTCATCACCGAGCTGTCCCTTGACCTCGCGTTCAACATCCTCTATAAGCTCAGGAGTTGTGCCGGTATAAATAATTCCTACCTTCATTTCTTATCCTCCGAATTAAATCCCACATTGCATAGATAAACTAATTAAACATCCTATGTTACACATTATAATATATTTTTAAAAAAAATAAAGTGGTATATCCAACAAGTTTATTCAAAATTTTATGACATAATTAACAAATAAATTGGATTTTATCTGTAAAGTATCTGTCCGTCATGCACTGTGGTAGCATCCAGAACTATATGATCATATACCTGGAGGCCGTAATTTACGTTCTTTCTAATAATAGTATAGCCATTTGCGGTCTCGAGAATATCTACCATCCTGAACACTGCATAGCCCTTATTGACATTATAAACGCCCTCAAGGCTCTTCTTCGCGGATATCTGGTAAAGGCCGGAGGTGCTGCTGTTTATAAGGGTAGAATCATAAACAGAGGTCTCTGCAGCCTTCGATTCACCGCTTACAACATCCGATGTATCCGCCGTACTCTCTCCTGCGCCTGCAGTTTCTCCTGCTGAGGTTTCTGCTGTACTTTCTAAAGCCCGGTCTTCATTTCCTTGAGAGGCTGCCTGAACGTCAGCATTTCCCGCTGCCTCCGCAGTACTTACTGCCTCAGCGTCCTCGTTAGCCACTGCAGCAGCACTTTCTATCTGAGTTGACAGGTCCACTCCCGCCGTTGCTTTTTCAGGTGAAGACATGACAAAATCACCCGGGGAAAGCTCCGTGTTGTCATTACAGTCTATATAGCAGTACTCGCTGTCAACATTGAATATTTCGGGAATTATAAACTGCGCTGCGGTTCCGTTCGCGCCGACTATAGCCTTATAAAAGCCCTTATTTCCCTTGTCATCAGTAATAAGATAATTTACCGGAATTATGTAAAAGTCCTTGGTCGTAACTGATTTATCAGGGATTTTAAGGCCCGAAACATCATTGGTAACTATCTCAAAATCAACAAATCTGTCTGATGTAAACTGAACAAGATAGCTGTCGAGAGAAATGATGCCGTATTTCCTTCCGTCGCTTCCCGATACTATCTTCAGCTTGCACTTAGATGAAAAGCCCTTGTCCGAGAAGCTGACCTTTATAACATTCTCATCCTTGAATTCTTCAACATCATCATCAGTCATCGGGAATGCGATCTCCCAGTTTTCATCAAGTATCATCTTATAGGCAGGGTCTCCTATTGATACAAGGTCGCCTGCTTTTATATTCTTTTTATCGTATTGTTCCCTTTCAAAGAGCGATTCCTTAAGATCGGCCTCTGTAACGCTCTCATATCCATCGGTATAACAGCATACGACTCCGGTGATGTCCGTGTCAAATTCCTTAAAATTGATGCCCTCACTGACCAGATCATCTGTTATGGAACTGAAAATGTTCATGCTCGCATACTCTATGCTGTGGGCGTCAAGTGTATTCTGAATATTATAAAGATTGCGGAAATCTGCCTCTTCAAAGGTACGGGAGTAATGAAGTATTTCAGCACGGATGTCGGCCACCCTGGCTGAATTGAGCTCCGTAAGCTCATCCGAATGTTTTGTCAGATAATTCATCAGCTGTCCGCCCTCATCTATAGAATATACAGGGCTTCCTTTGGCCGCTTTTCTTCCATCTGCTACGTAATAGTAAATATATCCGTTAGCCTCGGCGGAAACGATCTTCTCCTCACGCAGAATAAGGCCCGTGTAGTTATGCTCCTTAACAAGGCTTCCCTCTTCCACCTCATAGTAGCTGACCTGCACACGGTCCTTATAGGAAATAAACGTAAAAACAAAGTAGGCAGCCATGAGGATACCTAAAAGCTTGCCTACCGTTGGTTTTAATATTTTTCTGATCTGTTTTCTAACTGATTTCTTATTAGCTGACATCTAAATTAAAGTGCAACCGCAACATACTCCTTGCAGCTTGCCGGAAGCTCATCTGCATCCATTGAAACGCTTACGATAAAGTTAACTCCATAAGTCTTTGAAAGGTTTGCAAGCTGATCTATAGCACCTGAAATATCAGCGCCGTGAAGGTTTGCTACCTGAAGGAAGCCATCAAGGAAAAGATACTCAAGATCGTGATCCTGTGAAATAACTCCGCTGATAAAACCGATATAAGCGTCCTCTGAATGAACCGGGAAATTGCTGATGTTGATAAGACGTATCTTATTTGAGAGCTCATACATATGCTGTGAACTCTTGTCTATGTAAACAACGCTTCCATTAGCGGCCTTGATAGCCTCTGATGCTCTAGCAAGAAGCTCCTTGGTCTTTCCTTTGCCCTTTGCGCCAACTATTAACTGAACCATGTAAAAATCCTCCTAATAAGGTTACTGTGTTTAAATTATATTACACGCAAAAATCTTTAGCAAGACATTTATTTAAATCTCGCGTCAGAGTTTTTAATTCTGACTTTTTGCGGCTAAATTTCTCATTGAGGCATACATCTGCTCGTATACCGGGGAATTCATGATGATAGAGATATATTTTTTACCCTGACCATCTGTCTCTCCGAGTACCAGGCAAAAGCCAGCCGCGTTTGTATGTCCTGTCTTTCCCGCAAGTACCTGCATTCCCTCAGCAAAACTGAATTTGCCGCTTAAAAAGGCATTTCCGCAGGTCCAGGAAACGATCCTCTCCGGATTCTGGGCATCAGAAGGATTGGTTACCTGACAGGAATACTGCGGCGTACTAGCAAATTCGATAAACTCATCATGCTTAAGACACTCATTAAATATGAGGTACATATCATATACGGTCGTATAATGCTCCTCATCCGGAAGTCCGTGCGGATTCACAAAATGTGAATGTGTTGCGCCAAGCTCAGCAGCTCTCTGATTCATAAGCTCGGCAAAGGATGCAACATCACCGCTTATATAAGTGGCGATAGCCACGGCAGCATCATTTCCGCTCGGGACCATCATTCCGTAAAGCAGATTTTTAAGTGTCAGCTGATCTCCCGTCTTAAGTCCGGCCATTGATGATCCCGAGACGCTGATCTCCGAATCCTTTGGGACCGTGATCACATCATCAAGATTTCCTCTCTCAAGCGCAAGAAGACAGGTAAGTATCTTTGTCGTAGATGCCGGATATATCTTCTCAAAGATATTATGCTGTGAAAGAACTGCGTTATCATCAATGCTGAAAAGGCCAAAGGCCTTGGCATTTACATCATCAATGTTGAGATCTGAATCTCCTTCGGCAACGCAGAGATCATGCGCAAATCCATGCACAAAGATATCATCTGTGGACGTTGTTATAAGCTGTTCGTCCGGAAAAGCATATTTATGGTCATATTCCCTGCTTTTGCATCCTGTAAGAAGCAGACAGACTGCGGCGGCAAGGAAAATGAATTTAAAATGTTTATTCACGCCACTCAAGATCTCCATTTCCAAGCGCAAGGATCAAAAGCTCTGCCGTAGCAAGATTTGTAGCGATCGGAATGTTATAAAGATCGCAAAGCTTAATGATATCATTTACATCCGGTTCATGCGGAGTTGCCTCTCCCGGCGTCCTCAGGAAAATGACCATGTCAATGGCATTGTTTGCTATCTGCGCCGCCATCTGCTGCTGGCCGCCGAGGTGTCCCGGAAGGAACTTATGGATATTAAGATCCGTGACCTCTTCAATAAATCTTGCGGTCGTTGCAGTAGCATATAGTTCATTTCTGCCGAGAATGCTCTTATATGCAATACAGAAATCCTGCATAAGCTTCTTTTTTGAATTGTGAGCTATAAGACCTACATTCATGTTGTGCTCCCTTCTTATGAAGCTGATGCCGTACAGCAAAAGGTATGCTGCAGGACATGTTAATCACGGCTTTGCATGCCGACATTAAGTACCATGCCGATACCGGCATATAGAGCCAGCAGCGATGATGCGCCGCGGCTGAAAAACGGAAGTGTAACGCCCGTATTCGGGAACAGGGCTATGGCAACCGCTATATTTGTAAAGGTCTGGAAGCCGATCCATGCAGCTATGCCGACACAAATGACAGCACCGGTAAGATTTTTGGATTTTACGGCTATCCATAAAATGATAAAGAGTGTGAGCACATAAACAAATATTATGCCCACGCAGCCTCTGAAGCCCAGCTCCTCTCCTATTATAGCGAAAATGAAGTCGGTATCCTCCTCTATAAGGAAATTGCCGGCCTTGACCGAGCTTATATCTGTATTGAAAAGACCTTTTCCAAAAAAGCCTCCGGAGCCAATGGCCATAATGGAGTTCTTCTGCTGGAAAAAGGTATCCGAATACTGGTCCGGATAAAGGAAGCTCAGGATCCTGTTCTTCTGATACTCTTTTATAAACGGAATAATGTTGTAATTGTCCGTCGAGAACAAAAACATTATAAGGGCAAATAGAAGGCCTCCGAGTATCAGGGCGGGAAGTATGATCTTCATGCTGAGGCCCGATGTTATAAGCATCATGCCGAAGATAACACATAAAATAAGTGTGGTGCTTAAGTTTGGTTCAACAAATACCAGTACGGCGGCTACAGCAAAAAGAGCAATGGCCGTAAGCAGTATCCTCGGTTCATTTATGCGTTGCTCATATTTTCCAAAATATGACGCGAAATAAAGGATCAGTCCGGCCTTTGCAAATTCTGCGGGCTGTATCTGGCCGATGACAGGCAGAACTATCCACCTGCCCGCTCCCTTATGAACAGCTCCAAGCGCTATAACGGCGAGCAGGATGCCTATGGTCACCGCATAAACAACAGTGGAATACTTAGCAAGGCGATTATAGTCTATGAACATGATCACAAGACAAAATACGTATCCTGTAAGAGAACCTATGATCTGCCTCGAAACGATCGCACTGTCCATATTAGATGCCGACTGCAGTATCAGAATACCTATGAAATTGAGAAGCGCCACAAGGACCAGCAAAAGCAGATTGTGCGCTCTGAAAACATATTTACCCTTCATAACTCTAATATTATGTATATTATACTATATTTCAACGATAATCGTTAGATTTTTGTGCAAATTTTAACCATCAGATACGTTGAAGATCTGAATATTGCTTGCATCATCAGAGATGATAGTCGGAAGATCGATCTCGCCGTAATAATAATCGTATACACGGCGTGCAAGTCTGGCTGCATTACCTGAGGAATACGAGAACGGTATAACTACCGATACTGCAATTTCAGGATTCTCATACGGCGCATAAGAAACAAAGAGTCCGTGGTTTCCTCTGGTCTTTACCTCTTCTGCGGTACCTGTCTTTCCGGCAACATTTACAGTGGTATACCCCTGGAATACGGCCGAAGCAACACCGGTAGTGATGACTGCGCGAAGTCCGTTATGTACTACGTTCCAGGTAGACGCGCTGAGCTCGATAGTATCTATAAGCTCGGCAGGGAACTCCTGAATAAGGTTGCCGTCCGAATCAGTCTCCCTCTTAAGAAGAGTCAGATTATAGAGCTTTCCATTATTTGCAAGCGCGGTAACATAGCGAGCGAGCTGGACATTGTTGTAGGAATGGGTACCCTGACCGAAAGCGGAACGCTCAGGGTCGATATCCGACATTTTGGGTTCCTTTTCATCTATCTGTATACCGCTCTTTCTGTCGAAGCCAAAAAGAGCCAGATATTTTTGCAGCTTTTCAAGTCCTACCGCTGTACTGTAAACATCCTCACCCGTTGCAGGATCATAGGTCAATGACAAACGGTGACCATACTCAGCGAAGCAGTAGTTGCATGAGTTTTCTATAGCTCCCATTACAGTAAGCTTGGAATGACCCGGTATGCCCTTCCAGCATTTGATATTCGGAGTTACCTCCTCATAAACACCGGTACAGTCAACAAGAGCATCTGTGCTGATCTTGTGTTCCTCTAAAACAGCTATGGCTGAAAGGGGCTTAAGCGTAGAGCCCGGCGCCTTATTCGTCTGGGTCGCTGAATTGATAAGCGGCAGAGACAGATTATTAAGACACTCATTGAAATATGCATTGTCATTGATCTTGTTATTATCGTAACCCGGGTAAGAAACAAGAGCTCTGACCTCACCTGTATTTACATCGGTGATAACGACAGATCCCATGCACGGGTCTAGTGCAAGCTGTGCAGGAGTTATTTCTATGGATCTGATCTTGGAGATAAGGAAGGAAAATGCATAATCATCGTCACCGCCCATGAGCTGGAGATATTTTTCTTCATCATACTGAAGCACGCCCTGCTCATAAAGAGCCATGCACAGAAGTCTTCCTGTGATACCGCGCTTATCGATGATCATGTACTTATATATAAGCTTGTCAAAATCAAAGTCATTTCCGAGGTCATTTATGATCATATCGGCGATCGAATCATAAATATAATCAGCATTCTGATACGGAACATCCTCACCCGAAGGAAGCTTATCAACGTTTATCCAGCCCTCGGAAATGCCGGAATAAAGATAATCCTTAAGGCTTATCGTATCGTTTTTCCAGGAAAGATAGCTGTCACCGTAATTATCGATAGCTGACGAATTGACTATGCCGACAGAGCTTTTTGACAGATAATCAAGGATATATACCATATAGGCTATATACTCGTTTGAAAGCTCGCTTAAAGGCTTATCATCTCCGCTCGTAAGCTCATAGGAGATCCTGTCAATAACCTCCTGCTTATGCTGCGTGAATGCTGCCGCGATCTGAGCTTCGGCAGTACCTCTGTTTTCCTCATCAAAAAATCTGCCGGTATCCAGTATGTTGTTGTTGATAAACTGGAAATACGCATCATCCGCAGGGATAAGGACGTCTGACGCATCGGCCGGAGTTTCTATCTCAGAAGCCGGAATATTTACTATTTTACTTGCGACTATACCTGCAAGCTGCTGTTCAAGCAGATGATATACGCCGATCTGCAGGTTCTGGTGAATAGTAAGGTAAAGATCATGCCCCGCAGAGGCCTCGGTCTCACTGATGATTTCCAGTACCTGACCATAGCTGTCGACATACATGCTTCTGTCACCCTTTTTGCCCTGAAGCACCTGCTCCATCGATTTTTCGATACCGGTCGCTCCTACTTTATCGGTGATCTCATAGTCGGAATTGGTCTTCTGAAGCTCCTTCAGCTGCGTATCATCCTGAATGGAGCCTGTATAGCCAATAATATGTGAGAAATACTTTGCATTATTATATCGTCTGATGTAGTTTTCTTCTACGTCGACGCCCTTAAGCTCACCCTGGTTTTCAAGTATCTCGGCCATGCAGTACTCGTCTATATCTTCGGCAATGGTCGTAGTCTCATATCTCTGGAAAGCTGTCTGACGAAGAGCATAAAGTATCTTGACCATATCAAGAAGAGTTTTGTCATTTGGTATAACAGGTGAACCGTTTTCATCCTTAATAGCATCAAAGGCATAGTCAGAGGCCTTGAGCCTTACAGCTTCTTCGGCAGTTATATCAGACGGATATCTTATATTTCCGTTATCATCTTCTGCATCAAGATTGGAAACGGCAGTGCCGTAGACATTTGCAATAAATCTGTTTCTGGACGCATCTGAGGAAGTAGTGTAATAAAACTGTCCGGCCTCATCGAGCCCGACCTCAAATCTCGAGGTGACCGGGACCTCATGCTTTTCGAGTATGCCCGCGAGACGATAAAGCATATTGTTTCGGTCATTATAGTTTGAATAAGAGCCGTCATCAGCTATTATGACATTATAAGAAAGCCTGTTGTAGGCAAGGATCTTTCCGTCAGCATCATAAATATTTCCTCTTGCTCCGGGGAGCTTGACCGTCCTTTCGATCTTCTCAATAAATGCTTCATTATAGCTGGTACCATTGATCACCTGCAGTGTATACAGGTTGTTTAAGAGTATGCCAAATAAAGCCAGAAAGAAAATCCCTGAAATAAATATACGAAGCTGAAGCGGTCTTTCGAGACGTTCCCTCAGCCCCTCTATTAAATTTCTCAATCTCTCAAGCAGCATTCTGACCTCTTATTTCATCGACCCTGTCCATCTTTCTGTTCGTCAGGCAGCATTCTGACCTCTTATCTCATCGATCCTGTCCATCTTTCTGTTCGTGTTGAGAAGGACATGATATACGGCAATCGTAACAAGCAGAGTAAAAAACATCTCCGGAAACACAACATTTCTCAGCACATAGTTCATATTGACAAAGCCAAGCGCAAGGACCCGGTAAACTATCATTGCAAAATTATAGAAAATATCGCAGGAAATGCAGAGAAGTATAGGAAGCACAAGAGAATCATTCCTATAATCCTCTGTGAAAAGTCCGCTGAAAAAACCAAGATAGCTGAAGATCAGAATAAAGAGTCCAAAGGGCTCCGGATAAAAAATATCCATTAAAAAGCCGGCAAAAAGCCCGCATATGATGCCGGTCGTATTGCCGTAAATAAATCCGTAGGAAAAAGTGATGATCAGCAAAAGATTTGGCGCGGCCGCAAGAAAGCTGAATATAGGAAAAACACATGTCTGCAGTATAAATGCAAGCATGATCAGCGCAAAATATATAATAATTCTTTTAACTATAGTCTTAAGCTT
>JAUNNP010000205.1 GCA_030531385.1 Eubacteriales bacterium
AGGTGGAAGTTAGTCTTACAAAGTGGAATTAACTTTTACAAGTGACCAACTTTGCACAAACCAAGTGTCATGATATTTACCTTGTTACCTTAAATCCATACTCGCTTACAAGCTTTTCAGCCTTTATGCAGCTGTCAGAATCGTAAAACTCGATCCTGAGCGCACCATCTCCGGTCTCACGGTTATGATTGATGCCGATATTTTTAATGCTGACACTTCCTGCGGCAAGTATTGCCGAAATAATAGATATAGATTCCGGGCGGTCCTTTACGTGTACTGAGAATGAGTACTGTGCATTTATAAGACCATGTGCATCGGCAAAGGAAGCTCTGTATTCTCCGGATGCCACAAAAAGATCATGAATGGCATCCATGTTGTCCTCCTTAAGATCGTTTTCGATCTTCTCCATTGCCTCGATATATTTACGCAGAACAGCAAGAACAGCATCACGGTTTGAATTAAATATCTGCTGCCACATAACCGGTGAGGAGCTTGCAACTCTTGTGATATCCTTAAAGCCTCCTGCGGCAAGCCTCTTCATGGTGTGCTCTGCGCTGTCGGTATCGTGCACCAGATTTACAAGTGCCGCAGCCACAAGATGCGGAAGATGACTTATAGTCGCAACAGCCTGATCATGCTCGTCGGCCTCTATGACATAAGGATTTGCCTTAAGCGCTCTGACCAGTTCCACCATGCGCTGGGTATACGCAAGCGGTGTCCCTTTGGAAGGGCAGAGCATATAGAAAATATTTTCAAGCAGGACAGGGTCTGAAAACTCATAACCGCTTCTTTCGGAGCCCGCCATGGGATGACCGCCGATAAATACTCTGTCCATACCAAGCTCATGAACATTTTTCAGTATCTGTGACTTGGTACTTCCCACATCCGTAATAAAAGCACCCTCTTTAAGGATGGGCTTAAGAATCTTAAGATACTCCTCATTATATTCGACAGGCGTACAAAGGAAAATAATGTCGCACTCTGACATGCTCTCATCCACGCCGCTTAATATAACATCAACTATATTGTCTCTTCTGGCAAGCTCGAGCTTTTCACGCGTACGCATGTAAGCCATGATCTTACAGTCAGGCTCTGCCTTGCGAATTCCCTTTGCAATGGAACCTCCAATAAGTCCCAGCCCTATAAATCCATAAACATTTGCCATATCAGTTTTCTTCCTTAGCCCTTCGTTCCATCCTTATGTCTTCTATGCTCATGCCATGCCTGAACCACTCGATCAGGTTATCGGTAATGCTGGTCATATTCTTTCTGGGCGGAAGATCTTCACGCTTTACCCATTCAAGTACGGAAAGCTCTGACTCCTGGCGCTTAAGCGGAAGCGATGAGTCAGCCTCGGCATAAAATCCCGCTATCGTTGTCTGTGAAAATGGCCATGGCTGGCTTGCCACATATCTGATATTCTTTACGACAAGTCCGGTCTCCTCTTTTATCTCCCGTCTTACGGTATCCTCATAGCTCTCACCTATCTCAACATAGCCCGCAAGAAGAACATACTGGTTATTTCTTGGATTATAATGAGCCCTGTTGTACTTTGCAACGAGCATTTTATCACCGTCAAGCACCGCCGTTATAATTATCGGATTGATCCTTGGGAATATTACATTTTTACATTCAGGACACTTAAGCGCACGCTGGTTTTCAGCATGCATAAGCTTTGCACCGCATCTTCCGCAATACTTATTGGTGCTGTACCAGTGTGCAAGAT
>JAUNNP010000088.1 GCA_030531385.1 Eubacteriales bacterium
AGTTAGTCTTACAAAGTGGAATTAACTTTTACAAGTGACCTCTTGTGGTTTTGGGCAAGTTTCAGAAAATCGTAATTATTTGTTCAGTTTTTGGTGAAAAAAGCTCCTGCCGTAAAGAAATCGTAATGTTTTTAAAAAAAGCAAAATTTATTAAAATGCTGCCGGCAGGACAGAAATATGGCTAAAAACAAGGGGACAACTATATTTAGTGGATGAAAATGAAAAAAAGCACAAGTACTTGTGTTTTTTTGAGATTGCTTTATAATGATAACTGTTCGCTTTCGCGATAGTGGTAATTATACCGGAAGCAGGAATTCCGGTTTGACACTATATGTAGTGTAATGAAGGGTTTTGAGGGAAAGGTACCAAAATGAAGATCATTAAGAGAAATGGCTCGGAGGAAACATTCAACAGGGAAAAGATCAGTGATGCCATAAGAAAGGCCAACCAGTCAGGCGAGGGCATTCCTGAGCTTACAGAAAGACAGATAGAGTATATATCACTTGTTATTGAGGACCACTGCAACGAGGTCGGACGTGCACTTTCTGTAGAGGAGATACAGGAGCTTGTTGAGTCGCACATCATTCATCAGGGTGCGTCAGAGACTGCCAAGCGCTATATTCGTTATCGCTTTACGCATAATCTCCGCCGTGAGACCAATACCACAGATGATCAGATCCTCAGCCTTATCGAGAGCAACAACGAGGAGGCAAAGCAGGAGAATGCCAATAAGAACCCGATCATCAACTCTACCCAGCGTGACTATATGGCAGGAGAGGTATCAAAGGATCTTACAAGACGTATCCTTCTTCCCGAGGACATCGTAAAGGCGCATGATGAGGGTCTTATTCATTTCCATGACGCGGACTATTATGCCCAGCATATGCATAACTGTGACCTGGTAAATCTTGAGGACATGCTTCAGAACGGTACTGTTATCACAGGCACACTTATTGAGAAGCCGCATTCATTTGCCACAGCCTGCAATATAGCTACACAGATCGTGGCCCAGGTTGCCAGCAACCAGTATGGCGGACAGAGCATTTCCCTTACGCATCTTGCTCCGTTCGTTGATATTAGCCGTAAAAAGCTCAGGACCCAGGTAGTAAGCGAGATAGAGGCTCTCGGAGTAGAGGCGAGCGATGAGAAGATCGATGAGATCACCGAGAACCGTCTTAAGGATGAGATCCGCCGCGGCGTTCAGACTATACAGTATCAGGTAGTTACACTTCTTACTACCAACGGACAGGCTCCTTTTGTTACGGTGTTCATGTATCTTGGCGAGGCTAAGAATGAGCGCGAGAAGAAGGACCTTGCCATGATCATTGAGGAGACACTTGTTCAGAGATATCAGGGTGTTAAGAATGAGAAGGGTGTCTGGGTAACACCGGCATTCCCAAAGCTCATCTATGTGCTTGAGGAGGACAATATCACTCCGGATTCACCGTACTGGTACCTTACTGAGCTCTCAGCCAAGTGCACCGCAAAGCGCATGGTGCCGGACTATATAAGCGAGAAGGTTATGAAGGAGCTCAAGGTCGACAAGAACGGCGACGGACACTGCTACACCTGCATGGGCTGCAGAAGCTTCCTTACACCTTATGTGGATGAGAATGGAAAACCCAGGTATTACGGCAGATTCAACCAGGGCGTAGTTACTATAAACCTTGTTGATGTAGCTCTTTCATCAGGCGGAAATATGGATGAGTTCTGGAGCATTTTTGATGAAAGACTTGAGCTTTGCCACAGAGCGCTTTTGTGCAGACATGAGAGACTTAAGGGAACGCTCTCTGATGCAGCGCCTATCCTCTGGCAGTATGGAGCACTTGCACGCCTTGAAAAGGGAGAGTCCATCGATAAGCTTCTCTTTGGCGGATATTCGACGATCTCACTTGGATATGCAGGACTTTATGAGTGCACGAAGTACATGACAGGAAAGTCTCATACCGATCCGTCGGCAACACCGTTTGCGCTTGAGGTAATGCAGCACATGAATGATGCATGCCGCAGATGGAAGATGATGCACAACATCGATTTCTCACTTTACGGTACACCGCTTGAGTCAACGACCTATAAGTTTGCGAAGAGCCTTCAGAAGCGTTTTGGAATCATTCCGGGCATCACAGATAAGAGCTACATCACAAACAGCTATCATGTACATGTAACTGAGGAGATCGATGCATTTGAGAAGCTTAAGTTTGAGGCTCAGTTCCAGAAGCTTTCACCTGGCGGTGCTATCAGCTATGTTGAGGTTCCGAATATGCAGGACAACATTCCGGCAGTGCTCAAGGTCATTCAGTTTATTTATGAGAATATCATGTATGCTGAGCTCAATACCAAGTCAGACTACTGCCAGGAGTGCGGATATGACGGAGAGATCAGCATAATCAAGGAAGACGGAAAGCTCATCTGGGAGTGTCCGAACTGCGGAAACCGCAATCAGGATAAGATGAATGTCGCAAGACGTACCTGCGGCTACATCGGAACACAGTTCTGGAATCAGGGACGTACCCAGGAAATAAAGGACCGTGTAATGCACCTGTAATACAGGCGGACAGCAATTGTTTGGGCGAAAGGCCCAAAGTTAAAATAAAATGGCTGCTGCGGAACTATACCCGCGGCAGCCATTTAGTGTTACAATAAAACAGAATAGGTTAATTTTCAGAGGGAAAAAGTATGTATTACGGCAATATAAAAAACTGCGATATAGCTGATGGAGAGGGCGTAAGGGTAACTATATTTGTATCAGGCTGCACGCATCATTGTTATAACTGCTTCCAGCCTGAGACCTGGAACTTCTCATATGGTGAGGAGTATACCGCAGAGACTGAAAAAAGGATTCTTGAAATGCTGGCACCGTCATATATTGACGGTCTCACGCTTCTTGGCGGTGAGCCGTTTGAACCGGGGAATCAGCGTGTTCTCCTGGGTCTGCTGAAAAAGGCCAAAGCTATGTATCCGGAAAAAACCGTCTGGTGTTATACCGGATATACACTCGAGCCTGATCTTCTTGAGCTGCCCGGCACAACGCCGTACGGAGGGCGCAAAAATGCCGACGGATCGGTGCTTACCCGGGCGAGATGCGAGGCGACTGATGAGATGCTCTCATATATAGATATACTTGTAGACGGAGAGTATACGGACGAAAAACGGAACATATCACTGGCCTTTCGCGGTTCGGAGAATCAGCGCATCATAGATGTCAAGGAAACGCTTTTGTCAGGCAGCACAGTGGTGCTTGATAAGGACAGAAAGAGATAAAGGCTTCGCAGGAGACATTTAATGGAAAAAGACCTTGAGAAAACTGAGATCCCGGTAAAAATAAGCGAAACACCTGTCAGACTTGTTATTTTTGAGAAAGCAGGAACACCCAGACAGTTCAAGATAGATCAGTCAGTAAGGATAAGCTACGGACGCCCGGAAGGGGTACGTGACGGAGTGCTTTACCTGGATTATGCTTTTCTTGCCGATAATCAGGCTATGATCACATACTGCGATGACGGCTGCTGGACCTTTCAGGATCTCGATCCGGGGACAGACTGTATGCTTAACGGTGAGAGCATAGATGACAGCCGTGTCGTTGTGCTCGAAAACAGGGATACCGTAAGGATAGAGGATAAAAGCCGCGGACATGTATTTAATTTCATTTTCCTCTTTGATTATAAGTCAGAAATAGAATGGAAGGTCATCCCGCTTAAAAAGAAGCAGAATATTATTCATTTTTACAGTCATCTGGACGAGCATGCCGATGGCAGCGGAGCGGCGAATGGCGGCGGAAGCGAGACTGTCGATTCTGTCACAAGAGCGAAATTAAGTAATACAGATGACCATCACGCGCTGCTTAGGACCATTGACAAGCAGTGGAGCGTTGAAGACGTGAACACACACCGCGGAGTTTATGTAAATAAGCAGAAGATCGACGGCGTAAAAGCGCTTCAGCTTTTTGATGTAGTCTGCATAGGAGATACTCTTTTCTTCTGTCAGAAGGGGCAGATCGCATATAACCAAAAGGCCTTTAAGAAAAACGACCTTGCGATCCATATCGAGGAGCGATCGGTATGGAACCTTCTCAGTAAAAAGACTTTGCTTTCAGATATCGATATGGTCATTGAACCGGGCAATCTGGTGCTGATCCTTGGAGGCTCCGGAGCCGGTAAAACTACTTTTATCAATGCTGTGACCGGCTATGAAAAGGCCAGGGCCAAGGTTTCTGACGGCGGAGTGGATGTTTATGAAAACTATGAACAGATAAAATATGAGATCGGTATCGTTCCGCAGCAGGATCTTTTAAGAGGTGAGGATACTGTCATCGATACACTGAACAATGCGGCCGAGATGCGTATGCCGACCCATGTATCGAAGAATGACAGAAAAAAACGCGTTCAGAAGGTGATGGGCATATTCGGACTTGAGGCTGTCAGGAATTCACTCGTTGAAAAGCTTTCGGGAGGACAGAGAAAGAGACTATCTATAGCGGTCGAGTTCATGTCCGATCCCTCACTCTTTATTCTGGATGAGCCTGATTCGGGTCTTGACGGAGTTCTTGCAAGAGAGCTGATGGAGCAGCTCCGCATGATAGCGGATGAGCAGAAGATAGTTATGGTCATTACGCATAATCCGGATCGTGTGATCGATCTCTTTGACAAAGTGATAGTACTTGCAAAGGACAGCAAAAAGGTAGGACGCTTAGCATTCTACGGAAGAATCAACGAGGCAAAGCGCTTCTTTGGAAAGAAGAGCATGGAGGAAATAATCCGTTCCATCAATGGTAAGGATGAGGGCGGAGAGGGCCGCGCTGATGAGTTTATAGAACGATATAAGCTGGAATATGGTGAGAAGACCAAAAAGCAGCTTAAAGCCCTTAAGGAGGACGATAAAAAGGCCGAGACAGAGGAGACTAAAACCGACCCCGAGGATTATAAGGAACATACAGGACGGCTTGGGCAGATAAAGATATATCTTGGAAAGCTGAGGAGACTCTTTATTACCCAGGGTGACTGGAAGGTGATTCCCATGGCCTGCATTATCTCAGCCACTATAGCAATGGTAGTGGGCGGAAGGATTTTCGGAGATATGGACGGAACCAGACTGGGCTCCTTTGCTGTTGTCTGCGCCTGCATCTGGAACGGATTCTTCAATTCTATCCAGGTAGTATGCCGTGAACGGCCGATCATAAAGCGGGAGCACCGCGCCGGACTTCATATTAGTGCATATATCGCCGCACACATGATCTATCAGGCCTTTATATGTATGATACAGGTCGTTATTTTTATAGGCTTTTTCTACCTTTTCAGGGTAAATATGCCGACAAAGGGCATAATGACGGGATTCTTCGTGACTGATTTAGCCATAACTCTGTTCCTTATAACCTATGCGGCGGATATGATGGCACTTATGATATCCTGCCTTGTGGGCAACACTACTACCGCTATGACGGTCATGCCTTTCCTGCTTATATTCCAGCTGGTATTTTCGGGTATGGCATTTCCGCTTTCGGGTCCTGCTGCCGAGGTAGCTAACTTTACCTTAAGCAAGTGGGGCGGATATGCTATATGTTCAACCTCTGATTACAACAGCCAGCCGTGCACGGTGCTTTATTCAGCCATCAATCAGTTCAGAGGCGTGAGACCGGCCGATGTTCTTCTCAACTATATTGATGAGAATATTGAAGTCAGAATAAAAATGGATATGTGGAACTCTGCTCATATGCAGGCTGCGCAGTATGAATATTCCAGAAGTAATGTGGCTAAGCAATGGGGACTGCTGGCTGCGTTCGGCGCAGTCTATGTTCTGATAGGAACTGCCGCTTTAGAGAGGATCGATAAGGATAAACGATGAATCACAGGACACAAATGAGCGCAGTGTATGGGGCGGTCCTTACACTGTCGCTCATTCTTCTTATCTTTTCCGCTGCCGTTTCAGTACCGCTTTTATGGCGCGGATTTTACTACATTCAAATCAATGCACTGCATCTTACCGAGATAACGCCGTGGAGCTATGATGAGATCCGCTGTGCCTTTGACCAGATGATGGATTTTTGCATGAAGGGTGCTGAATTTGGTACAGGAGTACTTAAATGGTCTGAGGATGGCATGCAGCATTTTGCTGACTGCAGAGTACTTTTTATGCTGGATATCAGGGTACTTATAATGTCTGCGGTCTTAAGCCTTGCGCTCATTGTTTATGCAAAAAGGAAGGGCATGAGACTCTCATCCGGAGACGGATCTAAGGCACCCGGCCCATTCTTTTTTGCAGGTGCGATCCCGATGGCGGTATTTGCGGTCATATGCATAATGGTAGTGTTCGTGGATTTCGACCATGCCTTTGTGACCTTCCACCACATGTTTTTCCCGGGAAAGGACAACTGGCTTTTTGACCCTTATGCAGATGAGATAATCAATGTACTTCCGGAGGTATTCTTTATGAATTGTGCCATCCTTATAGTTGTGCTTATCTTCATTTTCAGCATCATCTCGATAGTAATAGACAGGAAAAAACTGCTGTGACAAATCTTTACATTATAGCAATCGAATTATTTGTTGTTATTCCGGCAATGCTGGCGGCTTTGATATTATCGCTTAAGAAGACCTATTATTCCTTCAGAAGTACAATGCTGATAGCAGGTATCGTATTTTGCACAGTATCGATCATTTCCCTTATCGCCGCGGGCACAGGCCTTGAGAAGCTTATTTCAGAAAGGATCGGTATCTTTTCATCGGGAAGGATAAAGGATATAGAAGAAGTAACGGGCTTTTTATGGGTCCTTGAATATTCGCGGATATTTATACGCATAACGCTGTGGATAATGATCGCCATGAGCATTCTCATGGCCGTAAGCAATATTGCACTTATAAAGCATGAAGGCAAACGTGTGAAGAATGTCTACGGAACTCTGCTCGGTCTTTTCTTTGTTCTTGGCGCGCTGTTTTTGTTAAGCGCTGAAAAGCTGGTTACAGGCTTTCTTCTTAACTATATGAGTGCAGAGGAAGCCGTGGCTGCGGGAGAGGCGGTAAAGTCTGCTGCCGGGATCAGCGGGGGAAGCGAGCTGCTGACTGAGGTCTTCTTTGGATTCCTGCTTCCTTTTGCGTACAGCGCGCTTTGCTATTTTGAGTGTGTGACCGCGGGAATTGCCATAATGGGGTGGATCGCCGCAAGGCAGAAGCCAAAATATGATAAGGATTATATCATTATCCTTGGCTGTCTTATCAGTAAGAGCGGAGGCCTCCTTCCGCTCCTTCGGGAGAGGACGAACCGCGCTATTAAGTATGCCTGGGAGCAGGAGATCGCGACCGGAAAGCCTGTCATGTATGTTCCGAGCGGAGGACAGGGACCGGGGGAGATAATGAGTGAGGGCTCCGCCATGGCTCTCTATTTAGAGTCACATGGCGCCGAAGAAAATGAGGTAATGGCCGAGAAGAAATCACGAAATACCTGGGAGAATTTTGTATTTTCAAGAAAGCTTATTTTGGAGAAAAAGCCTGATGCCAAGGCAGCATTTGCAACGACAAATTACCATATCCTGCGCAGCGGTATGCTTGCGAGGAGGGCAGGCTTTAAGGATATAGAAGCGATTTCGAGCAAAACCAGGTGGTATTTCTGGCCAAATGGTTTTGCCCGTGAGATAATTGCGATCTTTGCGATGACGTGGCGTGTGCATGCGGTAAGCCTGTGCATACTGGCTGCAGTCTGCATTGCTGGGTTATAGCTCGTTCAGCATCTTTATGCGTATTTTTTCCTGAAGCTTAAGCATGAAGCCATTAATGTCAGAATCTGACTCGAGTGTTATAAAGACGATCGGGCCGTCATCATATTCGACCCTGTTTACCTCGATATCATCTATTTTTATTCCTGCGCCTCTGATCTCGTCAAGGAAGATGGAAAATCCATTCATATCGCAGAATGAAATGACGTAGTCGTGAACCGTCATGTGCAGCTTCATGAAATCATCTATTTTCTCAACAAATCTCAGGATAAACAGCATTAATAGCGCAGCTGTGAGACCGGCACTTATAAAGCCTATTCCGAACGCCAGTCCGATGCATGCTGTTGCCCAGAGGCTGGCAGCCGTGGTAAGGCCGCGTACATGATTGTACTTTGTAATAATTATGGTTCCGGCTCCAATAAAGCCCATGCCGCTTATGACCTGGGCGCCAAGTCTTGTTATATCACCGGTGAATTCCGAAAAGTGAATTGAAATGTATTCACTTGTCAGCATTACCAGGCAGGCGGACATACAAACCAGTGAGTGTGTCCGAATACCCGCTCCGCGTTTTTTCTTTTCCCTGTTTACTCCGATAACAAAGCCTGTCAGCACAGAAAGAATAAGTCGGAATAATATTGATATTATCCCAAATTCGCTGAATACTGCCAATCCCATAAAACATTCCTCCTTCCTTTCTGTATACCCAACTATACCACAAATCCGGAAGCTATGCGAAAAGTAACGCAAAATCCTTACTTTCATGCTACAATAACGGCTATGAATATTTTATCCTTAGAACACATAGAAAAATCGTATACAGGCCGCATGCTGTTTGATGACACAAGCTTTTTCCTTCATGAAGGCGACAAGGTCGGCGTGATAGGAATAAACGGCACGGGAAAGTCGACCCTTCTGCGCATTATAGCAGGAGAGGAGGAACAG
>JAUNNP010000206.1 GCA_030531385.1 Eubacteriales bacterium
AGCACCGTGCGGATATTATCAACCGCAAGCTTTCGGCTGTCGAGGAGATCGACCCTATGGAGGCAGGTGTAATGCTTGGGAACGTGGAGCCCGGAAGTGCGCGGCCGTTGAACGTGGAGACGGGAAGCGCACACGCGGATGTGCCTGAGCAAGCGGAGGGCGGCACAGATAAGCTTCCCGAGACAGAAAACTTTCTTGATTAAAGAGGAGAAATGAAATGAGAAGAAAAGACCGTGAGGTAACGGATCTCAAACGTATCGTAGAGATCATAGATGAGTGTGAGATCATAAGACTCGGACTCGCAGATGGAAATTTCCCTTATATAGTTCCCGTCAACTTTGCCTATACAGTGAACGGAGAGGAGATCTGCTTTTACATCCACGGAGCCATGGCCGGAAGAAAATATGAGCTGCTAAAGGCAAATCCTTACTGCTCCTTTGAGATGGATATCCCTATCGAGATGGACTGCATAAAGGAAGCAAAGGATGTGACCATGCGATATAAGTCGGTCATGGGCACCTGCAGGGCGGAATTCCTTGACGGTGAAGCAAGACAGAAGGCAATAGATGAGGTCATCATGGCAAGGCATGAGGAGACACGGCATTTTGAGTATAATAAAGCGGCCGTAAATGTTACGGCCGTAGTAAAGCTTACAGTCCTGGAGCTTTCCGCAAAGGTGAATCCTGTGCGCGGCGGCGCCGACGTCTGATTGACACACCTTGAAGCATAGCGGAATTTGGGAATATATTCCCAAATTCTTAGGTCAATCAGAACCGGGCATAATGCCAAGGCGCTCAAAGGCTATCCGGTAACCATCTTCCCCATAGGTGAGAGAGCGGTTTACACGGCTTATGGTAGCGGTCGAGGCTCCGGTCTTATCCGCAATGTCAAGATAGGTCATCTTATCGACCAGCATCTCGGCGACCTCGATGCGCTGGGCCATGGCGAGAAGCTCCTTTATGGTGCAGAGATCGGAAAAGAACTTATAGCAGTCATCCTTGTTCTTAAGCGTAAGGATGGCTTCAAAAAGCTTATCGACTTCAGGTGTTTGCAGCTTGGAATTCATGTTCAGACCTCCACGTTTTTAACAATGCTAAAGTTTAGCACTACATCGTACTAAACTTTATCACGGAGAAGTCGGAAAGTCAATCACAGTCAATATAACTGCCCGACCTGATTTAAATGTTTTTGACCGTTTAGCGGTCGTGTGTTAGAATGTTATGTAATATATTTACTGCACGCGGAAAAGATAATTTTGTGCGTGTACTATTTGCGTTTTAATTAAGGAGTTTTTTGTTATGGTTATGTCCCCTGAAGAACGCAGGAGAAGAATGCATAAAGCGCTGGGAAACAATTCACAGCCCAGAACGGACAGAAGAGAGCGAAATGTATCGCCGGATACAAGGAGAGGGCATCAGGAAGCCCCCGAAGCGAATACAAAATTTGTTGATTTTGATTTTGACGAGCTGTTAAAGGAGACACGTCGGGGAACAGACCGTTCAGGGCGCACAGTGGGGACCGAAACACTCTCCGGCAGAATGAGCGCTGAAGCCGCAGGCAGGACAAAAAGCACAGATACTGTAAGCAAAAGACGCTCAAGGAGCAACGAAGATACAGAAATCAGGCGTTCAAGGAGCAGCGCGGATACGGAGACCAGGCGCTCGAGGA
>JAUNNP010000207.1 GCA_030531385.1 Eubacteriales bacterium
TGTTGCTCAGGAACTTATAAATAAAGTTAAATCAAAGTGTTGCGGAATTAAGGGTATCCTAAAAAAGTTGAATGGATTTTGACTTAAACCCTACTATGGATTGAATACAGGGTGTCAAAGTGTCAAAGTGTCAAACTCATTTTTATTCCTGACAAAGCTAAATGCAGAGCATATTACTACTTAGTTTCATCTTTTTCATTAACACTTATCATCATCTAATACTCTGAAATAATTACTCTAATACCATGAAATAGTGAGAAAAGTGAAAAATATATAAAGTCAGATACAAATAATTGATGGCAACAAAATGGGCTGAATGGAAGATATTATCTGTCCCAAAAATTTGGAATGTTGGCAGAAAAGTCTTACCTTTGCGGAAAATTACTATAAATTTAATACAGATGCGAAAAATTATTTATTTACCAATGATTATGTTGGCTGCTGCATCATGCAGCGGTCAAGGTGCGAAATCGGCAGGAGAGGAGCCTCAGGGAGCTTTCTATACTGGAGTCTATCACAATTATTTCAGCGAGGTGCTTGGCGTGAGTCAGGAGGAGGTTGATCAGCGAATGGATGACCTATGGAAGCATTTCTTCACACCGGGCGATTTCTCTTGCTTCGCTGCCGACGACCAGACTTCGGTCTATTATGAAGTCAATGATTCGATGGCTTATATCTATGACACGGGAAGCGATGATGTCAGGACTGAGGGCATGTCATACGGAATGATGATATGCGTGCAACTCGACAAGCCACAGGAATTTGACAAGCTGTGGCGTTGGGCAAAGACCTATATGCGCTATCCTGACGATTCGCCTTGGAGCGGATATTTCAATTGGCAATGCCATGCCGATGGTACTCCTTTCGGCAACTCGAATGCAAGCGACGGAGAGGCATATTTCGCCACTGCTCTTTTCCTTGCGGCTCATCGTTGGGACAAAAAGCAATATGAGGAGGATGCGCTCGACATCTTGCGTCGCACTATGACCAAAGACTGCAAGCAGGGTGTGTGGAACCTATATGACTCGGCAACGCACGTCATTACCTTCGTGCCTACCGATGATGCCCATCTCTATACCGATCCTTCTTATCAGTTGCCAGCCTTCACTGAGATGTGGGCTCGCTGGGACAAGGAACGTGCAGACTTCTGGACAGAGGCATCGCCAGCGGCACGCCGTCAGTTGCACATTGCCTCGCATCCTGTCACAGGTCTCTATCCAGATTACAGCACCTACGAGGGGGAGCCGTTCCGCGGACCATTCTGTGGCTATGACTCTCGCCGCTTCCAGTATGATGCCATCCGCTGCACCATGAACGTCGGTATGGACTATTATCTGTTTGGTGCTGACCGTGAGGCACAGCGCGAGACCATGAAGCGCATTCTCACTTTCTTCAAGCAGGATGGTTTCACTCACGGACAGTTTGAGGTCGATGGTTCAGACCCAACAGGCAACTATACTATAGGCATGACAGGTGCCAATGCCGTGGGCAGCATAGCTCTTGAAGATGGCGAACTGAAGCGTCAGTATATTGAGATGCTCTGGAATGCCCGTCCTCCACAGGGTAAGTGGCGCTATTATGAGGGCATGGTCTATATGCTCTCGATGCTCCATGTCTCGGGCAATTTCCGGATCTATTGATTATTGATTATTGATGACTGATT
>JAUNNP010000089.1:0-600 GCA_030531385.1 Eubacteriales bacterium
GGTGCCTGCCGTCAAAAAGGACAATGCTGTTCTCGCTGTTCGCTCTTGTCGGTGTCGGGCTGGTGTCGCTTGGAAGAAGCGGCTCTGCAGGCGGGTTTGGTTTTTCCGGAGGCGGCAGCGCGGGCGGTCAGCTCTTCCTGCTTGCCGCAGCCTGCTTCTACGCGGTCGCCATCCTTGTGACGGCGCGGCTGACCGGCGAGGGTGATACCGTGATCATGGGCATCTTCCAGGTCGGCACCATTGGGGGGCTCGGGCTTGTCGGGTCCGGCGCAGAGGGCAGCTTCGCGCTGCCACAGACGCCGCTGCAGTGGTTCTTCATCCTGATTCTTGCGGTGGCCTGCACGGGATTCGGCTACACGCTGCAGCCGGTCGCGCAGCACTATCTGCCGGCTGAGAAGGTCAGCCTCATGTGCGCCGCCAACCCTCTCACCGCGGGCCTCATCAGCGTCTGCATCCTCCGTGAGCCCCTGACGCCCCTCGCTGCAGCCGGCGAGCTCGTCATCTTCCTCGTGCTCCTGCTCTCGACCGGGGCATTTCCAGCGCTTGATACAAACAAAACTTCTTCTGTGAGTCAGTAGAAATTTGGTGACAAAATTTGGT
>JAUNNP010000089.1:610-8486 GCA_030531385.1 Eubacteriales bacterium
AATATCTCTGAAATTTCAATAAATTCAACTTTATTGTACCTGTCACCGGTAGAGTCTGGATGCGCAGATATAAGTGATCTGGCGCTTGCATTAGCGTTGAATCACGTACTTGTCGTTTACGTAATCGTCTTTTTCGTAATCATTCTCGTCATATACCCGGATCTTTGGTGTAAGTACCTGCATATTGGTTATATCTATACTCTCATCAAGATCCCGACTGCTGATGTATATGGTTCTGTAGATGGCAGCATTGCCTGTTACCAGCTGTTCCCAGTGGAAATAATCATTGGCGACGCCATCAATATCCAGTTCAGACAAGGCAAATCGAATGGTAGTGTCCGTCTTGTTTTGGATATAGCAGTTGATTCCGTACCGATCGCTTCCGTCGGCAAAACTGTCATAGACCACAAAGGTAACCTCATCCGTATCCAATACGACGGATTCTCCCTCTGTCTTACGGTCGGGAATCACAACATCTGCAGCGGAAACACCGGGCATATATACGCTGACATAGGTTCTTGCATAATCATCGGCATGGATATCATTGGCATCGTAAGCACGGAATAAAAGATCCAGCTTTTGCACCTCGCCAATGCCGCAATCTTTCAATTCATCGGCATCAAAACTGAAATAGCAGTAGGCTTTTGCACCGGGAAGCAAAAATTCGCTGAATGCATTGTCGATCATATAGCCATTGGCCGCCATTTCGTCCCAGTTGAGCCGCAGGGCGATATCCATCTTGTTTTCAATATAACATCTGCAACCGTTAATGATATCCGATCCGTCCACCATGGCAGGCTCCAACAGGATCATGGCACAGTTTTCATCTTCATAGAGAACCACCTCTGTCGCTGAGCTTCTGCGCTCCGGAACATTGATTTCCGCGCCGTATACAGGATTGAATCGGTAGATTTCACCATCGATATACACATCATTTGTATCATAATTCTTTACCCAGAGATCGAAGCTGATCGAATCCGGTCCGGTAATTCCGGAACCGGCAATATCATCCAGTTTCAGGACGAGGTCCTGATTCAGTTCACTCTGAGGCTCTACCTTCGTGCTGAGATATGCACCGACCCGGTAGCCATTGATCGTTGCATCTTCGATCCTGACGGATATCGTATTGTCAGTGTGGTTCTGGAAATTCATCGGAAGCAGAAGGGTGTTTTGGGACGCGTCAAGGCTTATGCCCAAAGCGGTTACGGTCACCTCATCCGGTGTTCGGAAAATACAGGTGACGTTGGACTCTTCCACCTTGAATTCCTCATCGCTCCAGTTCACGGGAGCCGGACCTGAGAGTGGCTCTTCGCTGCTTCCGGCGGATGCCGTCGTGTCTTCCTGTTCATCGGTGCCTTCGGCCGATGCATCGTCAGATGGCATGGAAGAAACTTCGGCGGATGTCTCATCGGACGTGGAACCGGAACTCGCGGAATTGCTGCTGTCTGCGCCACCACAGGCGGTCATTGATAAAGCAAGGATCAAAGCAAGTGCGCAAATATGACTTTTTTTCATGGAATGAGAACTCCTTTCAAACTGATATTCCCAGCATATATAAATGGGAGAGATTTGAAATCGTCCCATTGGCCCATATTAAATGGCGTTCGAGTTCACAGAATCCGTCCAGATCGCAGTTCTCCATGTCATTTCTTTTCCGTTTTTAAACATAAAAAATCCTCCTGTTTCTTGTGTTGCAGATTGTTGATACAGAATCACTAAAAATCGAGAACAATTATCTAATCAGAGAATATTCAACCAATGGGATCAGTGAGAAGCAAGTTCATGATTTGCTGTTAATATCAAATGTGGCAAGAAGCGCTTCCGGAAGAATTATTACATTCGATGATATCGGAAGAAATTATGAGGGAAATGAACGCACCTGTCAGTTTGTAATTCCTGATTATTATGAGCCAAAGCTTTACGATTCAATCATGGAGGTCAGGGAGCAATTAAAATACATACAGGATAAAAAAAAGCGGAAATATTCATAATACCCCTCCGATCCACAGGGAAGGGAAGGGTATGTAAGGATATTGTTTTTACCAGTTTTCGTATCGGTTTCCAGTGTCCAGCGCCTCGATCTGCTTCATTTCCTCGTCGGTCAGTTCAAAGTCGAATATAGCAAGATTCTCCGCGATATGATCCGGATTGCTTGAGCCCGGAATGGCGATATAGCCTGCCTGCAGATGCCATCTGAGAATCACCTGAGCAGATGTTTTCCCATGAGCTTCAGCGATGGCCATGATCACAGGGTTGCTCATGCAATCCGATGTGTGCCCCCCGTCCTCCGAATGGATAGTAGGACTCCACGATCACGCCGTCTTTGGCGACATATTCCTGCAGCGCCGTATTTTGGTAGTAGATATGGTTTTCATTCTGGATCACGGCCGGCAGGATCTCAGCGCCCTCTGTGATGCGGTCGTATTCTTCTGGCGTGTAGTAGTTGGATATGCCGAGTGTACGGATTCGTCCGTCGCGGACGCCCTGTTCCAGCGCGCGATACAGGTCAAACTCACCGGAACCGGATTCATGGATCAGCATCAGATCCACATACTCCAGATTGAGGGCTGTCAGAATCTCATTGATCTTCTGGTCGTAGTCGCTGTACCAAGGGGCGACCTTGCTGGTGACATAGACCTCTTCTCTGGTCACAATACCCTCAGCGATTGCCTTTTGGATGCCTCGGCCCACACCGACCTCATTCCCGTAATAATATGCGGTATCGATCAGGCGGCCTTCGTCCATCAGAAAATGATAAACAGAATTCTCTGCCGCGTCATCATCCAGCGTCCAGGTCCCAAGCCCGCAGGCCGGCATATCTGTGCCATCATTTAAGCGGATCATCGGAACCGCTGTCTGCTGATTGCTCACCGCATTCTCCTCCTTCGCTGTTTCCGTCGTACCGGATGGTTGAGACTCCGATGTGCTTTCGGAAATTTCTGTCGTTGTCTGCTGCGAGGATTCACGGGCTGTTAAAGCTGTTTCTGCAGAAGATGAGCTATCTGTCTGCGCTTCTGAAGCAGATGTGACTGCGCACCCGGAAAGGCTCAGCACGAACGCCAGCGAAAGTATCAATAGTCCTTTTTTCAACATGTCTGTTCCTTACCCGATCGTAATCAACCCGCGATCGATATAACTTTGCATCGCAAGGTCGATCGTTTCCAGATTTGTATATTTCGGCTGGTATTCGAGCAGCCTTTTCGCGTTCTCGATACTGAAGGTTCCGCTTCTTACGATGTGATAGTAGGTATGATCGCATTCCTCCGGATTGCCCTCATACGCGCACCATTCCGGCCAGGGAAGGAATTTGATCTTTGGTTCTTTTCCGAAGAACCGGAACAGATGCTTTGCAAAACCATATAACGTGATATGACTTTCAGCCTCGGCATCAAAGACCTGACCGAGCGCATTTTCACGATGCGTGATCGCCTTGTAAAACATCTGAGCCACATCATATCCGTGCACATGATGGATGATCTCCTGCCCGAAATTCGGCAGAGCGATCTCTTTCCCGTCAGCGATGTCCTGGATAACTCGGAAAGATGTATTGCCCCAGGGATTAATGATGGTCCAGCCCGGTCCCGAGATCTGTCCGGGTGCGACTATGGTCGCCGGGAAGCCGTTTTCACGGTACTGCTGTTTCAGATACTGCTCACTGGCAAATTTGTCGATGCCGTATGCATCCAGCGGCTCCTTCGCGTCATCATTCGGATCAAAGGGAAGAAGTTCCGCCATACCGTGAGCCCAGCAGGACGAGCAGTACAGATAATGCGAAAGGCCAGTGCCGGAAAATTTCTCCACGATCTTCTTCGTCTCTTTGATGTCGAAGTTCACCAGATCCACGATAATATCCGGCTTCATATCCGCCAGCTTCGAAACAAAATCCGGATCCTTTTCCCTGTCAAGCAGTACTCGCTGCACTGTCTC
This sequence comes from Eubacteriales bacterium, assembly GCA_030531385.1. GTDB lineage: Bacteria > Bacillota > Clostridia > Lachnospirales > Lachnospiraceae > Avilachnospira. Next base: position 4,538 of record JAUNNP010000089.1, read on the forward strand.
CCAGGCCGGATCATCTTCATATGGTTTAGACATGCTGCGGGTGACTGCGACTGTATCATAGCCGCCGTTCACCAACATAGGGATCAAATAAGTTCCGATGTGCCCTGCGGCACCGATCACTACTGCTTTCTTCATGTTTCATCCCCCGCACTTCGGCGTTATTTTCCTGTGTTCTGATTTTTCTTCAGGCTGTAGATCAGGAAATCCAGCCTGTCTACCCTTGCCTGACTGTCGTGCAGTTCGTCCATCATGCCGCAGCGAAGAACACGCAGATATTTTTCTGCTTCCTCCGCAAAGCCGCCTTCGATCAGCGAGATACCTCGCTCGATCTGTTCCTCTGCGGTTTTCATTATAGCTGTTGACCGCAGCGTCCGCTAATGGCTATAATTCATATCATGATATTCCAATTTGGCATTTCACAACAATCTGCTGAAACAGGAGGCCTTCTTCATGGAGGTCCGTACTTTGCTCCGTGAAGCTTAAACTACAATTAGCTGCAAGCTTCCCGGAGCGTTTTATTTTACATTTTTATCCAGCGGTCCAGCACTCGCGCCAGCGCACCTAAATCAATAGGCTTTGCGATATGCTCATTCATGCCGGAATTTCTCGCGGCTTCTACATCCTGCGCGAAGGCGTTCGCCGACATGGCAACGATCGGCACCCGCTTGCAATAAGCTCTGTCCATGGCGCGAATGGCCCTTGTCGCCTCATAGCCATTCATCTTCGGCATCTGGATATCCATGAAAACAAGGTCATAATAGTCATCCGCACAAGCCGTAAGCTTGTCCACGGCAACGGTGCCGTCTTCCGCATGGTCGATGGATGCGCCTGTCATTTCAAGGATCTCTGTGGCGATCTCCCGGTTCAGCTCATTATCTTCCACAAGGAGTATTCTCCTGCCGGTCAGATCCATGTCCTCGATATCTGTAAGCGGGGCAGTCTTCTCCGGCTCCTCCTCCTTGTTGATGATGGTATCAAACACATGAACCAAACGGGATTTGAACAGCGGCTTGGATATAAAAGCATCCACACCGGCCAGTCTCGCCTCCTGCTCGATCTCGCTCCAGTCATAGGCGGAGATGATGATGATAGGAACATTCGGACCTATTTCCTTACGGATTGCCTTTGCTGTATGCACTCCGTCCATGTCCGGCATCTTCCAGTCGAGAACAACTGCAAAAAAGTCCTCCGCTCTGGTGTGATGCTCCACAACGCTTTCCACTGCTTCTCTGCCGGAATTCACACCTTCACTCTTCATGCCGATATCATCCAGCATGATGCAGGCAGATTCGCAAGCAATCGGATCATCATCTGCCACCAGAACACGCAGATTATTAAACTCTGTGTAATCGATCTCTTCCTCCTCCTGTAGCTTCAGGAACAGGGTAACGGTAAAGGTGGAACCTTCATCAAGCTTACTCTTTACTTCGATATCGCCGCCGGTCATACGGGCGATGTTCCGGGCGATCGGCATACCAAGTCCGGTCCCCTGGATGGCCGCGATACGGCCGTCCTCCGCTCTCGTAAACGGTTCAAAGATCTGCTTCTGAAACTCTTCCGACATACCGATGCCGTTATCTGCAAAGGTAAATACAAAGCATCCCACCTGAGGACGATTTGTGGGCTTTTCCTCGATCGTCAGCGAGATCTTTCCGCCATTCGGCGTGTATTTTACCGCGTTGCTCATCAGGTTCATGAAGATCTGCTGCATACGCAGGGAGTCACCGATCACCTTTTCATGCGTCACATTCTGGATGGAGATCCGGAAATCGTGCTCGTGCTCTGCCACCTGAGGCTGGATCATGGTAATCATGTTTTCCACCAGCTCAGACAGGTTGAATTCTTCTTCCGAAAGGTCGACCCGTCCGGACTCAATCTTACTCATATCCAGCACTTCATTGATCAGCCCGAGCAGATGCCGGCTGGCACCTGTAATCTTAGACAGGCACTCTGTTACCCGCTCCTTGTCATCGATATGGGTTGCCGCAATGGCCGTCATGCCGATGATACCGTTCATCGGTGTACGGATGTCGTGAGACATATTGGCCAGGAAATCAGACTTCGCCTTGTTGGCGGATTCCGCCTGGGCAAAAGCCTCCTGGAGCAGCGCCTTCTGCTGCAGCTCTTTTTCCTTCTGGTCGTGAATCGTCTCAGTTGCATAAAGCGCCTGCAGGAGCCTGCCGTTTTCATCGCGTTTTACCGCGATCAGCGAACCTTCTACCCAGCCCTCGCCGGTCGGCGTGTTGACAAATCTGGAACCATAGTACTGGATGGTGGCGACCTGCCTTCCGTCAAGCTTATCCGCCATTTTGTCCAGGTCGGTAAAGTCACGCAGGATCGGCTGGTAATCTTCACGCACCATGTTTCGGATGAACATATCAAAGGCCCAGTCGGCATTGCCTGTTTTGCCAAGCGCACTGTTTAATCCGCTGTAGGCACTTACCTCAGTGAAGGTCCTCTCCGTAAGATCGATCAGATAGGCAACCGTATATCTGGCCGACATGGATTCCATGATCTCGTGGCTCTCACGGCGGGCTTCTTCTGCCATAAGCTCAGCCTGCATCATCTCATCGACATTTCTGAAGCCCATGGCAAACTCATTCCGGTCTTTTGAAGGCTTCACAAGCTCACATTCATAATAGTGGATCTCATCATTGCGCCTCCTGCGAAACCGCAGCGTATAGCTGTCTCTGTCCTGAAACAACTGCGTCAAGGCATCGGCAGAAGAGATCTGCTCAAACAGCCCCCTGTCCTCCGGAAGGACCGACTTCTCAATATAAAGCGCGATCGCTTCGTCATAGGTTCCATTAAGGAAGAGGTCCCCGAAAAATTCATGAACTCCCTCGCTTAAGCGCTGTACCCTGAACAGACCGGTATCCAGATTCACCACGAACAGATCCGTGTATATGGACACCAGGGCATTGATCAGGTTCTGTGTCGCAGCTTTCTGCTCCAGCTCTGCTGTCGTTTCTCTGGAGCAGATCACCACCTTCGTACCTTCTTCGTTAGCTTTTAAAAAGGTAAACTCGCCGAAAAACTTTCTTCCAAGAGAAATATCCTCGAACGGGAAGGAGAAAGAGCCCTCTCTTTTCAGACGGTCCATCACATAGGCGCGGTCCGGCATCATGCGGTATCTGTCCCTGTCAGGGAGCGACAGATCTTCCTGCACATAACGGCGCATGTTCGCCGAGTAACTAGTCGTCACACCGTACTTAGCCCTAAAATCGTCACTGGTCTTGTAGGTACGCATCTCATCGGTAAGAAGATCCGCGTAATACATGGTCGTGTACTGACCACGGACAGTATTCAGCACCATGTGCTCCTCATCCGCCTGTTTGCGTTGCAGAATCTCACTGTAGGCATAAGCAGCCAGCGACTTCAGAAGGAAGAACTCATTCTTATGAAACCGGGGATCGTCAACACCGATAAATCCCACGGTCTTTCCTTCCACGAGAAGCGGCGCTGCCATAAGGCTGTCAATGCCCTGTGCGGATAAGACCTCATAGGCCTGTGTGCCCGGCTGATACTCTTCATCCACCGATGTAACATAGAGCTGTCCGTCATTTTCAAAGCATTCGAACCAGTAGGCAAAGCCTGCCGGGTCGATATTTTGAAGATTTTCGAGCTCCCTTGAAACGCCTTTGGCAGCCCACTCGTAGGTATTGCTGAGCGAGCCGTCATGATTTGTTTCAAAAATATATGCGCGTTCTGCTCCGTAGAAATCGCCGAGGGCTTCCAGCATGCCGCTTAAGGCAATCACCGCGTCCGAGCTTTCCGTCATCAGCCTGGTGCAGTGGAGAAGGACTCTGGACAGAGCCTGATCCTCCTGCTCTGCGCGCATCATCTCATCCACATCACGGAAGCCCTGAACGAGATATTCTGTCCCGTCAGCCCCCAATGTGGTCAACTTCTCGTCAACTTAGTGATATAACAAAAGATACCATATCAA
>JAUNNP010000090.1 GCA_030531385.1 Eubacteriales bacterium
AGCAGCACACCAGATAGCAGCCGGGATACTCCAGGGTCAGCACCCGCCCCTCGTCCGTATGCAGCCCGTGCATGCCCTCAAACAGGTCCAGGGGTTCGGCTTTGGAGAACACCGCCGTGCCGGAATAGCCCTTTTTCTGTGCGCTGTGCCAATAGCAGTGGTAGCCCTCGGGGGCATAGTTCACCTGCTCCGGCTGGAGCTTTGTTTCCTGTATGCAGAAGGCATCCGCGTTTATTGCCCTGAAAAAATCATCAAAGCCCTTCCCCAGACAGGCCCTGAAGCCGTTTACGTTCCACGAAATGAATCTCATCCTGGTCTCCTTGCAAGCGTTTGTCCCATTATACCCTATCCGCCCCCAATATGGAATCCCGCCTGCAAGATCCCCGCCCACAATTCCTCATTGCAATTTTTAAGCCCATACTATATAATGTTTGGGCCTGGAGCGGTATCGAAGCGGTCATAACGGGGCTGACTCGAAATCAGTTTGTGGGCAACCACACGTGGGTTCGAATCCCACCGTCTGCGTAAAGATCCCCGGGATGTTCACCGCATTCCGGGGATTTCATTACGAAATACTTCTGCCCGGGTGAAATTATAAAAGGAAAAGGTGAAACTCATATGTATAATGAAAAAGCCATTAAAATACTTGCCAGGCTGCAGACCGATTTTGAAAATCAGGACAAAACCGGTTTGTACGGACTGACTCAGTATAAAATGGCATATCATTCAAATCACATGGAAGGAAGTACACTTACAGAAGACCAGACAGCCTTTTTATTTGATACGGAGAGTATCGGTGGCGATGGTGAAGTTTTCCGCTCAAAAGACATTGAAGAAGCTCAAGGGCACTTCCTTATGTTTAATCATATGCTGAAGACAATGGCTGAGCCTCTTTCGGAAAGACTGGTCAAGGAGTATCATAAGTGCCTGAAAGCAGGCGTTTTTGAGGACAGAGCTAATGGTTATGCGATCGGAGTTTATAAAACAAGAGCCAATCGTGTCGGAAATATTCAAACTGCCCTGCCTGGCGAAGTTCCTGGAAAGATGCAGGCTTTAATATCAGAATATAATCAAATAGGATCCGTCGATTATTGCGTACTTGCCAGGTTTCATGCAGAATATGAATGCATCCATCCTTTTCAGGACGGAAATGGTCGGACAGGCAGAATGATCCTGTTCAGAGAATGTCTAAAGAATGGTTTAATTCCTATAATCATTCGGGACCATAATTCTGTAAAATACAAACTGGAGCTGGGAAAGGCACAAAAGACCGGTAATATGCAGCCATTAGTGTCATTATTTGAGAGCGAAGCCAAATGGTATGAAAGTCAGGCAGAGAGCTTTTTGTAACGTCCCCGAACAAAATATTTTCAACACCGGCGTTATACATGTGCCTCACGGCAGAAAGGAATAATTTAATGAAAGTAGTAATGATCAACGGAAGCAGAAGAGAAAACGGCTGCACATATACAGCACTCAGCATTATTGCAGAGGTGCTTAACGATAATGAGATCGATGTCGAGCTTTTCAATATAGGGCCTGATGTCATGAACGGAGACATTAACGAGGCAGTACAAGAGGTTGCGGAATCCATAAAGACTGCTGACGGTCTTATCGTAGGATCGCCTGTTTACTATGCGTCACCGTCAGGAGAGGTGATCTCATTCCTCGACAGACTTTTCGGAGTTGCTTTAGATGATCTTTGCTTTAAGCCTGCAGCTGCGATCACATCAGCAAGAAGAGCAGGAACAACAGCAACACTTGAGGTACTTAATAAGTACTTCCAGTTTGCGCAGATGCCTATCGTATCTTCAAGCTACTGGCCGATGGTACATGGAAACACTCCCGATCAGATATTTAAGGATGAAGAGGGTATCGATATCATGAAGACTCTCGGCAGAAATATGGCCTGGATCTTAAAGAGCATCGAGGCAGGAAAGGCTGCGGGAGTTGCACAGCCTGTTGGCGGAGAAAGACCGAAGACAAACTTTATAAGATAAAGCTGTTAATATCGCGGCTAAATATACCGGCATAATTTTGGTAAAGTAATGGGACCGATAAGCAGCGGCAAGCTTAAGAGAGATGAATATTGGGATGTTGTAAGGGGACTTGGCATTCTTGCCATAGTCCTCGGACACATCTGCTTCTATGGGGATGTGAAGGCATTTGTGTATCTTTTTCACGTCCCTTTCTTTTTCTTTATAAGCGGAGCGCTCTACAACGAGACCAAATACAAGGATAAGCCATTTGAATATTTTGGCGCAAGGCTTAAGGGTACCTGGACCGATTATATGATCTGCGAGGTCATTCTCATAGCACTGCATAACACCTTCGTGCGCATGGGCATAGTTCCGTCACAGGAGATATATTCAAACTTCGATAAGCTTTACCGCGTAATATTTGTTTCAATATTTCAGCGCTCGGAGGAGCTTGACGGACCTGTATGGTTTATTCCGTTCTGGATCTATTCCGCAGGCATATTCGGAGGCCTGGTCTGGGCAGGCAATAAGGCTGCAGAGCTAACCGGCAGGACGTTCGGGACAAGGATTTCAGCCGCAGAGGCGGCTTCTGCCAATGCCGGCGCCGCCGAGACTATGCCCGCATGCAGATACTTATTCATCGGAATTTTATGCGCTGCCGCAGGCTTTGGCGGCTGGAAATTTGTTTCAAAGCATATAGGCTACAGCCAGAGGATGGAGCTTTCACTTTTGCTTTTGCCCATCACCTTCGCAGGCTTTTTGCTGATACCACTGTATCCAAAGCTGAGGAAGGCTCTCAAAAATCCCGCCGTCAGCATTTGCATGATACTGATCACGGGATGCGCGCTGAGATACTGTAATGTAAGAAAGCATATCTATATCGACCTTGCAAACTATGAGCTGGGAAGCAGCTGGTTTTACCTGATTTTTCTTATAGGAGCGGCCTTCATGCTGGCCCTTGCGGCACTCACCGAAAAGGTCAGACCTGCGGCGCGGCTCATGGCCTTTTTCGGGAGATATTCCTTTTATATCATGGTTTTTCACATAGTGGTCGTCAAGCTGATCGACTATGTATATTTCCGAAGCATCGGACCTGCGGCCGCGGCTGTTCTCGGCGCGGACCTTATGAAATATCCGAGCAGCTTTAGCGGGCAGCTCTGGATAGTCTATACCGTGCTGGGAATGCTGCTCCCGGCGCTCTTTGGCGCGGCGGTAAGAAAGCTGCGGGCGGTCATTGACCGGTGAGAGTGTCAGGGGGTGTCAGGGGGACGGTTCTTTTGACACCTTTTCGGAACTAAATTAAATTGTTGATATTGTTTGGGAAAAGGTGTCAAAAGAACCGTCCCCCTGACACCCCCCTGACACCAAAAAATGAAGTAATTCAAGAGGATGATCTATGGAGCATTTTAATGTTACGGGCATGAGCTGTGCGGCATGCCAGGCAAGAGTTGAAAAAGCGGTAAGTAAGGTAGAGGGAGTGGAGAACTGCTCCGTAAGCCTGCTTACAAATTCTATGGGAGTTGAAGGAAGCGCGTCTGCCGCGGCTATAATAAAAGCTGTGGAGGATGCCGGCTACGGCGCGTCCTTAAAGCAGGGCGGCGCAGGCGGAAAAGGCGGCGCAGGCGCGGACAGCAAAACGGGAAGCTCCGGCAGCGGAACCTCAGGAGGCTCAGATTATCAGGCTGAGCTTGATGCCCTTGAGGATAAGGAAACACCTCTTATCATGAAGCGGCTCATCGTTTCCGTAGTGCTTGTCTGCATTCTTATGTATTTCTCTATGGGACACATGATGTGGGGCTGGCCGATACCTGCGTGGTTTAGCGGAAACCACGTTGCGATGGGACTTATCCAGCTCCTGCTTGCGGGGCTCGTCATGGTCATAAACCAGAAGTTCTTTATAAACGGCTTTAAGGGTCTTATTCACGGGGCACCAAACATGGACACCCTTGTGGCACTCGGCTCTGCGGCGTCCTTCATTTACAGTGTATGGATGCTTTTCCTCATGAGCGACGCTGTCTGCAAGGGCGGACCGGAGGCAGGCATGCCCTATATGGATGAGTTTTACTTTGAGTCAGCGGCTATGATCCTTGCGCTTATCACTGTTGGCAAGATGCTTGAGGCAAGATCCAAGGGCAGGACCACAGATGCACTTAAGGACCTTATGAAGCTCGCTCCCAAAACTGCCAATGTCATCAGGGAAGGTAAAGAGCAGGAGGTGCAGATATCCGAGGTCGTAAAGGATGATATCTTCGTTGTGCGTCCCGGCGAGAGCATTCCGGTAGACGGCATTGTCTTAGAGGGCAGTTCAGCTGTAAATGAAGCCGCCCTTACGGGTGAGAGCATCCCGGTAGATAAGGAAGAGGGAAGTAATGTTTCTGCGGCCACCGTAAACCAGTCCGGCTTTATCAGGTGCCGCGCCACAAGAGTCGGTGAGGATACCACACTTTCACAGATCATTCAGATGGTCAGCGATGCCGCCGCGACCAAGGCGCCTATTGCAAAGATCGCCGATAAGGTATCGGGAATATTCGTGCCTGTAGTCATCAGCATTGCCATAATTACCTTTATTATCTGGAAAGCGGTCGGCGCAGAGTTTGGTTATGCACTTGCACGCGCAATATCGGTGCTCGTCATTAGCTGCCCGTGTGCGCTTGGGCTGGCTACTCCCGTTGCAATCATGGTCGGAAACGGCATGGGAGCAAAGAACGGTATCCTCTATAAGACTGCGGCGGCACTTGAAAATACGGGCCGCACGGAGATCGTCGTGCTGGATAAGACCGGCACGATCACCACAGGTAAGCCCGCTGTTACGGATATCATACCGGCTGAGGGCGTGAGCGAGGATGAGCTCGTTAAAAAGGCATATTCGATCGAACTTAAGAGTGAGCATCCGCTGGCTGCCGCAGTTGTGGAATATGCAAATGCTGAGGGCATAAATGCCCTGGCGGTCTCTGAGTTTGCCGCGCTGGTCGGAAACGGACTTAAGGGAAAGATCGGCGGTCCTGTTCCGAATGCTGGCTCCGCTGAAATGACTGTCTATGGCGGAAGCAGGAAATTCATTGAAACACTTATAAAGCTTGACGAGGGAATGCTTGCATGGGATGCAGGTAAATCCGATGGCAAAGAGATGATGGCCGGCGTCAGCATTCAAGGCAGGTCCGAGCAGCTCTCTGATGAGGGCAAGACTCCGCTTTTCTTTATGGAAGAGAGTGAGGATGGAAGCAGGAGGCTGCTCGGCATCATAGCTGTGGCCGATCAGCTTAAAAGTGATGCGCCGGAGGCTATTGCTGAGCTTAAGAACCAGGGCATCCGCGTCGTTATGCTTACCGGTGACAATGCGAGAACAGCCAGGGCCATAGGAGATAAGGCCGGCGTTAGTGAGGTCATCGCGGAGGTGCTGCCTGACGGCAAGGAGGCTGTTGTAAGAAAGCTTCAGGAAGAGGGCAAGCTCGCCATGGTCGGCGATGGAATCAATGATGCTCCTGCGCTTACCCGTGCGGATATTGGCATCGCGATCGGTGCGGGAACAGATGTTGCGATCGATGCGGCTGATGTCGTGCTTATGAAAAATGAGCTCAGGTGTGTTCCTGCGGCTATCCGCCTCGGAAGAGCCACTCTCAGAAACATTCACGAGAATCTTTTCTGGGCATTTTTCTATAATGTCATTGGCATTCCGCTTGCGGCAGGCCTTTATGTGAAGCTTTTCGGATGGAGTCTTAATCCGATGTTCGGAGCTGCGGCGATGAGTCTTTCAAGCTTCTGCGTGGTAAGCAATGCTTTGAGGCTGAATCTTTTTAAGGTGTTTGACGGGTCTAAGGATAAGCCGGTGAAGAAACTTGCAAACAATGTTAAATATATGGAAAAGGAGACAAATGTTATGGAAAAGACAATGAATATCGAGGGTATGATGTGTGTGCACTGCGAGGCAACAGTAAAGAAGGCACTTGAGGCACTTGACGGTGTTTCATCAGCTGAGGTAAGCCACGAGAAGAATCAGGCTGTCGTGCACATGGAGAAGGAAGTTGCTGATGATGTCCTGAAGAAGGCTGTCGAGGATAAGGAGTACAAGGTTATTTCCATTGGCTGAGTCCATCGTCCGGACTATACGGCATAGCAAATCAAGATTCGTTATTTCCCTATGCCGTAAAGCCTGCAGAAAGCAGCAGGAGTTTTATATATGACAGTTTTTCTTACAAGCAGCCCGACCGGCTCGCTTGACGGCGAATATCAGGTAGAAGGCTTTGATGAAAGCAACGGCTTCAGGGAGAACCTCTCGAAGGTCTGGCCTGACGATGCGCGCTGCCTCATGATAGCTTCGGACCCCGATGATTTTGACGGAAATGATGAGATGACAGACTTTTTCGGCTATACCGCTGAAGTAAGCGGTCTTGGCATTTCCAGATTTGATATATTGGACCACAGGGATACGGTATATACAAAAGAAGATATACAAGGCTATGATGTGATCTTTCTCGCCGGCGGCCATGTGCCGACGCAGAACGATTTCTTCAAGGAGCTGGAGCTAAAGAGAAAGCTTCAGGGCTTTGATGGCGTCATCATAGGTATAAGTGCGGGCTCGATGAACTCAGCCGAGATCGTTTACGCGGAGCCTGAGCTTGACGGTGAGACAGAGGATCCTGATTACCGGCGCTTTATAACAGGGCTTGGCCTTACACGCAAGATGCTCATTCCGCATTATCAGATGACGAAGAATAATTATCTTGACGGCAAACGGCTTTTTAAGGATATAGTTTATCCCGACAGCCATGGCAGAGAGTTTTTTGCCATCCCTGACGGAAGCTATCTTATGATAGATGAAAATGGTGAGCGCTTTTACGGGGAGCATCATCTTATTGCCGACGGAAAGATATTCAGGCGTATTTGATGCATGACGCGGCCGGGTCTTTCTCAGGATCCCGACCGCCGGAATCTAAATTCAAGGAGATGTTTTTATATGAATCTCCGTTCTAAGGAACTTACAATGTGCGCCATGTTCGCGGCGCTTATAGCTCTTGGGGCGTTCATCCGGATAGACATACCCATGCCTCTGTATACGATGCACTTTACGCTGCAGCTGTTTTTTGTGCTTTCCGCCGGATTCATCCTCGGAGCAAGGGGCGGGGCTCTGAGTGTTCTCGTGTACCTGTGCCTTGGACTTATCGGCTTTCCTGTATTTGCCGCGGGCGGAGGACCGGCATATGTGCTCAGAGCGGGCTTTGGATTCCTGCTTGGCTTTATACCGACAGCCTATATTGCAGGAACCTCCGGGGCGAATTTATTTTGGAAAATGCTGGGCTCGGCGGTGATTGGCCTTGCGGTGGATTATCTGGCAGGAACATTGTACTTTTATCTTATAATGCGGCTTTATGTCAGTGAGAATATTTCACTTGGGACGATCGCAGCACAGTATTGCCTGATAACGGTACTGCCTGATCTTGTGCTATGCATACTTGCCTCCTTTGTGAGCTTCAGACTGAGACCGCAGCTCAAGGCCGTAATGGGTCAATAAAAAGTGATATAGGAAAACAGAATGCTTTATAAGGTTGGAACAAGACGCTCAAAGCTTGCAAAGGCTCAGGCAAAGCTTGTTATTGATAAATTGAAGGATGCGTATCCGGGGGACGAATTTGAGATAGTTGAGATCGTGACCACCGGAGACAGACACGCAGAGCTGCCGGTCGACAGGATCGGAGGCAAGGGAGTCTTTGCTGATGAGATCGAGAAAGCCCTGCTTGACGGCAGTATTCAGCTTGCGGTGCATTCAATGAAGGATATGCCGGAGGAACCGGAGGAGGGCCTTGTCTTTGCGGATGCCTGGAAGAGAGAGGATCCGAGGGATGTGCTCATCCTTAAAGATGCCAAAAGCCTTGATGAACTTAAACCCGGAGCGAAGATCGCGACAGGCAGCAAAAGAAGGGCGGCCCAGCTCCTTGAACTAAGACCCGATCTTAAGATCGTGCATATACGCGGCAATGTTGATACAAGACTCCGAAAGCTCTATGAGCCGGCAGAGGGTGAGGAGAGCTTTGACGGCCTGGTGCTTGCCGCAGCAGGATTAAAGCGTATCGGACTTGAGGATAAGATCACACAGTACCTTTCGGTGGACGAGATGGTCCCGGCTCCGGCACAGGGAATGCTTGCTGTTGAACTTTTGGCAGACAACAGCGGGCTGATCGGGAAGTTAGAGAGTCTTTCCGACAGGGAAAGTATGATCACGTTAAAGGCGGAGAGAGAATTCCTCAAAGCTGCCGGCGGAGACTGCAGTCTTCCTGTCGGTGCCTATGCAGAGATAAAAGACGGGCAGCTTAAGCTCCTTTGTGTGGTCGGTAATGAAGACGGAACGAAGCTTGCGAGGGCTTTTGCGGTCCGCGAGCTTACCGGTACAGGCAAAGGCACGGCAGATGGACCTGTAAATGAGCTTACAAATGGATCAGCAAATGATGAACATACAAATGAACTTATAAA
>JAUNNP010000091.1 GCA_030531385.1 Eubacteriales bacterium
ACCGTCTCGCCATCAGCGCCTTGACACCCTTCTCAAGCCCATCTACCGACAGATCATACATATTAAAGATCTTTGCAAGCTCCAGATGAGTCTGCGACCAGTAATTGCGTGTCTGCGGAAGCGGCTCCGGGTTCAGCCAGATAAGATAAGGATATTGATTCTTAAAACTGAGGAGCCTGTCCATACCCGTATTCTCATCATAGGTCCTGCTGCGCCAGTCATACCGGCGCTCCACGAGCTCCTGCGGATTCATTGCCGCATCACTCACTATAATGACCTTATACTCACTTCCGAAATTGTTTAAAAGCCAATCTGTCTGCACAGCATCTCTTCCGAACATCTCAGGTGTCGTATAGAGCTTATCATATACGCAGTTATGGAAATAATAAGTGTGCAGCTCCTTGAAGAAATTAGAGCCTGCTGCCGCATGGAAGAGCTGACTGCACAGCGCATTATACCAGTCCATCGAGCCGCCGCTGTCCATGAGCATAAGAAGCTTTACAGCATTCTTTCTCGGATTCTTCATCCTTATCTTTAAGATACCGCCGTTATTTCCGGTATCCTCGATAGTGCCGTCAATGTCGAGCTCCTTCTCAGCAAACGGGTCGTCTGTGCTGAAGCTCCTGAGCTTCCTGAAGGCCACCTGCAGCTGACGGTTATCAATGACTCTGTCAGTTCTGAAGTCGCGGTAATTTCTCTCAGTAGCGACCGACATAGCTGTACGATGCATGCCCTCTCCGCCTATCCTTATGCCGTTTGGATACCAGCCGCTGTTTCCGTAGCCCGTGCGTCCCTGGGTACCGACCCACTTAGAGCCTCCGTTGTGCTCTCCGTCCTGCTTCTCAAGAGTCTCCTGCATTTTCCGAAGCAGTTCCTCAAAGTCCGCCCTGTCAAAGTTGCCTGCAAGTGCCTCAAGCTCCGCCGCAAAATCTCTCCCAAGGTCCTCCTTTGGATTCTGCAGCCACTTCATGACCTCGTCAGGCACAGGTCCCTCATAAGGAACTCCCTTAAACACCTCCACAAAGGTCTGGTCAAACTTATCAAACTCGACCTCAGACTTCACTACAATAGCACGCGCCAGGTGATAAAAGCCCGTAAAGCTCTGGTTGTGCAGTCCCTTTTCAAGCGCAGACATCAGAGTCATCCATTCATTCAGCGAGACATCAAGACCGTTTTTTCTTAACTTGTAAAAAAACTCTATAAACAAGCAACTACTCCTTTAAGGTCTTAGAACCTTCCGACCTTGCCCAATGTCTCAATATCCTTATCTTTTTTCAGCAGCACGCCCGCAAAAGGAATCTGTGTCTCGATCAGCACCGGATCCACACCGCTTACGGAAAGCGCCCTGATCCAGTCGATAAGCTCAGATGTGCTCGGTTTTTTGTCGATGCCCCTTAAGTTCCTTATCATGTAAAATGCTGTCATCGCCTGGCTTACGAGCTTCTCGTCAAGCTTATCAAAGTGGACCTTGATGATCTCCGCCATCTGCTTCTCATCAGGGAACTCAATGTAGTGGAAAATGCACCTGCGAAGGAAGGCATCGGGCAGCTCCTTTTCAGCGTTGGAAGTAATAATAACTATGGGGCGATGCTTCGCCTTGATATTCTCGCCGGTCTCCGGAATGTTGAACTCCATCTGGTCAAGCTCCCACAAAAGGTCGTTCGGGAACTCGATGTCGGCCTTATCGATCTCGTCGATAAGGAGCACCACCTGCTCATCAGCGGTGAAGGCCTCGCCGAGCTTGCCGAGCTTGATATAATGCGCAATGTCGTCAACTCCGTGCGTTCCGAACTGGCTGTCATAAAGCCTCTGCACTACGTCGTAAACATAGAGGCCGTCCTGCGCCTTGGTAGTAGACTTAATGTTCCATATAATAAGCTTCTTGCCGAGCGCGTGCGACACGGCCTCAGCAAGCTTTGTCTTTCCTGTGCCCGGCTCGCCCTTTATAAGCAGGGGCTTTTCGAGCGCCATGGCAATGTTTACGGTTGCAAGCAGATCCTCTGATGCAACATATTTATCATCTCCGCGAAATGAAGTTGTGTTCATGTATGTGTCCTTCTATTTTTACAAATGCTCCGCGAGCTGCTCCGCGCTCACGCCGTCCACCGGACATTCGCAATCCGCCCTGTCGGGCTTCTTGCTCATGTCCTTGCGTGTCCGATATCAACAGCTGCCGATGCAAGCATCGCATCTGTTGATGCCGTCCACTGGTGCATCAGATTGAAATCTCTGCAGTCTCGCCCGTTGCCTCCTTAAGCACCGGAGCGAGCTTTTTAAGATAAGCCTCGACCTGAGCCGGGCAGCGTCCGATATACTTGGATGGCTCGAGGATATCGTTGATCTCGCCTTCCTTAAGTCCGAGCTTCGGCTCAGCTGCAAGCAGCGCCATAAGGTCGCCCTTCTCGCCGTTCTTCATCCTTGCCGTAGCTGTCATGGTGCAGCCCCTGATGATTTCATGAAGCTCCTGACGGTTTCCGCCGCGCTTTACGGCCTCCATCATGATATTCTCGGTAGCGATAAATGGCAGATACTCCATAACGGCCGCCTCAATGACCTTCTCATTCACTCTCATGCCGGCGGCAACATTGCCCGCGATAATGAGGATGGCGTCAGCTGAGAGGAAGCCCTCCGGGAGGGAGATACGTCTGTTGGCTGAGTCATCGAGAGTACGCTCGAGCCACTGAACAGACGCTGTCATAGGCGCGTTCATGGCATCCGCCATAAGGAAACGCGCGAGTGAGCAGATACGCTCGCAGCGCATAGGATTGCGCTTGTAAGGCATAGCAGAGGAACCGATCTGCTTCTCCTCGAACGGCTCGTCGATCTGTCTGTCGTGCTGAAGGAGTCTTATGTCATTTGCCATGCGGTAGCAGCTCTGCGCGATGGATGAAAGCACGTTGAGGATCCTCGAATCCTGCTTTCTCGGATAGGTCTGGCCCGTAACATCAAAAACGTCATCGAAACCGAACTTCTCGCAGATCATCTCATTCATCTTGATGATCTTCTTCTCGTCACCGTCAAAAAGATCCATAAAGCTGGCCTCGGTTCCCGTCGTTCCGCGGCAGCCAAGGAGCTTCATCGAGCTGACAACATGGTCAAGCTCCTCAAGATCCGAAGCAAAGTCCTGCAGCCAGAGGCTGGCCCTCTTTCCTACCGTCACCATCTGGGCCGGCTGATAATGTGTATATCCAAGTGTCGGAAGTGCCTTATACTTATCCGCAAACTTAGCAAGCGCCGCCATTACATTTATGAGCTGCTTTCTGATGTGAAGGAGGGCGTCCTTGTAGATAATAAGATCGGCATTGTCCGTAACATAACAGCTTGTAGCGCCGAGGTGAATGATGCCGGCCGCCCCCGGAGCGACCTTTCCGTAAGCATGAACATGAGCCATAACATCATGGCGCACCTCTTTCTCACGTGCTCTTACAACATCATAATCGATATCTGTGATATGAGCCTTGAGCTCCTCGACCTGCTCCTTTGTCACAGGAAGGCCAAGCTCATGCTCTGCCTCCGCAAGGGCTACCCAGAGCTTTCTCCAGGTCTGTGATCTCGTGTCAGCCGAGAACAGCTGAAGCATATATTCCGACGCGTATCTCTGTGAAAGAGGTGATTCGTACTTGTTGTTCATGTGTATATCCTTTCGCGTTAACCTGCCTTATTTATTCTTCCGGATTTCGGAAAATGCTGACGGCCGGCAGCATTTCCCGTATCCGCTGTTATACCTGTTAACAAAACTTTGTGCCGGACAGTACAGCACTGAGCCATGTCCGGCACACTCAAATTCATATCATTAGTCCATCAGGATGATAGCTTCTCTCTCAGCACCTACCGAAACATAAGAGATACGGCACTCGATAGCCTTCTCAAGGTATCTTACATAGTCCTGAGCCTCCTTCGGGAGGTCCTCAAACTTACGAACGCCCGAGATATCGCACTTCCAGCCCGGCATAGTTGTAAATACCGGCTTAGCGTCTGCAAGAAGCACAGGGAACGGGAACTTATCTGTCTCCTCTCCGTTTACGATATACTTTGAGCAGATCGGGATCTCATCCATGTAGCTTAAGACATCGAGCTTTGTAAGGGCGATCTCTGTGGCAGCCTGCTTCTTGATGCCGTAGCGTGTTGCGACTACATCAACAGGACCTACTCTTCTCGGTCTTCCTGTCTTTGCGCCGTACTCACCGCCGGCCTCGCGGAGCTTTTCAGCCTCCTCGCCGAACCACTCGCAGGTGAAAGGTCCCTCGCCCACGCATGAAGAATATGCCTTGACAACACCCACGATCCTGTCGAGCTTAATGCCGGGAGCGCCTGCGCCAACAGGTGCATATGCCGCGATCGTGTTGGATGAAGTGGTCATCGGATGGATACCGAAATCAAGGTCACGAAGTGAACCAAGCTGTGCCTCAAAGAGGATCTTCTTTCCATCCTTTTGTGCCTGCTCAAGGAACTCTGAGGTATCGCATACAAATGGCTTAAGCTTTGAACCAAACTCATCGAACCATGCCATGAGCTTCTCAATGGTATAGCCTTCAGCTCCGTAAACTCTGGTAAGTGTAAGATTCTTCCACTCCATAAGGTCGGCCGCATGCTCCTTAAGATGCTCAGGATAGAATAACTCACCCGCAAGGATGGTCTTCTTCTGATATTTATCTGAATAGAAAGGAGCGATACCCTGCTTGGTGGAACCAAACTTCTTATCTGCAAGTCTGGCCTCCTCAAGTCCGTCAAGGTCACGGTGCCACGGAAGCAGCAGTGAAGCTCTGTCGCTTATCTTAAGGTTCTCGGGGGTAATGCTGACGCCCTGTGCCGTAACCTCAGAGATCTCCTTCCAGAGGTTCTCCAGGTCAAGTGCAACACCATTTCCGAGAATGTTGACTGTTCCCTTTCTGAAAATGCCGGATGGCAGAAGGTGAAGCGCAAACTTGCCCTGGTCATTGATTACGGTATGGCCCGCATTTCCGCCGCCCTGATATCTGATAACAACATCATAATCCTCGGTGAGAAGGTCGACCATACGGCCCTTTCCCTCATCGCCCCAGTTGATTCCTACTATTGCACAATTCGACATATATCTCTCCCCTTATAAACACATAAGTTTGTCCTGTAAGAAAATTACATACAGATGTATCATACCACATTTCACGCATCTTGTAACTGTTAATTTGACCTGGGACTCCCATATGTCAATTTGCTTCGGGTCTCTCTGATATGTCAATTTGACTCATGACTCCCTTATATGCTCCATGCCGCACTCGATGATCGTACGCACATGTTCGTCATCGAGAGAATACAGTGCGGACTTTCCGTCTCTTCGGCTCTTTACAAGCTTTGAAGACTTAAGGATCTTGAGCTGATGGGAGATCGCGGAGACTGTCATATTAAGACTTTCCGCAAGATCACCGACGCTAACCTCTTCCGTTTCAAACAGAAAGAACAATATCTTCATCCTGGTCGAGTCTCCGAATATTTTATAGAGCTCCGCAAGGTCGTAAAGTTCTTCTTCTGTTACTTCAATATTGTCAAATTCAGTCATCTTGTCCTCTCTATATATGAATTTGGGAAAAGGTCCCTCTTCAGGGGCGCTCCTCCGCTCGTAATCATAATTGAATATCAGAGCTTCTTTACCGAGAGAGCGCGGATCGCATTTAGCACCGCGATCACCATGACACCTACATCCGCAAAGATAGCCGCCCACATATTTGCAATACCCACAGCTCCGAGCAGCAGGCAAAGGAGCTTTACGCCGATCGCAAAGTAGATATTCTCGTAAACGATCCTCATGCATTTAGAAGCGATTTTAACGGCTTTTACTATCTTAAGCGGGTCATCATCCATCAAAACCACATCAGCCGCCTCTATGGCCGCGTCAGAGCCCAGAGCACCCATTGCAATTCCGACATCTGCCCTTGAAAGCACCGGTGCGTCATTGATTCCGTCTCCAACAAACGCTGTCTTAGCCTTCGCGGCGCTCGAATTTATGATCTCCTCTAATCTATCGACCTTATCACCCGGGAGAAGTCCTGTGAAGACCTCATCGATGCCAAGCTCCCCGGCAGCCGCCTCGCCTGCCGACTTTACATCGCCGGTCAGCATTACCGTCTTCATCCCGGCCTTCTTAAGTGCCGATATCGCCTGAGCCGAAGTACTCTTAAGCTTATCTGAAATACAGATGGAGCCTAAGTATTTGCCGTCTGCCGCCACATAAACAAGAGTTCCCGCGCAGCCTGTCTCCTCAAAGCTTATGCCAAGGCGCTTCATAAGCCTGGCATTTCCCGCTGCCACGCTTATTCCGTCTACCTTTGCCGTAACACCGTGTCCGCTGATCTCCTGAACCTCAGACACGCGGTTCGCGTCTATGCTCCTGCCATAGGCCTCTCTCAAAGACTGACTCACGGGATGGGTGGAGTAATTTTCTGCAAATGCTGCCAGCTCGATCAGCCTCTCCTTACTCATTCCGGCACTGTCTGCCTCAGCCGCACCGGCCGCGCTCACACCCGCAGCATTCGCAGCACTGTCTGCCACGATTATGTCCGTAACCTCGAACACGCCCTCTGTAAGCGTGCCGGTCTTATCAAAGACAACCGTTTTCACCTCGGAAAGAGCTTCAAGGTATACCGAGCCCTTCACAAGCACGCCCGCATTGCTCGCTCCGCCGATACCTGCAAAGAAGGTAAGGGGAATGCTGATGACAAGTGCGCACGGGCAGCTGATTACAAGGAACGTAAGTGCTCTGTATACCCACTTACCCCAGCCCGCGTCAAAGCCAAGAAGCATGCTGACGAGCGGAGCTGCGACTGCAAGCATAAGCGCAGCAAAGCAGACAGCCGGGGTGTAGACCCTCGCAAATTTTGATATAAATGCTTCAGAGCGGGATTTTCTTGAGCTTGCATTCTCAACAAGATCAAGTATCTTTGAGGCTGTTGACTCGCCGAATTCTCTGGTGGTCTGTATCTTAAGCGTACCTGTCATGTTAATGCAGCCGCTTGATGCCTGATTGCCCTCTCTTATGGCACGCGGCACACTTTCACCTGTGAGCGCGCTTGTATTAAGTGAGCTGTTTCCCTCGACCACAATGCCGTCGATCGGTATTTTCTCTCCCGGTCTTACTACTATTACAGTTCCGATCTCGACCTCATCCGGGTCGACCTCTTCGATCTCGCCGTCAGCATTCTCAATATAAGCTGTATCCGGACGGATATCCATGAGCTCGCTTATGTTTCTGCGGCTCTTTCCGACGGCATAGCTCTGGAAAAGCTCACCGATCTGATAGAACAGCATAACTGCCACACCCTCGGTGTACTCGCCGAGCGCGATGGCTCCGACTGTCGCAACCGCCATGAGAAAGTTCTCATCAAAGGGCTGCAGGCATTTAACTCCGTGGACCGCCTTCTTCAGGACATCGCAGCCAATGATGAGGTATGGTATCATGTAAAGAATAAATTTAAGCGTCCCTTTAGCCGGTATAAATGAGATGACCGCCAGTAGTACGATCGTGATTATGATCTTGTATAAAACTTTTTTCTGTTTTTTATTCATGACCCGGTTTATTATCAAAGGAAGATCTCGCAGTCCTCTTCCACCTTCTTGCAGTTTACAAGAACATTCTGCATAACAGCCTTAGGATCGGCGCCCTCCTCAAACTCTACATTCATCTTGAGTGCCATAAAGTTAACGACAGCATCCTTTACACCTGCGGTACCCTTAGCCGCTGCTTCCATCTTGTTTGCACAGTTAGCGCAGTCAACATCGATCTTATAAGACTTCTTCATTTTGTCCTCCTGTCCCATTATAATTCATTCATTTGAACAACTGTTCAAGTGTTTATGGCTTTATTATACTCTTCAGATGATCCATGTCAATAGCCGGAAGCTGATAAAATCATAAGTAACGACAACAAAATGTCCGCTCGTGCGAGCACGGCGGCTGTCCCGCGGGCTTTTGCAATAAAAAAATGCAGCCACCTTAATGACTGCACTAAATAAAATCTTATTGATGCCGGAGACCGGGGTCGAACCGGCACGGGTATCACTACCCACGGGATTTTAAGTCCCGGGCGTCTGCCAATTCCGCCACTCCGGCAATAAAAATGGTTCCTCGGGGACTCGAACCCAGGACCGACCGGTTATGAGCCGGTTGCTCTAACCAACTGAGCTAAGGAACCAAACATTCTTTATCTAATTTAGATAAAAAAATAAAGCCGATAGGGGGACTCGAACCCTCAACCTGCTGATTACAAATCAGCTGCTCTACCATTGAGCCATATCGGCTTGATCGTTTCTGACGACTTTTGAAGTATACTAAATCCCCTCAAAAATGTCAACACAATTTTTACGCCCCAACCAGGACTTGAACCTGGGACCCCCTGATTAACAGTCAGATG
>JAUNNP010000006.1:0-15974 GCA_030531385.1 Eubacteriales bacterium
CTTGGACAATCAAGTACAGCAGTTTTCGGTCAATTTAAGGTATCAATAACACTTAAAGCATTAATTTCAGAGATGAATAATTGAAGAAACCATGAATGTATTTTAGAATATAATGAAGAGAGCGTCAAAAGTAAGATCGATAAAACCAAAGCCAAAGGAAATCAAACGGACATGTCTATAGAGAAAATGAAAAACTTCACAACATATGAGGAATTTCTGAAGGCGAACCGCGCAGAGAGAAACGAGAACCTGATCAAGATCCTGTACTGTGTGATGCTTGTCGGCCCGGCCATAGCAGTGGGTGTATATTTTGGAGCTTTTCCCGAGATCACATACCTGTCCTGCATGGCGATACCGGTTTCAGACCTGGTGCTGATACTGATGTGCAAGGCCGCACTTAAGAAGTCGCCGGAGGGCTTCCTGCCGTCATTTATTTCCATGCTCGGCATGGTTGTCATGATCACGCTCATGGCAAACCTTCGCGTAGGCATTTATCTGACCTATTTCATGCTTCCCGTCATGAGCCTCTTATACTACAGTGAGAAGTACTACTTTATCATATGTGTGATCTCATATATCGGAATGTTTGTGACCAATCTTACGATCGCGCAGCATCAGGCCTCGCTTCGCACAGATGTAGATACATTCGGGTGGTTTGCGGGACAGATGGGCGGATACACTATCGAGTTTATCATCATGTTTGCCGCCGGTTACTTTGTCTGCCGTACCATCACAAAGCACGTAAGGGAAATCTACGAGGGCGAGCTGGAGACAGAGAGGGAGCGCGGCATTTCAGCCAAAATGGCAGAGCTTGCAAGGACAGACGGACTTACAGGCATGAAGAACCGTATTGCATACAATGAGCAGCTTGAGGAGCTGTCAGCCGGAGAGCTTCCGCAAAACTTTGCGGTTGTTTCGATGGATATCAATCAGCTTAAATATGTAAATGACAACATCGGACATGAGGCGGGAGATGAGCTTATTCGCGGAGCCGCGGAGTGCATCATGGAGTGCTTTTCAAAATATGGAAATGCATACCGTGTAGGCGGAGACGAGTTTATTGCATTTGTAAGCTGCACCGTGGGAGAGCTTACCGAAGCAGTAAACGAGCTTAAAGAGCAGACATCGGCATGGCATGGAAAATTTATTACCAAAATAGAGATCTCAACAGGAGCAGCATATGCTTCTGAGGAAGCCGAGTCTGACATCTCAGCATTGCTGAAAAATGCAGATGAGCGGATGTATAAGGATAAATCGGAGTACTATATACGCACCGGAAAGGACAGAAGGCGGTAAGCCCTGCCCCGTGGCTTATGGCTCAGCGACGATTGTAGTGGATAATTAAAGTAAACGTCTTATTTCTTTTTCAATTTCAATGAGCTTCCCGGCAAGATTGTCGGGAAGCTTTTCTGTAAGCCTGCCGGGAACCCTGTCGGCAAGCCTTCCGCCTATTTTCTCGCCGATCCTTTCGCTTAGTCTTTCACCGGCTTCATTCATATCCCAATTCTCGGGGAGGCTCTCCTCAAATATCCTGAAAAATCTCTGCACAAATTCCTCGCGTTCCTCGAGGTTCATCGTGTTGACCCAGTTCATAAGCTTTGCCGAAAGCAGCCTGCTGGTAGCATAATATCCGTCTGCCGTAAGCAGGTGGTTGTGGTCTAGGCGCCAGGTGCTCATGTTATGCTGCATAATACCGAGGTCTGTGCTCTTTACGATGACAGTGTCCGGCACATCGACCTCAAATATCTTGCCGAAAATGCAGTACTCGGGAACCACGCGCTTCATCCTGCCGCTTATCGGCTGCAGGAGCTCCGCATCAAGAACGTCCGGGCAGAATCCGGGACCGTCGAAAATATAGATAGTCTCAAGCCTGTCCTGCAGCTCTGCGGGCAGCAAAGCAGAGGCAAACATGGCGTGGTTCGCGCCCTTGGAGTGGCCGCCTACGATAAAGCGCGGATATGGCGCACCGGGACCGGAAAGCTCCGGCAACTTTGATGCCGTGTCAGGCGCTTTGTCGGCGGAGAGCCCGTGACGGGCGCTGTATTTTAAAATCACATGCTGCAGATAGTCGAGCGCCATTGCCTGTGAGCGGGTCCTGCGGCAGGTCATCATAAAGTCTTCCTTCCAGCCTGCGACCGAGCCATCGGTGCCGCGATAGGAAACATAGGCCAGCTCGCCGGCCTCATCCTTAACTGTAAATGTCATCGCCGCAAACTGCAGTGAATACTCCGGGGCATGAATGTCAGCATGAAAGCTTATTTTGACATTACCGAAGCGCTCTGACATGGCGGCAGCCTTAAAAAGACGAATGCTTTTTTCGGACGGCCCCACGATAGTGCATTTTATGGCATCGTGGGAGCTTAAGTACTCATATATCTCCGAGATCGTTCCGATCACATGGGCTCCTCCGTTTGCAGGGAGAGCTCCGTCTTTTGATTTATCTTCGGGGTCAGCATTGCCCGAAGGATGGGCTGCGCTGAAATACGGCAGCATATCAAAATAGGTGACCTGGCTCAGCACCATCGCGTCCATGATGTTAAAGCGCGACTGCGTGAACTTAAGGTCACCTCTCCATAAAATGTAATCTGTTAATGTTTCCATAGCCTTACTGTGGATCAGCTCTGATCCTCGCCAAGGACCTTTCCGATCTCGTTATATAACTGCGTGATGTTAACAGGCTTTTCCACAAAACCGTCCATTCCCGCTGCAAATGCTGCCTCACGGTCCTCAGCGTAGACGTTTGCGGTCATGGCAACGATAGGAATTGCGGCGCGGGTCTTGTCGCTCAGCGCGCGTATGGCTCTTGTTGCCTCAATGCCGCTCATATTTGGCATCTGAATGTCCATGAGAATAAGGTCATAATGATCTGCCGGCATCTTAACTACCTTGTCAAGGCAGATGAGACCGTCCTCTGCGTACTCAACGTTAATGCCGATCTCACGGAGGAGCTCGCCTGCGATCTCACGGTTGAGCTCGTTGTCCTCGGTAAGGAGGATGCACCTTCCGGAAAAGCTGTAGCTTGCGATGATGGTATTTAGATCCGAGGGTCTGTAATCGGCGGCGTCTTCATTTACAGCGGCTTTATCGTTGTGGGCGAGCTCCATGACCTCGTTAATGGTATCGAGCAGGTACTTTCCCGAGGTGTAAATGTTGTCGAGATATGCCTTCAATACCTCAGGGTCATCCATATGCATGGTCGCGAGGCTCGTGTAGCCAAGGATGGCGTTAAGAGGTGTGCGGATATCGTGTGACAGCTTAAAGATCTCTATAAGTCTGGACGGAACTGCCTCGGCAGAGCAGGCTGATACCAGATCCTCCACGGTCACTCCGAGAACGTCTGCGAGTGTCGGGAACAGACTGATATCGGGGAACGATAATCCGCGCTCCCATTTGGAAATAGCCTTGTTGGTCAAATTCATTTTATCGGCAAGATCGGTCTGCGTCAAATTATTCTGTTTTCGTAAAGAACGGATAAGAATACCAAAAGCAGTGTTGTCCATATTGGATCCTTTCGTAAACTTAGGAATAAGGGGTGCAATTGCTTACCAAAATCTGGAAATTAATGCGCGATTGCACACTATCTAGTATATTAACACGGGATATTTGTCAAAAACAATCGACTATAGGTGGAATATTTCTTTTCTAAAAATGGCAGGTTTATGTTATGATAACATCAAATAAGCTTTTGAGGATCAGACTTAAGATAAATGAACGATAAGGTAATTGAAAAGTTAAAGGAAAGAAAGGCAGCATTTTCCATTCCGACCATACTTATCATAATCATTGCCGTAGCTTTGCTTGGTATATTCGCGGCGCATGTGATCTCGAAGGAGATAGAGAAGAGCCGTGAAGCGGCAGACCTTGCAAATGTAAGGACGCGCTACGCTGAGGTCATGGTGGCGGCAAACGGCAACGACACAGATGTGGATTTCTATTATGCCGGCGAGTGGAAAAAGACTGTGGATCTGAAGCAGCAAAAGGATGGCTGGCAGATAAAGACGCCTGTAGAGATAGGCGGGATCAGCTCAAATAAATTTGGCGGGACCAATCCGGATCTAAGCTGGGTCGGAACACCAAAGACGGGAGGCTACTGCGAGATATCTTACTCGCTCGCGCATGGTTTAAGATTCAAGTGGGGCGCTGTGCCGGCCGTCGATCCAAGACTTGAGAAGGTCAACGACTATGTCACCGCGGCAATCTCTAATTTCTTTGAAAATGTCAACACGGCCTATGCTGTGTCGAGCGGCAGCGGAATTTATGCCGAGGCGCGGCTCAGCAGCGCAGGCGCAGGGCTTGAAAAAGATAAGGCAGCTGTCGATGCCTATGATAATGATGAATTGGTGCCTGTAAGGATAAAGGCAGATAAGAAGGAAGATATTTACCGCATTATGACCTCTGTTTCCGATATCAGGGCGGCAGCAGCAGGAGGCTTCCCTGAGTCTTTAGTATCAAATAAGGAGCAGAGAGTTCCGGCAAGTGCATTTAACGATGGCCTCCTTATGAATATCAAGGAGTACGTTAAGCGCGACCCGGATGTTGCGAGCGTCATCGACTGGAGCCGCACCAAGCTTAACTATATTGAGGTTGGTTTAAGCGGTGACGGCGCTCCGGAGAACGACCGCATCGACTGTCTCATTGCCTATCAGCTTGTTGAGAAAATGAATGACGGCACATTTACTGTCTATACGAGGCGCGATGATGAGTGGACTGTCGAGAATGGCACCTACTATATGCTCTCAAAGAGCGACACGCTGTATGTGTCAGGGGGACGGTTCTTTTGACACCTTTTATGTGGCAAAGGGATGGTCCCCGCTGAAATATCTACCGTATGATTAGGAGAAAAACATGAAAAACGATACGGCATATAGAGAAAAATACAAATCGGAACGCGGTTTTACTTTGGCTGAGCTGCTCATTGTTGTGGCTATAATTGCAGTGCTCGTGGCTATATCCATACCGATATTTACCTCGCAGCTCGAAAAGTCACGTGAGGCTACAGACATGGCAAATGTCAGGGGCGCGTATGCGGAGGTTATGGCGGCAGCTATTTCCAATGATAAAAGTGCAGCTTTCTTTGTTGAGGAAGGAAAATGGGAGAAAACCGTAACGCTTAAGCAGAAGCAGGCAGGCTGGCAGTCAAAAAAGCCTGTCACAATAGGCGGCTACAGTTCAGGACCAAACGGAGAGGAAAACGGTGAGCACTGGATAGGTGCGCCTGCAGATGGCGGCGGGACCTGTAAGGTTACATACACCGAAAGCCCCGGAGTTGTATTCTACTGGTCGGGTGACGGGAGCGGCGGCGGTGGCGGAACACCATCATACACCTATACACAGGGTGAATTCTGGAGCTATACAGGCAATCTGAATAACGGCAACGGCCTTGGCGGGACCATAAACTCAAGTACCATATCTAACAGCTGGTCGCGCTGTGCCACAGCTGTTAATGAAACCCTAAGCGCTTCAGTTGGACAGAAGATAACCCTGCCGTCGCTTAGTGATGTTGGACTTTCAGGAAAATATGTAATCGGATACTATGTCGTAGATCCTTCCACTAATAAGATAGTTTATGACTCTGGCCAGAAGAATTTTGGAGGCACCTATGATATACCAAACAATTTACCCGGAAATACAGCTACTGATGTCAAGATCTATTTACAAATAATTAATAACCAGACAAATACAGCTGTTTCCAATGATGTTGCCGCAGATATTTTATCGAAGATCACGATCTCGTAAGTGTGTCAGGGGGAAGGTTCTTTTGACACGCAAATCATACTATTCACATAAAACCACAAAAATCACCGCCCTGCTGCGTAATGTGCAGTAGGGCGGTGAACTTATGTTATTTCATAATTTGAAACTGCTAAACATATCATGATAGTTGCCGAATTACAGCTTATCAACCAGCTTCATGACCAGATCGACCTGGTTCTCATTGATATTTACGCCGTGCTCCTTGAGCCCTGCGATGATCTTATCCTTATTTCCTGCAGCTTCCTTTACGATCTTCTTTGCAGTTGCCTTCTGGTCATCAGTAAGATCAAGCGCCTTTGCAACACCAAGAATATTTCCTAAATCCATGGTATATGTACCTCCTTGTCCATGTTTTATGATAACGAAACGAAGTATATCACTACACGGTGGATTTGGCAAATTCTGCCACATTTCAAAAATGTGTCAGAAGGAACCGTCCCCACTGACATTCTGCTTGACTATTCCGAATAACTCCAGCAATCTGCCATCATTGATTTCATCGATAGGAATCGATTTTCTTACCATTTCATAGGAATCTCCGTTTTTAAAGAAATTGAGTGCAATCTTTTCAGCATGCATTCTCTTAATCACGTGTGAAGGAGTTTCTTCTATTGTTCCGCCCATGATCCTTACCAGCCTTTCCTCATTTGTATTTCCATCTGTTATATGTTTGATGATCCTGTTTATATATCCCTCGATATCTATCAGTTCTTCAGATTTTAGCTCGTTCTCGGCATACAGTCTCTCCATTTCTTTTCTGAAATAGAGTAAGTCCTCAAGCGCCTGCGAGATATCCCCGTCATTATCGGATATGATTTTCTCATACCTTGTAATATAGAACGGTATCAGCGCAAATAGCCTGTCGGCAATAAGGCTTTCCTTCGTGATCTCTGATAAAATAATATTTTTGCTATTGTAATTCACTAAGCTTCCATCAGGAAAGCTGAACGAGATTTCAGTACCTCTTGGTGTGTTAGCATCGCTCTTAACATATATGATACTGTATGCAGGCATGTTAAGAGTTATCTTTCCATTTTCAGTGATTGCATTGTTTTTTGCAGCATTAAATGCATATTCTGCAATTCGAATTGCCATTGTTCCATCAGGGTAGCTCTGGCATTCCAGAAGATATGCATCTCCCTCGATGCACATAAGGAAATCTGATTCTTTCTCTTCTGACTCATACGAAGAGTTATCTATTCCTCCGGTGGGCAATAGACTTGTCTCCGCATCCGTATCATAATGCTTATCAAATATCTTGTTTATAACAGGTACAAAAAGTCGCTTGTGATTATATTTAAGGGTCTTGAACACATTGTCATAGTCTCGGTTGTTTTTTGCCATTTACGCCTCTCTTTCATTGATTCATGTCTTGTTGTGCAGGAAGAATGAAAGAAATTTCGGTATGCCCAATCAGCATGGTTCGATATATACAATTTAAGAACACATGTATATACATGATACATGTGACCCGTACTATCCAGGCTTCCTGCTTATTCAGTTGATTTATGATTTTAAGCAAGAAGTTTCGAATAGTTCATCAGATGCCGATTCGGCTGATATGAGTTAAGACCAATTTGAAATTTTTGCTTATCTTAAGTGTAGCAAAATAATTAGGCTGATTCAAGCAAATAATATTTTTGCGATTTAGTCACTTATCAACACTTATTGATCGCATTAAAAAGACCTGCACAAAGCTTATGCTTTCGTGGTACAATACAGGCATGAACATAAGCCTTTTTGATTTTCCAACCGCATATGCGATATACTTCCTCGTGCTCACGGGCGTGCTCGGCCTGGTCATGGGGAGTTTTTGCAATGCCTGGGCATGGCGGCTTGCAAACAACGAAAAGATCACGCACGGCCGCAGCCACTGCACCTCCTGCGGGCACACGCTCTCACCGCTTGACCTCGTGCCGCTCTTTAGCTGGCTCTTTTTAAAGGGCCGCTGCCGCTACTGCGGTGAGAAGATCTCGGCAAGATACCCGATCACAGAGCTCATTTCGATGCTGATCTACCTCACGGCGCTGCTGCGCTTTGGTTTCAGCCTTGACACGGTCCGCTTCATGC
Organism: Eubacteriales bacterium; assembly: GCA_030531385.1. Classification (GTDB taxonomy): domain Bacteria; phylum Bacillota; class Clostridia; order Lachnospirales; family Lachnospiraceae; genus Avilachnospira. The sequence goes on from JAUNNP010000006.1 coordinate 7,825, forward strand.
TGCTTGGGAGCTTTCTGCTCACGGCATCCCTCGTGGACATCGACATCATGGAGATACCCGACCGCCTTCTTTTATTCAGCAGCTTTGCCGCCCTCCTTCGTCTTGCGGTAAATGCTGACGCCTGGAAGCCTATGCTTCTCGGCTTTTTTGGAGTGTCAGTTCCGCTTCTTATCGTGGTCCTCATCATGGAATATATAATTAAGCGCACAGCCATGGGAGGCGGAGACATTAAGCTTATCGCAGTGCTCGGTCTGCACTTTGGCATACTTCAGACACTTTATCTTCTTATAATCTCCTGCTTTGTCGGACTTGCGGCAGCTTTTTTAAGCGGACGCGGCGCAGGCAAGGAATTTCCGTTCGGTCCATCCATAGCCATCGCAGCCTGGATCACCATGCTCACAGGGCAGCAGGTCATTACCGCATATCTTAGCCTGTTCTGAAATATTTACTTCTTTAAGCCTAAACCTTACAAAATTCCTAAAATCTTTAAATACAGCTATAGTTGTGCTATAATCTTGACAACTATGTAAATGGGTCGTTTTATGCGCAAAAATATAAAAATTCACTGAAAATACAATGGATAGAGAAGCTTTTATAAAAGAACTTGAATCGGAAGCACCAAACAGTGAAAAGGAATCAAAGCTGTATGCGCGCATGTCATCTGAAATAATCTGGGCACTCGTAAGCGCTGTTGAGGCCAAGGATCCATACACAGAGGGACATTCCGGACGTGTGGCAGATTATACGAGAATGATGGTGCAGAGGCTCGGCGTGAGCGCAAAAGCACAGAAAAAGATATATTTTATCAGTCTTATGCATGACATCGGCAAGATAGGCATTCCGGATTACATTCTCAATAAGACCTCGGGGCTTACTGATGAGGAGTTCCAGCTCATAAAGGACCATCCGGTTATCGGAGAGCGCATACTTTCCGGCATCACCAGCATCCCTGAGCTTGCCATAGGTGCCCGCTGGCATCATGAAAAATATGACGGCACAGGATATCCGGACGGTCTTAAGGGAGAGGAAATACCAAAGATAGCACGTCTTATTGCAGTTGCGGACAGCTATGATGCCATGGCATCAAAACGATCATACAGAGACATACTTCCCCAGGCGGTCATCCGCAGCGAGATAGAAAAGGGCATCGGAACACAGTTCGACCCTGTATTTGCAGGGCTCATGCTTGAGATAATCGACGAGGACAAGGATTACACGCTGCACGGTTGATCAAAGGCTTCACAATAGACACGTGCTGCAGGGATCAAGAGCAAAAATATGCTTAATTTCTTACGCAGAAAACTGAATAAAAAAGGATTTTCATTAGCGGAAGTGCTTATAGTAGTAGCCATTCTGCTCGTTTTGATGTGCGTAGCGGCGCCCAATCTCATAAAGATGCAGAAGGACCTCCGCCAGAAGGAGCTCGATTCCAAGGCCGGCATCATCTACACGGCTGTCCAGAACCGGCTCACCAAGATGAGGGCCGGCGGCGATACTGCCATATATCAGCTGGATGAAGCGGACGATGGAACCCATGCTAATGGTGTGCTTTGGGTAGGAGATGACGGCTACCCCGGAGATTTTGACCCTGATGAGATCGCCGACACGGACAATCTTGAAAACTACCGCATAGCCTATTTCACATCCTCCAAACTGTCAGATCCGAACTCGGCAGCCTATGCCATTATGGGGAAGGATACTCTGGACCCGTCACTGCTTAACAACAACTGGGTCATCGAGTTTAACCCGAAGAATGCATCGGTATACGCGGTATTTTACAGTGAAACAAATGATGAGAGCGATAAGAATAACGCCGCCAAAGGCTACGCAAGCTATTTTAATACCTACAATAATGAATATAGATATAAGAGCGGCCGATATGAAGGCGGTGCCAGGGTAGGCTATTACGGTGGTGCGAACAATGCCGGAGACATCGGAACCAAGAAGGTGCTGTCTCCAAACATAACCATCACAAATGATGAAAAGCTTACGGCCTATATTACCTGCAAGAGGCCGGCAGGAGTCACGGCGCCTCTTGCCATACTTGTCACCATAGCCGACAATGAAGGCAACTCCTACGGTCATGTCTATGAGTGGGGAGACAGTGGCGCAGGCAGCATTCCCGCACTGCGTGATTACAGCCGCATGGATCTCACCCATTCATCACAGGGCGACCCTATAAATGCTGAAGGCTCGCAGACCGGTATACAGTTTGCCATAAGTCTGACCCTGGATGATCTTACAGAATCGAAACTCAGGTTCAACAATCTGTATGGCGCGGGAAGCGGTCATGGATCCGGGAAGGAGCTTGTATGCGGAACTGATTTTACGATCAGCGTTATAGCATACTGCCCTAAGGACAGCGAGGTAGTGCCGAATGAGGATAAGGATAAGATCGTAACAGCAAGCTCGAACAGCCTTTATGCCTACGAGCCTGCCACAAGCTTTGACAGCGGAATCGGACACAATACGAAGGCTGTCATATTAAAGGGCAGACATCTGCAGAACCTTGATGAGAGCGCATATCCCACAACATCCGGAAATATCAACCCGACCACATACATCACCAAGGCGATCCAGTCGAAAGAACTCGATCTTGGTGCAGGCTCGACCTGGGCAAGCACCTACAGCAGCGGATACTTTAACGGCACAACCACGCCGAAATACGGATTGGCTCAGGCTGTGCCCAACTTTAAGCCGATCAAAAACAGATATCTTACGGATTATCACAGCAGTCAGGCAGGCACACTTGAGAATATCTCAGGCCTGACCGAGAATCTTGACACAGCTGTCAATAAAGGAGATGGTAACGGAGGCCTTTTTGAGGGCTCCGATCTTGGCAATTTCTCAATAAAGGACATCGTCTTAAAGGATGCCAACATAACCTCGGCTTCAGGCTCTGCCGGTGCATTTTTTGGAAGCGTGACCGGCACTGTGATCATCGAAAACTGCCGTTCGATCCTTGATAATCCTACACCGAACAGCACAGGCGTTCCCAAAATAGGCATTGACGCTTTAAATGCAGGCGGCCTTGTAGGAAGCTTAAACGGCGGCAACCTTACCATAACAAAGAGCCTTGCTTCTTCAGTCGAAAATAGCCTCACAGAGAGCGGCACCGACGGTTCTTCAGGCGGTCTCGTGGGAAGAGTCACAGGCGGCGATGTAAGAATAGATAACTCCTATGCCGATAACTATATGATCGGCGCATACACAGGCGGTCTCGTGGGAAGAGTCACAGGCGGCTCGGTTTCATCCATAACAAACGCATATGCTGCGGGCTTCCGCGCGGCCACGACTCAGGCGGCAGGTCTTGTCTGCGGTGCGGCGGGAAGTATCAGCGGCAGTTATACAGTACTCAGTAAGCTCAATACCGTCAACACCGAGGGGACCAATTATGACAACGCAGTATATTACAGCACGGCAGTAAGTGCCGCGTCTGCTTTAGATGTTTATTTTCTGACTGCATCATCAGGCTCAGGTACCGGAGAAATAAGCGGAACCGCAGCAGTCGGAAGCGTTATCCTCGCGGATGCACTTAAAAACAGCGGCTACAATTTTAATACGATAGCTGATACATCAGGTATTACTCACAAATATAACCTTATAAATAACGGACTTACGACCAGCTACCCATATCCGGTGCTTACGACCATAACCGAGGAAACAACAGCTGTGCCGGTACACTATGGAGACTGGGCTGCCGACTTTGAAGAGGGTGCCCTGGTCTACTATGAGAAATACAGTGACGGAACCTATGGCTTCTATGGAGCAAATGCCTCATACCTTAAGAACTGTGATTCGTCAGCCAGCATAGTCACAGATGACAGACTAAAGGCTGTTGGCGATGGCTATGGTATCATTTACAGCATCTCCGGCGCACAGACATCGATCGGCGTAAGGATCAAAAACGGCGATACAGAAATCTTCAGCAGCAGCAATCTGGCTCAGGATAACGGCGGTGCGGTCTATGAGGTAACAATAGAGGACGGAACAAAATATGAGATATATCCATTTCCTTCAGAGTGGGTCAACACCACTCAGTGCAATAATACGACCTATTATCTGAACGTAGAGCTTACTGAAGGCGGCAAGACCAGGAATTACTATTTCAATCCGCATTATGCAAAGACAGTATCAGAGAGCCCGAGCCTCTTGGAGATCTCGGAGATATATCTCCGCACGGCAAGGCAGCTTAATAACTTAAGCCTCTATTACAGCGGGTACAGAACTGTAATTAAGAATAACGGGCTTACCTTTAAGCAGGAAAACAACCTCGACTATAAGGAGTACGAGTGGTCAGATTATGGCAGGGGCGGTGAGACCGTTACAGAACAGAGACCTATCGGAGCGAGTCAGGGTGAATCCTTTAATACTACCTATGACGGAGGCTGCAACTGGATAACAAATATCAACTTTGTTTCAGAAGGAAATTATGTTGGCCTGTTCGGATATGTTGACGGTGCGGGCACTATTGAGAATGCAGTACTCAAAATGAACTTTACCCCGGTGACAGGGGAAGATTCCGGAGCGGAGGATTCAGAGGACAATTATTACATAAAGCGAGATAAGGACATCACATCGGAAGATGTTTACATGGGTGTTATGGCAGGCTTCAATGCCGGCGTCATCACCAATTCGGCAGCATCCGGATATTTCATTTCGGGCTCTGACGGCACTATCCATGCCTATACCAACAGTAATCTCTCAGCAGGCGGATTTGTCGGATGCAATTCCGGCACTATCACCAATTGCTCTGAAGACTGTCCGCAGATAAGGATCTCCACCAACTATGCCAATGCTTATGTGGGAGGCTTCGTCGGATCCAATCAGTACGGAACCATCAGAAACTCATATGCAATGGGCTATATTCAGGTGATCGAATCAAAGGGTGGCGAGGTCAATGTCTCGGGCTTTGCCGGAGCAAATACCGGCAGGATCAGCTCCAGCTACTGCGGAACCGCAATCGAGAGCAGCGGTGACGCCGGAACCTACGGCTTTGCCCAGATAGGAGGCTCGGTATCAGGATGTGAATATCTGTGCCACGGAAGCTTTAAGTATGTGGGAGAGCTTTATGCCTACAATGCGGAAGGCAGTACACAGGGAAATGACACATCCTTTGATGCGCTCTGCAAGGATGGAAACTCAGATACGCTGACCTACTCCTATGGAATCAGCTATGAGGATAATGTTACCATATATCCATACCGTCCTGTAGTGACTAATATACTTGGAAAGTATGTGCATTATGGAGACTGGCAGCACAAGGTCGAGCTCGGTGATATCGGCATGTTCTACTGGGAGCATGAAGAGGGCGGAACCAATGACGGATACCATATGACTTATATAGGTACTACCGTTAAGACAAGCACAACTGATAAGGATGCCAAAATATCCAGCGGAACCACGCTTTGCAACTCGCACAATGACGGAGGCCGCATTACTTCCTATGGTTATGGATATTACAGAGCTGCTCCGGATACAGTGACCGATGAGGAAAAGCGAAAGCTTATAGAAAAAACCGGAATATCCGGAACACAGGGTATCAACATCTCGTATCATGCCAATATTGGGGATGCGGCGAATCTTTATAATACCGATGCATCTGATGCCCTTAAGACGCAGATGGGCGGTCAGTTTGAGTTCTATGCCTATACGACCAGAAAATGGGATGAAGCAGGAGGAGCCGACTACATTTATCTGGATGATTATTCGTTTAATATATCAGATAATGCATGCAGTCCGGACACATCATCTGACGTAACCAAGCTCACAAAAGACGGTTACGGCAAGGTGACCTTATCTGACGGAACCAATACCTATGAGTTTATGATATCACCGTTCTTTGCGAATGCCATGGGTTATGCAGCCGGTGTAGGAAAGACCGGCATAGTACTTACCGGAAATGACGGAACCAAGACCGACTACTCCAAGAGACCCGGACTTACATCTGATTCAAATGCCAATGCATATGAGATAAGAAGTGCAACGCAGCTTCAGTATATCAACTGGAACAGATCGACAGGAACGGTCACAGAGTGGCTTAATTATGCGGATTATGTAAATAATGGAATGAATGCACCAGAAAAGTGGTCTGCCTTTACTTACCTTGGCTATGCAGAGAAAACAACAAGCGGAAGTCAGGCAAAGTATTACTTTAACCAGACACATGATATCAATGCGGATATGGCTGTGAATGCTGGGACAACAGCCGGCGGTGGTTTATTTACACCGATCGGTTCTTTCTGTGAACTGAAGGTCAATGCTAGTACTAGTGATAATGCAGCTCTGGTCTGCGTAGCATATTTTAACGGCACCTATAATGGAAACAGCTACCAGATCAAGAATGTCGAAATCTGCAGTAGATCCCAGGGTGTGGGCCTATTTGGCATCGCAATCAGTGCCGATATACAGAACATCATCCTCTACTCTGATAAGGGTAATAAAATACAGACGGCTTCTAATTCTATGGTTTATGCCAGTGATGGAGCCAATAGAAACTGGTATTGCTTGGGCGGTCTGGCAGGTGTAGCTGCGGTTGGAAACAGCTCTACCGGCGGAAATGCTATATTTAAAAACTGTACCGTTTCCGGATATACTATTCGAGATAACCGTAATGCCTGCGGTTACGGCGGAACCAATATGGGAGGCTTTGTAGGACTTACCAATGTGGGAATCAGTGCCTGCTCAGCTGTTACTGATATCGAAATTTATCCAAGCTATAATAACAGCAGTCGAAATGTCCGTGTAGGCGGACTTGCCGGCAATTTCCGCGGAAGCGTACTTGAAAACTGCTATTCGGGAGGGTCGATTTCATCTACACTCTCCGACAATACAAGAATTCATGTGAATGGTCTTGTCGGCGGATGGTATGTGCGAGCAAACGGGAACCTTGCCGATGGTTCAGGACTTTTCGGCAGTTTGACAAAAAAGCCGATAGTGAAAAACTGCTACACCTATACAGACCTTTCGGGTTGTACAGGCAAAAGCATAAAAACCTTACGTCCGGTGGCGGCCAAAACCGGTGAAAAAGATGCTGGTGACCCTACGATTTCGAATTGCTATTATTATACGGCACAAGATATAACATACAAGCTGAATAACAATAACAGCAGTTTAAATATTGATGGACAGCCTGCGCAGGCTGTCAGAGTTAAATATGCCCAGCTTTCCGGTGCAGCCAACCTGACCGCCGGCACCTATAATGGCAGGAACATCCTGACAGCGCTGAATGCAGGTGCAGCTTCCCCCTCATGGGGAACTGATCATCCGAACACCGTCGTCACAAACGGGGTTGCAGCAGCTTCCCCACCATGGGGAACCGTTACAGTCACAGAAGGCTCAGGCAATACAAGGATAGATGGAAAGTACAGTTTCCCAGGCTCAAATATCGCGCTTGAAGGACAAAACTATCCGTTCCCGACCGTTCTTCTGCAGAAGGACTTAAGCTTTAGTACCTCCAAGGCACCGATATATGTTTATGTGCACTACGGCGAGTGGCCTACTACCGGCACCTATTGGGCAAAGAGCCGTGCAAATATGGATATATTTGCCGATATGACAGATCAGACATCTATAACAGGCTCAGAAACCGTCTATGCGGAAAAAGACTTTACACTTATGAATGCCGGCAGTCTGGTACTTAATAAGGATTCCTTTGATTTTAGTCCTGCCGGAATAGCAGAGTTTGTAAGTGTCAGAACAGAAGGCAGCGATTGTGTCCTTACGGTAAGAGCTCTTAAGAGGGGTTCGGTAAGAATAACAGCCAATACAGGCACAGGAAGCGTGTTCTTTGATCTTGCGATAACAGCTAATCTTACGGCACCCGGAGATATTACACTTGGAGTACCGCTTGATAAGACAAATACTCTTAAGCTCACGGCCACAGATACCGCCGGAAATGATTATTCAGAGAGGCTTACATGGAGCCTTGCAAACCTTGATCCCAACTATCTTGAACAGGTTTCGCAAGATAAAAATAAGTTTGAAATTAAACGTTTTGCTTTAGGAGACCAGACCTTAGAGGCTGTATGGAGCTATGATTACCACAGCGGCGCCGGCGGCGAGGTATACAGCGGCAGAGTCTACAACATAACCATTAACGAGACTGCCCCTGCAGAAACTCCGGCAGCACAAACACCGGAACCATCGAC
>JAUNNP010000006.1:15984-44243 GCA_030531385.1 Eubacteriales bacterium
TCCCCGTGGTCCCGGGTGCCACCACCGGCACAGGCACCGGCACCGGCGATGCTGTCACTTGAAGCACCGCCTGTGACTATGATGAGCGCTCCTGAACCTCAATTCGTTCAAAAGTACAGCATTTCTTTAAGGATAGGTGATGCTGAATATCAGAAGCTTGAAGATATTGAGTCCGGAACCATGAGCAGCTTTAACATAGCTGTGCCTGAGAAGGATGGCTGGAGCTTTGACGGCTGGTATACAGCAAAGGATACTGTTGCGGGAGGAAGCTGCGTTGTCGATGGAAATGGAAATATAGCCCCAGCATATACTGATGAGAGCGGCTGCTACGCACCTACAGGAGACCTTATCTTGTATGCAAGATACAGTAAAAGTGCGTTTGTTCCGCTTGCGGAAGGGGAGACGATAACTGAAGGAACCGCCTATGCCATCTCACACAGCAAGCTGAGCGGTGACGGAAGCCTGACAACGCTTTATCAGAACAGCACCGATACTGAGCCATATGTACTTACTGGAAATTATCCTACCGAAAGCGGTGTCTTCTATGATGCGGGTGACAACCGGTATGAGACCTACTATCTGCCGGGAGGTGCGCTTAGCTTTAACATAGCGGAGGATGATTATCAGTATTTCATGTGGGAAGCATCATATAACGGCAGCGGTCTTAAGCTTCATAACAGGAAGCTCGGATGGGACCTCATTACGGATGGCAGCAGCATATCTGCCGCGGACGGCAATACGCAGGATACCTATATCTGGAGATATGATGCAGCAAGTTCAAGATTGTATGCCATATCAACAGGAAGCAGCGGCGATAACAGTGTGATACTTCAGTATTATCTGTCATTGTCAGGAGAAACTGCAGCACCCAATACCTTCGCGACGGAAGTAAAGCTGTATAAGGAAGGCACGATATATTCATTCTCATGATCAGATCAGTAAGTGAAAAACTTAAGAGCAAACAGGGAGTATCGCTGCTCATAGCATTGGCAGCGTTCCTGGTTGCTGCGATGGTTTCTGTCACCATAGTTTCAAGTGCGCTCACCGGCGTCAAGACCATCAATGATGACAAGGCGAATCAGCAGGCCATGGAGACATTGGTTTCTGCAGCCAAGCTGGTGCGGTCTGAACTTACAGGCGCTGAGATCGTGAAGACGGAAGTGTATGAATCTTCGGAGACCAATGTAGACGGAACTGTTACAGGAAGGACAGAAAGGCATCAGACAGGCGGTGAAAGCTATGATGAATCAAAGGCAAAGGATTTTAAAATACTGTTAAAGAGTGTCTTTGATTATTTCTATGGTGCTTCGAATGCATATCTGAATAATGATTCGAGTTATGTGATTACTGATACAAATCCGATAACCGTTAAATGCACAGATGACGAAATAGACGATGTAGATATGACGGTTACGATAAAATGCATTAGTGCTGCATCAGGCAGTAATACCGATGATGCTTCAGGCGGCTATGTCTATGATTTCACAGCAACGCTTACGAACAAAAAATATCGGTTCACTAATTATGTCACCGGTACAATGATGATCACAACAAAAACGGACACTGAGACCAAAACAGATACAAGTACTTCGACAACAGGTGAAGGGGATTCAAGCAGGGATACAACTACCACAACTACAACGACCACAGAAACCGTGACCACGACCTTATCCTTTGGAACACTTGATGTAACGGGAATAGATCCTGCGATAGAGTAATAAAGATTTATGAAGAAGCAGCTTATCTTAAAACTGAAAAACAGGGGAGGAGAGACCCTGGTCGAGACTCTTATCGCGACCATGGTGATGGTGCTCGCCATGACCATGCTCGCGGGCTGCATCGTTTCCGCAGCCAGAGTTACATCAAGGCTTAAGAACAATGATACTTCCTTTATGCTCTCGGATGACACATCCACAGCAAAGCAGGAGACTGTAATTATAACATTTCCGTCATATGTAAGCGGCGCAGCCGGTTCAGATACGCAGTCTATCTCTGAAACGGTGTACACGACCGAAAACGGCTGCCATTATTATGATCATGTAAGCAGCTCCGGCGGCTCCGGGGCTGCCACAAACATACCTTAAACAGCATTTGACGCATTAATGATACTATGAAAAAATTCCTTCAAAAACTTCATAGCAGAGCAGGCATGTCACTCACAGAGATCCTTTGTGCTGTGGTGATACTGGTGCTGGTAACAGGCGGCGTCACAACAGCCGTAACCCTGGGAGCGAGGCAGTTTAACGAGGCCATGAGATCCTCACAGTCGCAGGTCCTTTGTTCAACGGTGCAGAATATACTGTCCAATGAACTGAGGTATTCGAGCCTGGTTCATGTGGACGGGGAAGCTGTCGGTTCGGATGGAGCTTCATATGGTAAGACAGTAATTGATTTCAACAGCCCGATGTATGACGTACATCTCACTTCCGCTGACAGCAGGAGTAAGATAAGCATAGTAGACAGCGATGGAAATACACCATCCTCAGGGTTTGGATATCTGCAGATAGCTGATACAGACATTATCAGTGATTCAAATTATCCTTACGATCTGGGCATCAGGGTGCCGCTGCTGGCATATGACGAAGACAGGCATATATTCACGGTGGAGCTTGAGGCTGCAGATGTGAAAACCGGAAAAATATATGCGACAGAGAAATTTCAGGTGAGAAATGCCAACAATATCAGTGCAAGCACTGAATAAATATATAAATTAATGTAGGAGTGCTTATAAGATGAAAAAGAACTATATAGGCATACAATTTGACTCAAACGGCATCTGCATGGCGCAGTTTTCGGGAAAGAATCTGCGCAGATATTATGAGAGGATGCCGGAGAATCTGGTGCAGGGTGAGGATATTACCTCACCGGAGATGTTTGCCTCGCTGCTTAGGGAGACCAAGAAAAAAGGCGGATTTTCAGGCAGCTCGGTCGCACTGACCCTGCCGCTTAGAGCTGCATATTTCCGTACACTTGCCCTTCCGGCAATGAACGATGCACAGCTTCGCCTCAACATTCCGTATGAGTTTAAGGATTATATCGGAACCGAGAGCTTCAGATATAACTTTGACTATGCGGTAACGAGTGTTGACTATGACGAAGAGGGAAAGCCGGAGATGCTTCATCTTCTTGCAGGCGCAGCCTCAAAGTCGCTGCTCGATGAGTATGCGGGAATACTTAAGAGGGCCGGACTTACGCTAAAGGCAGCTATCCCGATGGAGATGTCCATTATCAACGTTGCGGAGTACGCAGCCAAGAACGGAGTACATCTTGCTACCGAGGAGTGCATTTGCCATATTGGTATGAATGTTACCATCCTGAGCATAGTAAATGAGGGCCGCCTCTCAGCATTTAAGGTAGTTGATATCGGCTGTGCCCAGATAGACGATGCAATCTCTGCCATCTATGGCATCGATCCGTATGTTGCGGCCAGCTACAGGGATGTGAATCATGAAAATGTTCTTTCCTCAGACAGATGCCTCCAGGTGTACGACAGCATAGCCCTCGAGGTCATGAAGACGATCAACTTCTATCGCTTTGAGAATCCGAACACCACTCTTCAGCACGTTACCATTACCGGGCTCGGAGCCGGCATACAGCCGCTCGAGGATGACATACTTTCATACATCAAGTTCGAGAAGCGTGATGTTGCGGAATGGCTGGGCAACCAGGATGTAGATGATTTTACGATCGAGAAATGCGCACTTGCAGTAGGAGCGGCAATAGACAATGAGTAAGCTTTTTTCAAAAACAAAAAAGAAAGAGACCAAGCTTAAGATCCCGACCAAGAGATCTATGAATCTCTATGTCGAAGTCAAGGACGGAAACAGCTGGCAGGTAGTTTTGCCGCTGGCAATTATACTTCTGGCTGCCATACTGGCTCTTTATAAGTTTGGTGTTGTAAACAGGATCAATCATTTAAATGATCTTCAGCATGAAAATGCGGAGCTTGAGGCACGTCTTGATTCGATAAATAAGGACATGTCGGACTATGACGAGCTGACAGAGGAATACCGCAGATTTACGACCGGGTATCTTCAGGAAGGTGAGGTCGGTATAGTGGGACGCACAAGGATCATGGAAATGCTTCACGACTGTACGGATGACATCGGATTCTTAAGGAGCGCCAGCATTGAAAGCAATCAGGTCGGAATAGTGGTAAATATTCCCAATCTGGAGGATATAGATGTTATCCAGGACAGACTCAACGACCAGGAGATAGTTGACGAGATCATGGTATCCACTGCCAAGGGAACCAATAATGTACAGGTAGAGGGATATATTATCTTTACTGTACTTGAGGACAGCGTTGCAGCGGATAATGCTTATGAGAGCAAGCTCACCGATGCCGAGAGAGCTGCAAGATACGAGCAGTATGCAGAGGCTGTAAGGAAGGCACGTGAGAAGAATGACGACAAGGCGGCAGCCGAGGCTTCAGCAATCTACACAGGTGTGGCAGCGAAGGGGAGTCAGCAGAGCGGTGCGGCCTTAAGCGGCGGCAATAACGCGCAGGCGGCTCAGCAGCAAAGCGTAAATAATGCTATTGCCAATGCACAGCAGCCGGTGGCGGCAGTCGTTCAGTCAGCTGATTCAAATCAGGTAATTACTTCCGGCGAGACCCCTCCCCAGGGCTTTGCCACACTTGAAGAGGCATTAGCAGCAGTGAACGGAGGTGCAGCACAGTGAAGAAATCTTTAGGAATCAAGGAACTTATACTGGTAGCGATCCTCGTTGTAATAGCAGCATATTATTTTGTTGTCCAGGGACCTATATCGAAGCAGTCAGAGCAGTATGCGCTTGAAAAGCAGGATCTGCAGAGCCGCATCATGATCTCGGAGTCTAAGGATTCTGTTGTAAAGAAGATGCGTGCGGAGCTTGACCGTATTTATGAAAATGCAGGAGGCAATCCGCAGGCACTGGCGGCATACAGCAATAATAAGGTCCTTCTTCAGGAGCTTAATGTTATCCTGAATATGGCAGATTCTTTCCAGATAACCTTTGGCGAGGAGAGCTATGCCGATAATATAATGCGCCGCGAGATACAGATAAGCTATGAGACCCAGTCGATCGATGCTGCGGAGCTTATAGTAAATTATATTGAGAACAGTTCAAATACATATCTCATTACAGGATTTTCCACAAGCTGTGATCAGAATGCAACCAAGTGGAAGTCAACACTTGATCTTGTAAACTATGAGTATGTTTCACCTAAGGTAGAGGAACAGTTGGGCCTCAAGGATAAGCAGCTTAAAGGCGATGACGGAAAGAGCAACGCCGAGGCTGTTCTGGAATCGTTATACGAATGATGAAGAAATTAACAGGAAAATTTTATATTCTCTTTTTGACAGTGCTGCTTTCGGTATCAAGTCTTACCACGGCAGTGCCCGGCCTTTCTATCGAAGCATTTGCAGCAGTAAGCGACTACAAAATCACGAGTGCCGACTGGGAATACCGGGATGATGGAAGAGTCTATGCCATCTGGGATGAGACGAATGAAAAAACCTCTTATGGGCTGTATGTATTTAAGGGTTCGGCGGTCTTAAGCAACCGTCTGTACAAGAGTGTGATCACCGCGTCCGCCAATTCGCATGATTTTTCGCTCACTATAGCAAGACATGGTACAGGAACCTACTATTTTACTGTGTATCCCAAAAAGGGCGGAACCGGCATGACTGTTACTTCCGGCAGCTTTGAAGTAGACTCGGATATGCTTAATAATATCCGTACGGCTATAAACTACAAGGCGCTTTCGGGGTCAGGCAGTTCCTCAAAGACTATTCAGTACGATCTGCCGCTTGGCTGGGTCCAGCTTCCGGACGGTACGTGGAAGTATCAGCTTGAGAAGAATAAATTTGCCAGGAATCAGTTCCTGAAGGTGGATGGAAAATGGTATTACTTTGGCGCTGACTCTGTCATGCTGACAGGCATGCAGCAGATCAATAAGATGTACTATTATTTTAATGCAGACGGTTCAATGTGGACGACCGAAAACAGGGGGACCGGACTTGCGACCGCTTCAGGCACTGTTATCGGGAGCAGTGTCAACACCAGCAGTACTTCGCTTAGCGGTATTGCCGGGACATCGGTACCGGTATCGGCTGCGGGTACGGATACAAGCACAGGATCTACGGCAAGCGGAGTGGCTACTTATGTTCCGTATAACAGCCAGACCTCGCTTATAAGCGGCGTAAATATCAGCTTTGAGGAGCTTGACAGTGAACCGGGCAAGGTGCTTCCGCTTGAGATCTCAGCTCCGTCAAATGTTCAGCTGTCCGAGATACATTACAATATTCCGGAGGCTGCGTGGACAGCGGGCTATTCTGTTACAGTCACCATGAAGGTATCCCCGGTCGGAAACTACCAGTTCGGCAACAATACGACCTTCAGATCGGGTAATGCAGTATATAAGTCCCAGACAGGCGATGCATTTACAAGAGTAGTTAAATTTGAGTATGTGCCAAAGCTGAAGCTGTCAGTACCGCAGAAGCTATACCTTGACGGTGCAAATGTGCTGCATTGGAACAAGGTGACGAATGCCGGCAGATACAGCATCAAGGTGTCTTATAAGGAAGAATCGGATATAAGTGAAACTAATCCTTACGGGCTCAATCTCTTTATAGAGGACAGTGAGAACAGTACCGAATACAACAGCAGAACAAAGACCTTTACGGTCTCAACGAATGAGTTTGCCGCCGCTGATTACATCAACGGAGATGAGATAGATAATGTCAAGTTTGAGGTATATGCCATGGCATCGAATAACAACACCGATCATTATCTGAACTCAGATCCGGCTGTGTTTACGGCAGCTCAGGCACAGACTGAGAGCCAGTCTGATGTGGGAAATCTGACGAGCAACAAGGGTACGCTAATGTATCTGGATTCCGGCGGAAGCGGTATAAGCGGATGGCAGCTGATAAACGGCGCATGGTATTACTTTGATAATAAGGGACAGGCGGCAGGTGCAGGCTGGCAGCGCATAGACAGGAAATGGTACTTCTTCAGTGCGGACAGCACGATGAAGGTCGGCTGGATAGAGGTCGATGGCTGCAGGTATTATCTTGACGAGAGTGAGAATGATAATTACGGCGCCATGGTGACCGGTACAGTAAACATAGGAGGTGCCGACTACACCTTTAACGCGGGTGAGCGCGCCGATCTTCCTACGGGTGCGTTGATAGAGTAAGCAAAGAGACCGCTGTCAGACTGTGATCCAGTCTGGCAGCGGCCTTCTTATTAGATTCAGTAGTCCAGCTTTCGTGCGGCCTCGACTATCATGTCGGCGGTAACCTTGTACGGATAATGCTCTAAGTCCTCGTCCTTTGTCATGGCCTCGGCACATTTTGCGACATCCTCGACCGTGACCTCGATATCGGAAAGCTTTACCGGCAGGCCGACCTTCTTATTGAACTCAATGAGCTTTCTGACCTCGTCGTCACGTCCGTCTATAGTGAGAAGGACGAGCACGCCAAAGCCGACAACGACTCCGTGCAGATGGTTTTCATCAAAGCGGGGGAGATTGCAGAGCCCGTAGAAGAAGGCATGGGCTACGCCGCCGTTATAATCCATGTTATGCTCCTTGGCAACGAGCATGGAAACATATCCGGTGGTAATGATTATGGCAAGCGCTGCCTGCTCAAAGTCATAGGAAGCTGTTCCCGCGATATTATCCTTAAGTGCCTGCTCGCCGTGCTCGCAGAGTGTCTCCCAGCACATACGGCTCATGTTTACGCCGAGAGCCAGGTAGTGCGGAAGCTTTTCTCCCTTAGCCGAAATGCTGACCTCGTAATACTTAGCATAGGTATCGCCGATTCCTGCCCAGAGGTACTCTTTAGGAGCAGCGGCACAGATCGCGGTATCTATAAATACATGCTTAGCTCCGCCCTCGAGGTGCAAAAATTCCGCAAAGGAGCCGTCATCGTTATATACGATTGAGAGGGCTGAGCTGGCTGCACAGTTTGATACTATGGTGGGGAAGGTAAAAAGCGGCTTCCCTAAGTCGAGCGCTATGATCTTGCAGGTATCAACTGCCTTGCCGCCTCCGACCGCAAAGATCATGTCGGCCTCCCTGACAGAGGAAAGCTCTTCTGATCGCCCGGCCGCGGCACGGGTGCATTCCTTTCCGTAGACGATATAGTCTGTTATCTTAAGGTCTGAGCCTTCCACAGCGGCATTAAGCTTATCCTTTGCCTTGCTGATGGCGGTCTCTCCTCCTATAACTACTGCGGTCCTGCCGTAAACTGAGCAGAACCTTGGGATATCCTTATAAGCCTCCGGGCCTACCGTATACGGGGCCGGAAGAACACTGTAATTTTCCATGTCAGATCTCTCTTTTCCGTTTGCCTTATTTTTTAAGTGTATTTTATTGATTGCGAGTCGTTCGCACTTCATTATAGTAAAGCAATCATATGAAGTCAATTGAATCGGACGCGGCAATCGTGTATACTTATTCGAAAATAAATCAAAAAAGAATCAGATAAAGTACGGGAAGAAGGGTAGATATATGTTAAATCAGACTTTCGCTTCAATGTTAAATGAAAAGGATGTCATTTTTGAGATCTTTCAGTATGCGCAGGATAAGGCAAAGATAGTGGGCGCTGAAAACATACTTGATTTCAGCCTCGGCAATCCGTCGGTTCCGGCGCCGGTCTCGGTAAATGATACGATCAAGAGCATAGTCGACACCTGTCCTCCTCTGGCGCTTCACGGTTACAGCCCAAACCGCGGGCTGCCGGAGGTACGCGCTGCCATGGCAGAGGATCTCAACCGTAAATTCGGTACCCATTACACAATGAACAATATATTCATGACCCAGGGAGCGGCAGGCGCGCTGGCACATGCCTTCCGTGCGGTCGCGGCTCCGGGAGATGAGATAATAACCTTTGCCCCGTGCTTTTCAGAGTATAAGCCGTATACGGCGGGAGCGGGACTTAAGCTGAAGGTCGTGCCTGCGGACATAAGCAGCTTTCAGATAAATTTTGATGCCTTCCTTGGAATGCTGAGTCCCCGGACCGCGGCTGTTCTCATCAATTCACCCAACAATCCGTCGGGCGTTGTTTACTCGGCAGACACAATAAAGAAGCTTGCCGGCATACTTGAGGAAAAGCAGCTTGAGTATGGCCACCCGATATATCTTATCTCGGATGAGCCTTACCGGGACATAGTCTTCAGCGGAGTCGATGCGCCTTATCCGGCAGCATTTTACGCAAATACCCTGACGGCGTACTCCTTCAGTAAGTCGATCTCTCTTCCGGGCGAAAGAATAGGCTATCTTGCAGTAAATCCGGAGGCTGAGGATGCCGGCAAAATCATCGAGATCTGTCCGCAGATCTCACGCACCATCGGAACCAATCAGACCGGAACTCTTATGCAGAGGACAGTGGCAGAGGTCTGCGGGGATACAGCGGACCTCTCGGTATACGAGAAGAATGAAAAGCTCTTATATGAGGCGCTTACCTCCTATGGCTATGAGTGTGTGGAGCCCGACGGAACCTTCTATATGTTCCCGAAGGCACCGGGCGGGGATGCCTTTGCCTTCTGTGATAAGGCAAAGGAGCTGAACCTGATGCTGGTTCCGGGAGACATTTTCTATTGCCCCGGACACTTCCGTATTGCCTACTGCGTCCCGACCGAGCGCGTGGAAAGATCGCTTCCTGTCTTTAAGCAGCTTATTTCGATGTAAGCTCACTGCCATGCCGGCTGCATTAGTCGGTCGCATTGGCCGATCCGTTGGCTGACTCAATGGTCTGCAAAAAATACTTGCCAATATAGGACTCTTTAAGTAAAATTAAAGAGTTCTTTTGTTTAGCACTTTATCACGGTAGAGTGATAATGCGATATTTGGAGATTACAGAATTGAACTCATCAATTGATATAAAAACCGAAAACGGGCAGGCTGAGACCGCGCTTGAGCTTCGCAATATAACCAAGCTCTACGCAGGCACGGTGGCACTTGACAATGTCAGCCTTACAGTGCGCCGCGGTGAGGTCCACGGTCTTATCGGAAAGAACGGTGCGGGAAAGTCTACGCTTGTGGGCGTTATCTCGGGGCTCGTCATACCGAGCAGCGGAGAGATACTGCTTGACGGACAGAGCTACAGCTCACTTTCACCGATCACGGCCAAGCGTCACCATGTTTCCATAGTCACGCAGGAGCCTCAGGTCGTAGAGGAAAGCACTGTTGCGGAGAACTTTTTCATGCCGCTTTATGACGGCGGCAGCGGCTTTATAGACTGGAAAGCGCTCAACAAAAAGGCCGCTGACATTTTAAGCAATGCGGGCTTCCCGCTCGATCCTCAGATGAAGATGTCGGATCTCAGCATTTCGGAGAGACAACTCCTCCTCGTTATCAAGGCCTGCTATGTGGAGCGTGCCGAGGTGGTCATCATGGATGAGGTATCGGCATCTCTCGGACAGAGGGACCAGCAGATACTCTATGGCATCATAAAGGACCTTACCTCAGCGGGTAAGACCATCATATTTATTTCTCATCATACTGAGGAGCTCCTTAAGGTATGCACCTGCGTAACAGTCATCAGGGACGGCCGCAATGTAGGCAGTGTAGATGTTGCAAAGCTCGATAAAAAGAGCCTTGCGGCGCTTATCGTGGGTGATACCAATTATGACGATACGGCCATAGAGGACCGCTCATATATGATAAAGGATGAGGAGGCCTTCAGGCTCAGGGACTTTACCAGAGCAGGCAAATTCAGACACATATCTCTCAGCGTTAAAAAGGGAGAGATACTCGGTCTGGCAGGACTTCGCGGAAGCGGAAGGACGGAGCTTTTTAAGAGTGTTGTCGGAATAGACCCCTATGATGAGGGTGAAATATATATTGACGGAGTGAAAAAGAGCTTTTCCTCCCCTGCGGCGGCAGGACGCGGCGGAGTGGCATATCTGCCGGAGGAGCGTGAGGCCGAAGGCCTGGTTTCGATAGCGTCGATCCAGTCAAATCTTTCACTCGGCATATTGAATAAGCTCAGCAATAAGCTCGGTATCATCAATCAGAGGCAGGAGAGCGGTCTTGCGGACGGGCTTATAAAGACTCTGGACATCAAGACACTTTCAAGAAAGCAGGAGATCAGCCAGCTGAGCGGAGGAAATAAGCAGAAGGTGCTTGTGGGCAAGATCATGGCACATGCACCGCATGTATGTCTTCTCGATGAGCCGACCAGAGGCGTTGACATCGAGGCAAAGGAAAGTATCCTGACCTCCATAAACAAGGAGCTGCGTTCTGATTCCTGTGTGGTAATCACCTCGCCGGGTGTTGAGGATCTCATGAAGATCTGTGACCGCATACTTGTTATTTACGAGGGCGAGATAATCAGTGAATTTGATAAGTCGGAGTTTTCCGAGCAGGAGATCTACAGAGCCATGCAGGGTGAGGAGGTTTTAACATATGCGTTTGAGGACTAAAATTGAGCTTGCGCTGCTTAACAATCTTGTATGGGTGCTGCTCGCTGCATTCTTTATCTATAATGCCATCAGTACACCGTCCTTCTTTTCATCGAGGAATATGGTGAATATACTTTACCAGTCTTCTACGCTGGGACTGATGGTGCTCGGACAGGGTATAGTCATGATGGTCGGAGAGCTGGACCTTTCGATGGAGGCCATAGTTGCCTTTGCTCCCGGAGTGACCATACTTCTTGCCAATAAATTCGGGATAGATCCGGTCATATGCATACTGCTGACCCTGATCATAGGAACGGCAGTCGGCTGGTTCAACGGAGTCTGCGTGGCAAAGCTTCAGACAAACTCCTTCCTTCTTACCATGGCAACGCAGATCGTCATGAGAGGCCTTGTGCTTTTCCTTGTGCCATTCTCCATTGCAAAGCTCAACGATACCTACACCTTCCTCGGAAGAGGCAAGGTCGGCGGCATTCAGATGGCGATAATAGCAGTCGGCATTATTTATATCATTTTTGAACTGATGTTCAGGAAGACCTCCTTCGGACGAAGGTTCCTTCTTACAGGCGGAAATAAGAGGGCGTCATTTATTTCAGGTGTCAATACGGACAGGGTCATGATCTATGCCTTCATGCTTGCGGGTCTTCTTTCCGCAGTCGCCGGACTTGTTACGGCAGGCCGTCAGAACGCGGTATCCAACAGCATGGGTGAAGGACTCGTTATGATGGCATTTGCAGGAGCCATACTCGGAGGCTGCAGCTTCAACGGAGGAAAGGGTATGCCGATCGGCATGCTCGGAGGAACTCTTCTGCTCGGCATGATCGACAATGCGCTTAATCTTAAGGGTGTCGATGTAAATCTCGTAAGCGCGACCAAGGGAGCACTGATCTTCCTTGCTATCCTGCTCGATCGTCTGAGATTCAGACTGACTACGGAGATAATGCACAGAGAGAATTTAAGAAAGCTTCAGCTTGCCGATGCCGAGGAGGCAAGAAAGAGCGGCACGAATACCCCGGAATCGTAAAAGCTTATACTCCGGAATCATGGAAGTTTACATAAATGCAGTATAAATTTGGGAGGAAATATATTATGAGAAAATTATCAGCAATCGTTCTTACGGCAGCGCTTGGCTTAAGCTGCCTTTGCGCATGCTCTTCAGGATCAGCTGCTTCACCTGCGGCAACGACCGCGGCAGCTGCCGAGACAAAGGCTGAGGCCGCAGCAACAGAGGCAGCGGCAACCGAAGCTGCAGCAGCCGGAGCTGAGGCGGTTACAGAGGCAGCAGCAGCGTCATCCGGTGAGAAGAAGACCATCGGTATGGTAGTTAAGAATACCACCACAGAGTATATTCAGGCCTTCATGATAGGCGCACAGGAGAAGTGCGACGAGTACGGCATCGAGCTTCGTATCGTTGACGGACAGGCAGACAGCCTTAAGATCATGGATGCTATCGATACCTTCATCGTTCAGGGTATTGACGGCTTTATCCTTGCAGGCGCTGAGGACCTCGTAACACTTGTTCCGGGTATCGAGAGACTTAACGAGGAGGGAATCCCGGTATTTGCAGCCGATACCTGCCCTGAAGGCGGCAAGGTCGAGATGTTCATCACCAACGATATCGTTGATTCTTCACGCAAGGCAGCACAGCAGATGGTAGACGGAATCAAGGAGGCTAACGGCGGCGAGGTTCCCGAGGGTGTTATCATCGAGATCACAGGCGCGCTTGTTGATATGTATACAACAGACTGCCATGCAGGCTTTGAGTCGGTTCTCAAGGATTATCCTCAGCTTACCGTGGTACAGGGCGAGGGCAACTGGAACAACGATGATTCCTTCGCGCGCGCTTCAGACCTTCTTACACGCTACGGTGATGATGTAAAGGGTATCTATGTTCATACTCCTGACATCATGGGTTCAGGTGTCGTTTCAGCCTGCGAGGCAGCAGGTCTCGATCCAAAGGATTATTTCATTTCAGGTATCTGCATCGGAGCAGAGGGCATGAGTCTCCTTAAGGAGGGCAAGCTTTATGCAGTTGTTGAGCAGCCTGCACTTGACATGATCCACATGATAATAGATTATATGAATATGGAGTTCAACGGCGAGGCTATTCCGAAGGAAGGCGATACCATCGAAGAGGACGGCGCTCTCTGGTCACCTGCAAAGGTAATCAACAACGAGTACTGTGACGAGGGCCTTACCATGATCCTTCAGTCACCGCTCGTTCCTCAGGAGTGCGATCCTGATGACAAGCGTCTTTATGAAAATGTTATCGCTCAGTAATAGGAGAGATCCAGGATGAAAATTATCAAGCAGCCGCTGGCAGGCAGCCATGCAAGAGATTCACAGCTTACAAAGCTTGTGGCAGACATTATAGATAAGGTACAGGCTGAGGGCGATTCCGCACTTTTAAGCTATACAGAGCAGTTCGACCGTGTAAAGCTTTCTTTGCTCCGAGTTGATGAGGCGACCATTAAGGCTGCCTACGATCAGGTGGAACCCGAGACTGTGGAGACACTTAAGTTTGCGGCCGGTCAGATCGAGTACTTTGCGACCAGGCAGCGTGAGTGCCTTAAGGAGCTCAGCATAGAGAGCAAGGTCCCCGGACTTGAGATCGGACACCGCATGGTCCCTGTAGACCGCTGTGCCTGCTATGTTCCGGCAGGCCGTCATCCGCTTCCGAGCTCGGCTCTCATGACTATAATCAACGCGAGAGTTGCGGGCGTTAAGGAGATAGCAGCCTGCTCACCGGCATTTAACGGCGGAAGCACCATCCATCCGGCTGTGCTTGTTGCGATGGACATCGCCGGAGCCACAGAGATCTACTGCATGGGCGGAGCACAGGCAATCGCAGCATTTACATATGGAACCGAGACTATTAAGAAGGTGGATATGATCGTTGGTCCCGGAAACAAGTATGTTGCAGAGGCCAAGCGCCAGGTGCAGGGCATCGTGGGAATCGATTCCGTGGCAGGCCCGAGCGAGGTGCTTATAGTTGCCGATGAGACAGCAGATCCCAAGTTCCTTGCCATCGATCTTCTCGGTCAGGCGGAGCACGATCCGAACGCGCAGTCCATACTTGTCTGCACGAGCGAGGAGGTCATAAATAAGACACTTCCTATCGTGGACGAGCTGCTCGCAGGGCTTGAGACAAGTGATGTCGCAGGTGCTTCATGGAGAAACAACGGAACGGTCTACCTTGCCGACGATATCGAGGAGGCTATAGCCATTTCCAACAGCATTGCCCCCGAGCATCTTGAGGTGCAGACCGCGAACGAGCGCGAGGTAGCGGCTAAGCTCTGCCATTACGGTTCAATGTTTGTGGGTAAGTATGCGACGGTAGCATTTGGAGATTTCGTATCCGGACCCAACCATACACTTCCGACCATGAGCACCGCAAGGTTCTCAAGCGGACTCTGGGTGGGGACCTTTATCAAGACTCCTTTCCATCAGTTCGTTACTAAGGAGGGCTGCATGAATCTTGCGCCCGCAACCATGAGATTTGCGGAGGTCGAGGGTCTTCCGGCACACCGTGACTCGGTAAGGCTGAGAGTGGAATAAGCTTTTTAATGTAATTATGACAGCGGAGATGGTCCGGTCGGTATTGAGCGTGACTGTCTCCGCTTAAATTACCTTATACTTAAAAGGAGAGAGAGTATGGCAGCAAGTAAAATATTTGATGTTGCGGATAAAATCGTGCTGATCACAGGGGCGGGCTCGGGCCTCGGACAGGGATATGCGCTGACCTTTGGCGGAGCAGGTGCTGTTGTGGCCTGCGCAGGCAGAAAGATGGCCGCTCTTGAGGAGACTGTAAAGGCCATAGAGGCCGCAGGCGGAAGGGCTAAAGCCTTTCAGGCGGATGTGACGGACAGGGCATCTATCGCGGCACTCGTGAAGGCGGTCACGGATGAGTACGGCAGGCTTGATGTGCTCGTAAACAATGCGGGCTATGAAAATATCCAGCCTTTCCTTGAGGTCACTCCGGAGGTCTATGACGACATTATGTCGGTAAATATGAAGGGCGCGTTCTTTATGGCCCAGGAGGCTGCGCGGGCCATGAAGGAGACCGGTGGCGGAAAGATCATCAATATCGGCTCTCTCGGAAGCTATATCGGTCTTGCCGAGTCCAGCGTTTACTGCTCCACAAAGGGCGGTATCATTCAGCTCACGAAGACCATGGCACTCGAGCTTGGCGAGTTCAATATCCAGGTCAATGCACTTGCCCCGGGATATTTCATCACACCTATGACTCAGCCGTTTTATGACGATCCCAAGCACAGGGCATGGATCGAAAGCCGCATCCCGCTTCATCAGTGGGGCACAAATGAGGACCTTGCGGGTCCGGTGCTTTTCCTGGCCTCGTCGGCCAGCAATTATGTGACCGGCGTCACCATCAAGGTAGACGGCGGCTGGCTCGCAAGTTAAAAGGAGAGTGCGGCGGGCGATCGGCCCTGCAGCTTAAAAAGAGAGGGGAGCAAATGAAAGCAGCGAGATATTACGGTATACACGACATCAGATATGAGGAGATAGATAAGCCTGTTCACGGCGCCGATGAGGTGCTGATAAGGGTGGCTTATTCCGGCATCTGCGGATCTGATCTGCACATATACAATAAGGGCATGTTCATCATCAATATTCCCGAGACCATGGGTCATGAGTTCGTGGGCATAGTTGAGGCAGTGGGCGAGAATGTAAAGGGCTATAAGCCCGGAGACTGCGTGACGGCAAACCCGATGGTGCCCTGCCATGAGTGCGACAGCTGTCATGAGGAAAGCTATAATACCTGCGAGAACTTAAGCTTTATCGGAGAATGCAGGCAGGGCTGCTTTGCCGAGTATATCGTCATGGATGAAAAGACGCTTATAAAGATACCGGTAAAGCTCAGTGCCGACGCCGGCATAAATTCTGCCGCCGGTGCCGGTGATCCGGATGAGTTCAGCGCACTTAAGCCGCTCGCCCTTACGGAGCCGCTTGCCGTGGCACTCAATATCTGTAAGAGAGCTCAGTTTAAGCCGGATGAGCGCATCGCCGTAATAGGGGCGGGTCCGATAGGGATGCTTACCTGTATAGCGGCAAAATCGCTGTACGGCGTGAAGGACATCACCGCAGTGGATCTTTCTGAGGTCAGGCTGGAGCTTGCAGAAAAGGTGGGTGCAGACCACACTTATCAGATGCTTCCGGACGGACTTAAATTCGACAAGATCGTTGATGCTGCCGGCGCACCGGTCACGTTCAACACTGCCCTGAAGCACATCAGGGCGAACGGCTCGGTATACGTGGTCAGCATTTTCGAAAAGGAATTTATTTTCGACATCAACCTCATAGTTTCGATGCAGGCATCTGTAGTTGGCTGCAATGTTTACACGGAGACCGAAATGAAGGAGGCAGCTGAAGCCATTGCCCTCGGCAGGGTGGATGTAAGTCCGCTTATCTCAAGAGTATTTGACCTTACTGAGTGCGCAGAGGCCTTCAAGCTTGTCGCATCAGCGGACAAGAGCGTCGCAAAGGTCCTGTTTAAGCCGTGATATTGTCCGGGCACTGCCGTGACACTGCCGAGATATTGCCCCGATACCGCCCGATAGCTGCGGCACCGGGGCTGAATTTTAAGGAGAAAATATGCCGATATTACTGAAGGAGGACATGGAGCGCCCGCTTCCAAAGCTCATCCGCGTCCGCCAGAAATTTAACAGCACACATATAGAGGATCCCGCAGCTGCAGTAAGGCTGGAAATGCTAAAGCCCGATATCCGCAGCCTTATCCGTCCGGGAATGAGGACGGCGGTGGCGGTGGGAAGCCGCGGCATCAAAAACATATATAAAATAGTCGAGGCGCTTGTCGGAGAGCTTAAGGCCCTCGGAGCTGAGCCCCTGATAGTTTCGGCCATGGGAAGCCATGGCGGCGGTACCGAGGAAGGACAGCGCGAGATACTTAAAGGTTACGGCATAACAGAGGAAAACCTCGGGGTACCGGTCATCACCTCAGTGGATTCGGAGCCGATAGGAGCTGTGGCGAACGGCCGCACGGTATGGTTTGACAGGGCGGCGCTCGGGGCAGATCTTATTATCCCCGTGAACCGCATAAAGCTTCATACAGACTTTATCGGAGAGCTGCAGAGCGGCCTTTGCAAGATGCTGGTCATAGGCCTCGGAAACCATGTGGGCTGCTCGGCAGTGCATGAGGAACCCATAGAAAACTTTTCCGAGGTACTTGAGGAGGCGGCCCGCGTCATTCTTGACAGGGCGCCTGTGGGCTTTGGAATAGGTATAATTGAAAATGCCTACGATGAGACTTATATGATAGAGGCAGTTCCGGCAGCGGATGCGGACAGCTTCATAGCCAGGGAGAAGGAGCTTGCCGCGATAGCTAAAAAGACAATAGCCAGGATACTTCTTCCGTCTGCGGATGTAATAGTCTGCAGGGAGATAGGAAAGGACATATCCGGAGCGGGCTTTGACCCAAATATTCTCGGGCGCAGCTCCTTGAGGGATAAGTATGAGCTTCCCGTGCCTAAGTATCAGAAGCTTGTGCTTACGGGGCTTTCTGAGGCGACACACGGAAACGGAATAGGTGTGGGTCTGTTTGATGTCATAACTAAAAATGTTGCCGATGCTCTTGAGCTTGAAGAGATGTATGCCAATGCAATAAGCTGCAATGCTCTTATAGACGCTTCGATCCCCTGCACCGTAGAGGATGAGGAGACCGCGGTCCGGGTGGCGCTTAAATGCTGCCGTGGCATAGACCGTGATAACCCGAGGATCCTTCGCATAAAAAACACACTGAGTCTTGGAGAGATAGAGGTATCCCCTGCCCTTATTCCGGATGTTGAGGCCTGCCCCGATCTTGAGATCTGCAGCGGGCCCTTAAGCTGAGCCCACATTTCCTGCCCATATTTCAGCCCATATTTCATGCCGATACAGGGTAGTGCAATTTCAGCAAAATATGGTACAATCCCTGTATGGAAGAAACAAATAAGCAAAACACGAAAAATAATACCGGTAAAGGTCACAGAAAGAGAAACCGTCACCGCAGCAATAAGAAGCCGATCGCGACCATAGCCTATATAGATACGGAGTTCAACGCGTTTGATTATTACGGTCAGAACGGCGGAAGCCAGGAGATCATACAGATAGGTGCGGTCGTCGTAAGGGATGGAAAGCAGCTTGACGGTTTTAATACCTTCTGCGCGCTTAAAAAGGGCCATGTCATAAGCAAAAGGACTGTAAAGCTTACCGGAATAAAGGAGTCGGACCTTAAGGGCGCGCCGGCATTTCCGGAGGCGCTCGAGGCCCTCAATACCTTTTTTGACAGGTTTGGCCCCGAGCATATTTTTGCCTATGGCAGTGAAGACAGAATTCAGATGTTAAATACCGCAAGACAGTATAACATCGACAGGGACGAGCTTCGCTACGCGGAAAATATCGAGGACAATATGAAGACTGTCAGTACTATGCTGAAGCTCAAGCGTAAATCCAATCTCACGCTTTCCGTAAAGGATCTTTGTGAGATCTGCGAGGTAAATGCCGACCGTCCGCATGATGCGTACAATGACGCCATTTATCTGGCTGAATGCACGGAAATAATAAAGCGCGGAAAGTTTGACCCGGAAAGAGTTGAGGGGCTTCTTGACAGGAAGAACTGGATGTCAAATTACAGAATGTCCAGAAGGATAAAGGAGTGCAGGGAAAGTGTGATCCTTACAGATGAGGAGCTTGCACCTGTAAGAGCCATGATAGCAGTCCTTCAGGAAAATGGAGATTATCCCGACTACCAGCTGCAGGCATTGTTTGATGATCTGCTCATGATAACAGGGCGAATCCCCGGAATCGACAATAATTAGCAACATGAATGATAGCTTTGAGAAGGTCGTTCTCGCAGGCGTATATGAGACGGCCGGAAATGCTGAAACTGAAGAAAAATACCGCCATTCCATGGATGAGCTGTGGAAACTGGCAGAGGCCTGCAATATGGAGCCGGTGTGTGAGGTCACACAGCGGCTTCCTCACCGCAATACGGCTTTTTATATAGGGACCGGAAAGCTCTTGGATATTAAGGAAAGCCTTGAGCTGTATTCGGCTTCCAAGGTGATATTTAACGATACACTCTCCCCGTCACAGATAAAAAATCTGCTGGGAGAGCTCGGGGTCGAGGTCATGGACAGGACGGCGCTTATCCTTGAGATATTCAAAAGCCGTGCCAGGACACGTGAGGCAAGACTCCAGGTTGAGCTGGCGAGACTTAAATATGTAAAGCCGAGGCTCATTGGAATGTGGGAGACCCAGAACCGCCAGGGCGGCGCCTCGGGCTCCATGTCAAGTAAGGGTGAGGGCGAGACCCAGCTTGAGCTTGACAGAAGAAGTATAGACCACAGGCTTGCGGAGCTCAGACGTGAGCTTACCGTCGTGGAGCGGGAGAGAGCCACACAGAGAAAGAGAAGAAAGGCGTCAGCATTTCCCCTGGTCTCACTTGTGGGCTATACCAATGCCGGAAAGTCAACCATCATGAATTCCTTCGTTAAGAAATATTCTACGGAGGATAAGAAGGTTTTTGAAAACGATATGCTTTTCGCGACGCTTGATACGACAGTCCGCCGCATAGAGCTTCCGGGAAACAAGGATTTTCTGATATCGGATACGGTCGGATTTATTCAAAAGCTGCCCACTTCACTTATCGAGGCGTTTAAATCCACACTGGAGGAGGTCACAGAGGCAGATCTTCTGCTGCAGGTCGTGGATTTTTCCGACGAGCATTATGCAGAGCATATGGAGGTCACGCAGGCTATTATAAATGAGCTTGGAGCAGGACATATACCGATGCTCCTTGTGTTCAACAAGGCAGATCTGAGGGCGCCCGGGCAGGACGATATCACGTATCCTTCGCGGGGGATGAGCCGGAGAGAGGTCTCGGGAGCTCCTACCGACTGCATTTACATAAGTGCTAAGGATGAGGCATCACTTGAGCTTCTAAAAAATACTATCGTCGAGAAGATATTTAACGACAGGTTTGACCTTGAACTTGTCATTCCGTACGAGGAGGCTGCCGCAGCATCTGCCATTATGAAAAATGCCGCCATACTTGAGCAAAGCTATGAGGATGACGGGCTTCATATGCGGGCGCTCTGCCGTGAGGAGGATGCGAGACGCTACCGCAGGTTTTCCCTTACGCCGCTCAGCTTCCCGGAGGACGAGGTGTACTGAAAACTTTAGAAATATTTTATGTTTGTGATACTTTGATTTTTCACAAATATCCTTTATAACAGTAGACATGAATAAGAATATTTTTAGAAAATCAAAAATTTTATCTGCGGCAGTGCTTATGCTGAGCCTTGCCATTTCGCTTGCGGCGCCGGCATTTGCAGCACAGGATATAGTGATACAGGACGGACAGACCACGGACGGGCTCAACTATGTGGACGTTTCGGCGACTCCGGGAAATGTCAAGGTGATCGGACGCGCCGATTATTCCGGAAATATGCTTGTTATGGCAGGATCGGGAAGCGGCTGTGAGTTCAGCTTTTACGGAGATCAGCTTACGCTTACGTTTGCAGGCGATACTTCGGCTGTTTCGGGAAATACAAAGCTATATCCGCGTATTGCGATCTATGTTAATGGCGAGCGTACACATGATTTTATGATCGACAGCCCTGAAAAGACTGTAAATGTGGTGAACGCGTCGACGCCTGCTGTTTATACAGTAAAGGTGCTCAAGCTTTCAGAGGCGCAGATGTCGATCGCCGGAATTAAAAATATCAGCGTGCATTCGATAAACAATGTCGTGCCGACTCCGGATAAAAATATGCTGATCGAGTTTGTCGGAGATTCCTTAAGCTGCGGCTATGGAGTTGATGATACAGCGGCGGGTAATGTTTTTTATACATCGACTGAGGATGTGACCAAGTCCTATGCCTATAAGACCGCTGAGCTCCTTGGGGCTGATTACAGCATAGTTGCCTTCAGCGGATATGGAGTGCTTCCGGGGACCAGCATGCTCCTTGACGGTGATTTTATTGCGCCGAAGAGTATGCTGCAGTATTATGAGCGGCTCAGCTACAGCCGCGGTCATATTGGCACCAATGTTTATGCGGAAGCTATCGACTGGGATTTTTCAAGGCAGCCTGATGTGATAGTTGTAAATTTAGGCACCAATGACTATGAGTATATAAGGACCGGAGCAGACAGCATTCAGGACTTTAAGGATTACTACCGCGAGATGCTCGACCGCATAATGAATAACAATCCTGACTCAAAGATCCTTTGTACGCTGGGCATAATGGGCCAGGAGCTCTGCCCTCAGGTCGAAGAGGTCGTAAATGAGATAAATGCGGGTCCCGGATCCCGTGATATCTACACTATGAGGTTCGATGTGATGCAGGCTTCGGACGGACTTGTGACGAACGGTCATCCCGGAGAGGCGACATATACCAAAAATGCCGAGCAGCTTACGGCAAA
The DNA here is from genome assembly GCA_030531385.1 of Eubacteriales bacterium. Classification (GTDB taxonomy): domain Bacteria; phylum Bacillota; class Clostridia; order Lachnospirales; family Lachnospiraceae; genus Avilachnospira. The sequence goes on from JAUNNP010000006.1 coordinate 37,837, forward strand.
GATACGTGAGATCATGGGAATGTAAATTATATTAGAATATCGATTATAAGCAGGAGACCGGAAGGCTCCTGCTTTTAAATTATGGCAGCCATACGAAAAAAGTCATGAGAGATACACTCAAAATGCTCGCAAATGCCATTATTTTATGTATAATAAACTTACGCCTTTTTACGCATTTGTAAGTTGTGCCCGGCCTGAAACGTGTAGCGTTGAAAGCTGCTGCATCGTAAGCCGGCGGCACATGATGTATGAAAATGTATGGCATAGAGTGCGGAGGCATATCAGGAGGAGAAAAATGATGAATGAAAAGGAAACTGCGCCAAATCAGGATTTCACTGAGCTGGCTCCGGTGCTTGAAAAGTACGCATCGGTACCGGGCAGTCTGATCACTATCCTTCAGCAGGCACAGGAGATCTATGGATATCTTTCAATGGATGCCATTGATTACATATCCGAGAGAACAGGTATTATGCCGGCTAAGATCTATGGCGTTGCAACATTCTACGCACAGTTCCGTCTTAAGCCTGTAGGAAAGTACCTGCTCATGCTCTGCAAGGGTACAGCCTGTCATGTTAACGGATCCGACTCAGTAGAGGAGGCACTCTCAGAGTACCTTGGCATCAAGGACGGGGAGACTACCGAGGACGGATTATTTACCTTAAACAACGTTGCCTGTCTTGGCTGCTGCTCTCTTGCACCGGTAATGATGGTGAAGACGACAGAGGGCGAGGAGACCTTCGGCAACCTTACAAAGGACTCTGTAAAGAAGATCATCGACGATTACAGAGCTCAGAATGCATAAGGAGGGGATATCATGCGTGTAGTAGTTGGACAGGGCAGCTGCGGTATCGCCACAGGTGCCAAAAAGACCTCCGATGCATTTAAAAATGCAATTGAGGAAAAGAAGCTTAATGTCATTCTCGATAAGACAGGCTGTATCGGAACCTGCTATCTCGAGCCTATCGTTGACGTATACGGCGATGACGGAAAGCTTCAGACAAGATATGTAAAGTGCACCACGGATAAGGTCGGCGAGATCGTTGAGCAGCATCTTATCGGAGGCACACCTGTTGAAAAGTATGCTATCGCCGCTGCTGATGAGGAGTTCCTTGATAAGCAAAAGAGGATAGTACTCAGAAACTGCGGACAGATCAACCCTGAGCGCCTTGAGGATTATCTTGGCATCGGCGGATATGACGCAGCAAAGAAGGTCATCACCACTATGACTCCGGATGAGGTAATCGAGGAGATCAAGATCTCAGGCCTCAGAGGAAGAGGCGGCGCCGGCTTCCCGACCTGGTTTAAGTGGAATGCAATCAAGAACAATCAGGGCGACCACAAGTACATGGTATGTAATGCCGATGAGGGTGATCCGGGCGCATTCATGGACCGTTCCGTACTTGAGGGAGATCCGCATTCAGTGCTTGAGGGCATGATCATCGGCGGCTATGCAGCCGGAGCAGATGAAGGAATCATTTACTGCCGTGCCGAGTATCCGCTTGCCATCGCGCGTCTTGAGATCGCCATGGCTCAGGCAAGAGAGCAGGGCTATCTTGGAAAGAATCTCTTCGGAACAAGCTTCAGCTTTGATATCCGTATCAAGGCAGGTGCAGGAGCATTCGTATGCGGCGAGGAGACAGCTCTTATCGCTTCACTTGAGGGTGAGAGAGGCATGCCAAGACTTAAGCCTCCGTTCCCGGCCCAGAAGGGTTACTGGAAGAGACCTACCAATATCAATAACGTTGAGACCTATGCAAACGTTGCATGGATCATTAATAACGGCGGACAGGCCTTCGCGGACCGCGGTGCCGACAAGTCCAAGGGCTCAAAGGTATTTGCGCTTGCAGGAAAGATCAGGAAGGGCGGCCTTGCCGAGATCCCTATGGGAATGACTCTGCGCGATGTTATCTACGGCATCGGCGGAGGCATCAAGAACGACAAGGACTTCAAGGCAGTTCAGATGGGCGGACCTTCGGGCGGATGCATTCCGAAGTCACTTATCGACACACCTATCACCTACGAGGACATCGTAAAGACCGGTGCCATCGTTGGTTCGGGCGGAATGATCGTCATGGACGAGGGCACATGTATGGTAGACATGGCGCGCTTCTTCCTTGACTTCACAAAGAAGGAGTCCTGCGGAAAGTGCAACTACTGCCGTATCGGTACTATGAGAATGCTGGAGATTTTAGAGCGTATCACAAACGGCGAGGGTCGTGACGGCGATATCGAGCTCCTGGAGGAGCTCTGCAATAAGATCAAGGATGGCGCTATGTGCGGTCTCGGACAGACGGCACCTAACCCTGTACTTACGACTCTCAAGTACTTCAGACATGAGTACGAGGATCATATCTACAACCACCGCTGTACAGCAAAGTCATGTAAGGCACTTATCTCCTACAGCATCAACGATAACTGTAAGGGATGTACGCTCTGCGCGAGAAACTGCCCTGTTGAGGCTATCACAGGCGCTGTTAAGCAGAAGCACACTATCGACACTTCAAAGTGCGTAAAGTGCGGCAAGTGCTATGACAACTGCCACTTTGGCGCTGTTGAGATTCAGTAAGGAGGTGTGATATGGTACAGAAATTCAGACTTAATATAGACGGAAAAGAAGTAACAGCACTTCCGGGTCAGACTATACTTGACGTAGCTAAAGAGAATGATATTTTCATTCCTACACTCTGCTTTGATGAGCGTACTGAGATCTACGGCTCATGCGGGCTCTGCATGGTTGAGATTGAGGGCAATCCGAAGCTCTGGAAGGCATGTGCTACCGAGGTTACTCCGGGTATGGTAGTAACCACAAAATCAAAGAGAATAGAGGAGTCAAGAAAGACTAACTTAGAGCTCCTTCTTTCTAACCATGTAGGCGACTGCCGTCCTCCGTGCGCAAAGGCATGTCCTGCAGCCACAGACTGCCAGGGCTATGTAGGCCTTGTTGCAGAGGGCAGATATGAGGAAGCCTATGACCTTATAAAGACAAAGATCCCGATCCCGGCATCTATCGGACGCGTATGTCCGCATCCTTGTGAGAAGGACTGCCGCAGAGGTCTTGTTGACGAGCCTATCGCTATCGCAAACCTTAAGAGATACGCAGCTGATACTCTTATGAATAAGGGTATCGCATTCTCACCTGAGTGCGAGGCTGATACAGGAAAGAGCGTTGCTGTTATCGGCGGAGGCCCTTACGGACTTTCTGTTGCATATTTCCTTCGTCAGATGGGTCATGCAGTCACTATCTTCGAGGCTATGCCTTATGCAGGCGGCATGCTCCGCTATGGTATTCCTGAGTACAGACTTCCGAAGTCAGTGCTTGAGGAGGAGATAAACATGATCGAGGATATGGGCGTAGAGATCTGCTACAACACCAAGATCGGCCGCGACATTTCCTTTGACAGCATTCGCAGTAATTTCGACGCAGTATGCCTCGGCATAGGTGCATGGAAGTCAACAGGCGTTGGCTGCGAGGGCGAGGATGCCGAGGGCGTTATCGGCGGTATCGATTTCCTTGGCAAGATCGTAAGAAAAGAGCCTCTTAAAATAGGACGCAGAGTTGCCATCGTCGGCGGCGGAAATACAGCTATGGATGCCTGCCGTGTGGCAAAGAGAATGGGCGCCGAGGAGGTCTACAATATCTATCGCCGTACCATCGACGCCATGCCGGCTGATCCTGTCGAAATCGAGGAGGCAACAGAGGAAGGCGTTATCTTTAAGAGCCTCAGAAATCCGCTCGTTATCAATAAGGACGAGAATGGCTGCGTAAAGAGCGTTACTCTCCAGGTCATGGAGCTTGGCGAGCCTGACGCAAGCGGCAGAAGATCACCGAAGGCGGTTCCGGGTGTTACTGAGGAGCTTGAGCTTGACATGATCATCCTTGCCATCGGCCAGGCAGTTAACCCTGAGGGCATTAACGGCGTTGAGCTTACAAGAAAGAAGGGTATCGTTTACGATAAGAAGACCTTTATGACAGCCATCCCGGGCGTATTTGCAGGCGGTGACTGCGGTAATGACAAGATCTCTATCGCTGTCGAGTCTATCGCAGACGCAAGAAAGTCAAGCTACATCATCGACGCATATCTGCAGGGTGAGACCGTAGCTTATAAGCCTGAGTATACAGTTGAGAGGACCGACATCACAGCCAAGACCTTCGAGGACAGAGAGCGTATGTGCCGCCCGAAGATGGAGCAGCTCGGTGCCGAGGAGAGGAAGGACAACTTCCTTGAGGTAGTTAAGGGCTACACAGAGGAGCAGGCAAGAGCCGAAGCTTCACGCTGCCTTGAGTGCGGATGTAAGGACTACTACGAGTGCAAGCTCGTAAATTACGCAAATCAGTATGATGTTCATCCTGAGAGACTTGCGGGCGATATCAATAAGCATGAGCATAAGGATGACAATAAGTACATCCTCCGCGACCCGAACAAGTGTATCCTCTGCGGCAAGTGCGTAAGAGCCTGCGACGAGGTCATGGGAGTAGGCGTGCTCGGTCTCGTTCACAGAGGCTTTGACACTGTTGTGCTTCCTGCGCTTGGACGTACGCTTGAGGAGGCCGGCTGCATCTCCTGCGGCCAGTGCGTATCCTGCTGTCCGACCGGAGCTCTCTTAGAGGTTCAGCCTTTAAGCAAGCAGATCCCTCTTGAGACTGAAAAGACCGAGGTCATCTGCGGCGGCTGCTCAATGGGCTGCTCGACCTTAGTTGAGACTAAGGGTCAGGTACTTGTCAAGGCCAACCCAGATCCGGAAGGCGCAGTTAATGGCGGAGTGCTCTGCGTAAACGGTAAATTCCGTTTTGCAAATGCTGCCCTCGGCGACAATAAGCTTACCGTTCCTATGATGAAGAAGGACGGAGAGTTTACTGAGATAGACTACCGTGAGGCTATGGTGCTTGGAGCTAAGAAGCTTGAGTCCTTGAGCATGGGCTTTGGCAGAGATGCTATAGCATTTGCCGTATCGGATAGATATACCAATGAAGAGGCATATGTGATCAAGAAGGTTGCCGATGAGTTCGGAGCTAAGCTCCTTTGCTTCAACAACCGCAGGAACGCTCTTGCAGATGTACTCGGCATCGACGCTTCACCCAACACGATCGATGAGCTTCTTTCAACAGAGGTCATCCTTGCAATCGGCTACAACATGACTGACAATGCAGTTATGAGAGTTAAGCTTATGCAGGCGGCTAAGAACGGCGCGAAGGTCGTGCTGATCAACCCTATCGGCATGGAGCAGGATCACATGAGCTTTGCAAAGGCAGTTTATGTTGATGACAGCACAGCCTTCTTAAAGGAGCTTGTAAAGGCTATTATGGAGTCCGGATCGCCGGCAGCCGTGGCTGCAGAGGCTGTCGAGGGCTATGAGGAACTCAAGGCTTCTGTTGCAGGTGTGAGCGTATCGGAGAAGGCAGCTGAGATCGCGGCTCTCTATGGCGGTGCCAAGAAGGCTATGATCGTTTACCAGCAGAATGTTATCTCTGCAGAGGCAGCTGAGCTTGCTGCTGACATGGCTGTTATAAGCGGACACATCGGAGCTCCGAGAAACGGTATCGTGCTCCTTAAGTCAAAGAACAACTCACAGGGTCTTGTTGATCTCGGTATCACAGCAGGCGCCGAGGCACTTGAGGGAGTTAAGGGACTTATCATATTCGGTGAGGCTCCTGATCCTGAGCTGCTTAAAGGCATAGAGTTCGTGATGGTAGTTGATACTCATATGACTCCTGCCGCAATGGCTGCCGATGTAGTTGTTCCGGGCACAGCTCCTATCCACGCTGACGGCTGCTACACGAACACCGAGAGAAGACTCCAGATGACAAATGCCGCTGTCGAGCCTGATGTTACCTTCAACAACGCCGAGCTCGTTCAGATGCTCGCCGAGATCCTTGAGATCCCGGTTATCTATGAGGATGTGGAGGCTATCGAGGCTGATATGGACTGCGAGCTTGCCATCTTCAGAAATGCTTCTGACGGCGAGGTGCTTGGCGGAGTGCTGAAGCCTGTTAAGACAGTGCTTGCTGCAGCAAAGGATGCGAAGTTCGCTGATCCGATGCCGCAGACGGACTACCTTATGAGTCTCAGGTAATTAAATATCGAAAAATTAAAGTGGCCGTTGCGTAAAGCGACGGCCACATTTTTGCCTTTGTTTGTTGGCTGCATCGAAAAGATTGAATTATGTTAGTTTCGATGACCGGATGGCCCAGCGGAGCTTTGCGGAGCGGGCGCGCGGGTTCCGGCGGCACTCCTCCTCGGACGGGCGGATCACTTCCTCGGAAATGCTCTCATAGAGTCCCTGTTTCTTGAACTCTTTAAACATCTTCTTTACCATGCGGTCCTCGCCGGAATGGAAGGTAAGTATGGCCACGCGGCCGCCTGGGGCAAGGGCGTACGGAAGCTTTTCCATAAGAGAGTAAAGAGACT
>JAUNNP010000007.1 GCA_030531385.1 Eubacteriales bacterium
GCTGTAAGGATGATATAATAAAATATGTCAGTGCCGGACGGCATTGCCGAAAGAGACAATAAATTGTATGTCGGCATGGGAGTTGAAGAAATGTTAAACAGACTGACTAATGCATATAAAAAGGATTCACCATTCAGATTGTTCCTTATGAGCCTTGTGCTTAGCGGCATCGGATACGGGATATATAAGGGAATGCTGGATAATTACTTGGCTCAGGTGGCGTGCATGGGAGAACTTGACCGCGGAATAACGGAGTTCTTCCGGGAGCTGCCGGGGCTTATGCTTGTCTTTTTACTGGCAGTGTTTTATACATTTTCAGCTGAACGCATGTTCAAGATAGGCGCGGTCATCATGCTTGCCGGAATGACCATGCAGTCAGTCATCCCTGCCAATAAGGTCCTCATCATAATCGCGATATTTATCTATTCGCTTGGTGAACATATCCAGCTTGGCATGCGCAGTACCATGGCACTGGAATACTCGCATGAGGGCCGCGGAGGGGAAGCACTGGGGTACCAGAATGCCTCATATCAGATCGGAACTCTGGCGGGATATATCATCATAGCTATAGCATTTACAGTCTGGGCAGCTGTACAGCCGTTCAAGCCGTTTTTCTTTATTTCTGCGGTGCTGGTCCTGATATCGATGCTGTTTGCGTTCGGCATCCGTGCTGATTCAGAGACAGACAAGACAAAGAGCCGTTTTTATTTCAGGAGAAAATTCGGCAAGTACTATATGCTTGAAGTGTTCTACGGGGCAAGGAAGCAGGTGTTCTTTACCTTCGGGCCTTATGTTCTGATACTGTTTTACGGGGCAAATGCCACGGTCATCAGTCTTCTTTTTGCCATTTCAGCAATTGCCTGCTTTATCTGCTCGCCCATCGTAGGCAAGATCATAGACAGGGTCGGCTATAAGATAGTCATGATCTCTGATACGCTCATACTTGTAATCGTATGCTTTTTCTATGGCTTTGCGCATCACATCTTCCCGATGCATATCGCATTTATGGTGTGCTGTGTGAATTATGTCCTTGATTCCGTCATTTCGCTCGCCTCCATGGCATCAAGTGTTTATGTTCAGGATATTTCGGATGACCAGGAGGAGATGAGGGCCACGATATCCACCGGCATTTCTGTAAATCATATGATAACCATACTTATCGCCCTGTTTGGGGGATGGATATGGCAGACGCTTGGCATGGAGACATTGTTTATACTTTCAGCCATACTCGGACTATGTAACAGCGCGTATGCCGCTACGATAAAGAAAGGGTCAGGTAAAAGGTGAAGACGATTCGGGCCTTGTGCCGGAAAATATGGGATCATGAAGGTTTGGAGAATGTAATGCGACTCTTTGGCAGAAAATCAAAAGTGAATATCCCGGATATGCCATACGACCCGTCAATTGAGTACTACCGGTGACAGGTACAATAAAGTTGTGGGGTCAGCAAAGATAGTCATTGTTGAAGTCAAAGTTCATTAAATGACATGAATCGCATCGTTCTTTGATAAAAGGTAGACACAGTACTGATTCATACTGACGCCTTCCTGTTTCGAATGTTCTGAAAGTGACTTGTGGAGACTCTTTGGAAGCCGAAGTTTAAATTGACCGGAATATTCAGAAATATCATATTGAGTTGAAGGTACGGCAATTTCAAGATTACTTTCGATGGCAGCCTCAAGCCAGGCTTTTTTTGCATCTGCGGCATTTACAATGAGCTTTTCCATAGTGTCGGCACAAGTAATACAACCCGGTAAGTCAGGATAACGGGCAACAAATCCACCTTCTTCAGTATCCGGAATAATTTCTAAGCGGTATGGAAGATTCATGTAGTAATCAATTGTTTTCATCATCATTATCCTCGCGTTCTACGATTTCTTTAACTAATTGCACGTAAACCTTCTTAATGGGTTCGTGCTTAGGAATGGTAACAGGCTGACAGCCATTCTTACGAAATGTATAATGACTGCTTCCACTATGTGGTGAATTCATGGTATATCCATACGCTTCGAGAACTTTTCTTAGTTCATCAAAACGAAGATCCTTGGATAAGGAATTAATTTTTGCCAATAATTTATCAAATTTGCTCATGCCATCTCCTTTGTCTACATTATAAATGGTGTCATATATGGTGTCAATAGCACTTGCGTGATATCCATTTGATAAATTTTGCTTTATCGAGTATGATTTTCGCATCGGATGATATAAATACGGGGTTGACCGGTGACAGGTACAATAAAATTGAATTTATTGAAATTTCAGAGATATTTTATAAAGTACATCGCTTTTTCACTGTGCCTGTCACCAAATCTCCTGGCGAGGTACTTTGAAGGGCTGGGCTGGAACACGGAGAGCCATGCAGATTATACGAAGGTATTTGAAGAACCGGAGGAATTTGAGGCCTGGGCGTTAGAAAAGATCGATGCGGGAATTCCGATCATGGTGGATTGGGTCGACTGGTCAGGTCACTGGCAGGTACTCATTGGCATTGACACAGAAGGGAAGGACAATGCTTACGATGATGTACTGATCTTTGCTGATTCCTACGATGTGACGGACCACTATCAGGACGGCTACTACACCTATCCTCTGGGCCGCTGGTTCTACATGTGGCGGGAAGGTCCGTGCGCTGCCAAGGAAACGGTCATGCAGCAGCCCTATGTAGCGGCAGCTCCGAAACGATGATGCTGTAAGGATGATATAATAAAATATGTCAGTGCCGGACGGCATTGCCGAAAGAGGTAATAAATTGTAGGAGCATATATATCAGATATGGATCATACCGGTAATATCATTTTCATAATGGAGATCATAGGGACGATAGCATTTGCATCATCCGGAGCATTGCTGGGAATCAGAAAAAGAATGGATGTATTCGGTGTATGCGTGCTGGGAGTCATTACTGCGGTGGGAGGCGGTCTGACCAGGGATGTGATACTTGGGATAACACCTCCGGGGATGTTCCAGAATCCCGTATATACAGCTACTGCCATGGCTGTTTCGCTTATACTGTTCATATCAAATTACAAGGGACGGGATAAGACAGGTGAAAAGCGGCTCGTGATTTACGATAAGGTCATGACGGTTTTTGATGCGATCGGACTCGGGATATTTACAGTCGTAGGTATCAATACCGCTGTTGATGCGGGTTATAACCAGCTGTTTCTTCTGACATTCGTCGGAGTGATAACGGGTGTCGGAGGTGGATTGCTGCGTGATATCATGGCACAGGAAAAGCCATATATACTGACAAAGCATGTTTACGCCTGCGCATCAATTGCGGGGGCATTGGCATGCGCATTCCTTATCCGAATGATGAACAGACTGCCTGCCACGGTTATCGGAGCAGCTGTCGTTATATCTATAAGGATGCTTGCAGCACACTATCACTGGAATCTTCCAAGGGTGAACCGAGAATAAGCCGGTCGATTCTGTAGTACTACCGGTGACAGGTACAATAAAGTTGAATTTATTGAAATTTCAGAGATATTTTATAAAGTACATCGCTTTTTCACTGTGCCTGTCACCAAATCTGATATGGGATCTACGAATATCATCGAGTGCGGCGGGATATTGGACTGGACCGAGGAGACGGAGGTGCCATGAACATGAAGAAGGTAGCATTCATCTGCGTGCATAATTCCTGCAGAAGCCAGATGGCAGAGGCGCTTGGCAAGCACCTGGCGGCAGATACATTTGAAAGTTATTCGGCGGGAACGGAGACGAAGCCGCAGATTAATCAGGATGCGGTGCGGATCATGAAGGATCTGTACGGTATCGATATGAGAGATCAGTACTCAAAGCTGCTCTCAGACATTCCGGAGCCGGATATCGCGATCTCTATGGGCTGCGGCGTGGCCTGCCCGTTTATCGGAAGGAGCTTTGATGATAACTGGGGCCTGGCGGATCCGACCGGGCAGGAAGATGCCACATTTATTGAGACCGCCAGGATGATCGAGAAAATGATTATGGAGTTGAAGGAGCGGCTCATGAGCGAAGAAGGCTCTGATGGCGATGAATAAGCTGAAGAAACGCGCCCGGAACCTGAAGCGGGACATACCGGCAGTATTCCTGGCGTTTTTCGCTGTGCCTGTCACCAAATCTCCGGAGGTGTGGATAAAATTACAATATTTTGTCTGCATCATATGAAAGGACCATAATGTTTAAAATTATTGAAGGTGACTTCAAAAATAATAAATACAGCAATGAACAGTATCTGGACAACTGGCCAATGCTTTATATTCTCGAGAATGGAAAGCAGGCTTATGTTGGTGAGTCCACGCATGCAAAAACCAGGATGCTTCAGCATTCGACGTCTGAGGAAAAGAAAATTTTCGACAAGGTTCATTTTATATATTCTAAGATGTTCAACCAGTCTGTTACATTTGATTATGAGTCCAAGCTGATCCAATATATAGCAGCGGATGAGCTGTTTAAAGTCACCAACAGGAATGAAGGAATTGCTGACAAACAGTATTATCAGAAGCAGGAGTATGATGAGAAGTTTTCGGATCTTTGGAGAAAGCTGCAGAGAGAAAAGCTGGTCAAGCACTCGCTTGAGGAAATAGAAAACTCGGATTTATTTAAGTATTCACCGTACAAGGAGCTGAACGATTGCCAGAGACAGGCGGTAGACAGCATTTTAAGCATATTGGAAAGAGCGGATGTCAACAAGGTCGTTGTGAATGGCATGCCGGGAAGCGGAAAGACTATTGTTGCTGTTTATCTGCTCAAATATCTGGCGGATAGTGATGAATTTGCAGGAAAGGAAATAGGATTTGTTGTTCCGCAGACTTCGCTCAGAAAGACGATGAAGTCTATATTCAAGAGTATCTATGGATTATCTACGTCACAGGTCATATCTCCGTCTGATGTTATAAAAAAGAAGTACGATATTTTGGTGGTCGATGAGGCGCACAGACTCCATCAGTATAAAAATATTTCATATATGGGGACTTTCAAGAAAAATTGCGAGAAGCTTGGATTGACGACTGAGGCCGACGAACTGGACTGGGTTTTAAAGCAGTCTGAGAAGGCGGTTCTTTTCTATGACAGTATGCAGGTAGTTGGACCATCCGGAATTGATTTTGAGAGATTTGACAAGAAGATTAAGGCGAAAGAATCTCTCCATAGACGGCTTACAGAGTATTTTTTGCTGGATACACAGATGCGTGTTATGGGCGGAAATGACTATATTGAACATGTAAAGAAGCTGCTTGCAGGAAGCTGCACGGATAAATATTCCTCTGATAAGTACGACTTTAAGCTTTATACGGATTTTTCAAAGTTTAAAAAGGATATGTATGAAAAAGAGGAGGCAGAGGGACTGTCACGCATGGTTGCAGGGTATGCCTGGCCATGGATCAGCAAGAAGGATGGAACAAAAAAGGATATCAGCATTCAGGGAATAGAACGCAGGTGGAATCACTGTACGGAAGGCTGGGTGCATACTCCTGAGGCTATAGATGAGATTGGATGCATTCATTCTATACAGGGCTATGATCTGAATTATGCGTTTGTTATTATTGGAAATGACATCGGGTATGATAAGAGTACAAACAAGGTTATCGTGCGTCCTGAGTGTTATTTTGATAAAAACGGAAAACGAACAGCAACTTACGATGAGTTATTAAGTTATATAACTAATATATATTATGTGCTGATGACACGCGGAATAAAGGGAACATATTTATATGTGTGCGATAAGGAGCTGCGTGAGTACATGAGTCAGTATGTGGAAGTGGAGAACTGATATGACACAGGAAACTATTGATCAGATTTTAAAATTCCGTGATGACAGAGACTGGAAGCAATTTCATAATCCCAAGGACCTGGCTATATCGCTCTGCCTTGAGGCCGCAGAGTTGCTGGAGGTTTTTCAGTGGAGCGGGGCAGATATAACTGCAGAGGGCAAGCTGGAAAAGATCAGGGAAGAGCTTGCTGATGTTGTAAATTACAGTGTGCTTATGGCGGATGTGTGTGGTCTTGATCTGGATGAGATAGTACAAGAGAAGATCAAACGCAATAATGAGAAATATCCTGTCGAAAAGGCCAAAGGTAAAAGCGATAAGTATGACAAGTTGATTTAAGCAATACTACCGGTGACAGGTACAATAAAGGAAATCCTATCGTGGGGAGGTTGTATAATGCCCAGAATATTAGTTGTGGATGATGAGCCGGATATCTGCCAGATGATCCGCAGATATGCTGAGCATGATGGATATGAGACAGTAGGCGTGTCCGATGGGACGGAGGCTGTAGATATCTGTCAGAAAGAAGACTTCGATATCATTATCATGGATATTATGATGCCGGATATGGACGGCTATGCCGCCTGCAGGAAAATCAGGGAGGACAAGGACATCCCGGTGCTGATGCTTTCGGCGCGAGGCACGGAATATGATAAGCTGTTCGGCTTTGAAGTCGGTGTGGATGATTATGTGACAAAGCCTTTTTCACCGAAAGAACTGATGGCAAGGGTAAATGTAATCATAAAGCGCCACGCAAAAGCGGCTGATACAGAAAAACCATCTTCAGCTGTTCTAAAATTTGACGGAATCGAGATCGACACGCTGGGACATGACTTGTTCGTCGATGGTGAAAAGGTAGAGCTGACTGCAAAGGAATACGATATCCTGCTTTGTCTGGCGCAGAACAAAGGCATCGTGCTTTCAAGGGATAAGATCCTCAGCGTCGTGTGGGGATATGACTATTTCGGTGAAGACCGTACAGTGGACTGGCAGATCAAGCTGCTTCGCAATAAGATGGGAAAATACAGGGATATGATCCGTACCATCAGAGGGGTAGGATATAAATTTGATGCGTAAGACAAAATCCTTCAGAACAAAGCTGTGGCTTTATTTCATTCTGTTCACGGCAATCATATTTTTTCTTCTGTGGCTGCTGCAGACCGTCTTTCTCCAGAGCTTCTATAACGGAATGCTGGAGAAACGGACATTTTCTGCAATGGAACAGATGGCAGCAGACGGCGTAAATGACAGCTTTACGGACACAATTGATAATCTTGCCTATGAGGATTCACTGCTTGTTTTTGTGACGGATGAGAACGGAAGCATTCTGTACAGTTCCGATTCCTATAAATCATACTATCATCAGGATGATGAACACGGTGGTGGCGAAAACAATCCCTACAGGAAGGACGGACAGATGAACTGGCAGATCGGAGCTTACCGAAACCTGCCGGATGGATATGCAGAGTTCCTTCAAACGCTGCAATCTTCCGAAGATGGGACTGCCAGTTATAAGACGGACAGCAAATATATCTGCGGAAAACGCATTCAGACTGCTGACGGAAATGATGCGATACTCTATGTCAGCGTGACGCTTGGAGCGGCCCTTGCGACTGCATCTATTATTCGGACACAGCTTCTGTGGGTCACGATCCTCTCGCTGCTGATTGCTTTTGCGATTGCTTATTATATCTCGAAAAAGTTTTCTGTCCCGATTTCACAGCTATCCGAACAGGCGAAAATGCTGGGCGAGGAAAATTACAAAGACACGTTTCAGAAGGGATTTTGCAGCGAGCTGGATAATCTGGATGAGACACTTCATGTTTCCTCAATCAGGCTTCAAGAAGCAAGAACTTACCAGAAAGAACTGCTGGCAAATGTATCTCATGACCTGCGGACGCCGCTGACCATGATCAAGGGCTATGCGGAGATGGTTCGTGACGTATCGTGGAATGATGACGCTAAGCGTGAAGCCGATCTTGATGTAATCGTCCGTGAGGCTGACCGATTGACGTCACTTGTCAATGAAATCATGGAATATTCCCAACTGGCATCGGATGATTTTAAGAGCGTCTTTACAGATGTGAACATGAGCCGTGTCACGAACAGAGTTCTTGACCGATTTACGCCGCTTTTTGAAAAAGAAGGTGGTGTGATCGAACGCAGCATAGAAGAAGGACTGACCGTTACCGGGAATGAAGAACTGCTGGAGCGTATAGTTTACAACCTAGTGGATAACGCGATACGGCATACCGGCGAATCCAAGAAGATGACGGTTTCCTTAGTCGGTGGTAACAATGTTTGCTTGGAAGTCTGTGATTACGGAGATGGTATCGCAGAAGAGGAACTGCCGCACATCTGGGAGAAGTATTACACTTCCAGACAGCGAGGGCATAAAGGCGTGTCAGGTCTGGGACTTGCAATCGTGAAGCAGATCGCTGCGATACACGGTGCAGAGACAAGTGTTGAAAGCAAGTCTGGAGCTGGCAGTACATTCAGAATATTACTGAAGAAAAAATGACCCGGACGGGAAAACCGTCCGAGCCATAGCGGGAATCGATGTTACGGTGCGCTTTGTTAGGAATTAGTTGTTCTCAAAGGTGGAATGCCACTGCTGATAACGTGCATAACCTGTGTTGTAACCATAATTGATCTTGGCGGATTCGTCATATGCACCATCAACATAGGCGGAACCTTTACCGAGACCGTTTTCAGCGAAGAAGGCTTCAGCTTCTTCCTTGGTCATGTCCTCGGCAAGACCAGAGAAGAGAGAACCGCGATTCTGAGCGTTCTTCCTGCCGGTGTTGAAGCTGTACGCTTCGTTCGTGATAGTGTCGGAATCGCTGTAGCCGTACTCTTCCTGAACTGCAGTATAGGAACTGCGACCGGTGTTGTAGCTATAGCTGCCCGCATCATCAGCGGGATTGGATGCGGCAAAAGCTGGGACTGCCATAGTGCCTGCAACGAGGACTGCCGCCAGAGTGGAACCGATAACTGCTAATTTTTTCTTCATGATGGATATCTCCTTTCGTTTATCGTGATTATTGTTTTGCCCCTTGCTGGAGTGTCTATATAGTAAATCACGAGTTTGGAGTCTGTTGGGAATGAATTAGGAATCTTTGTGGAATTTTGAAATACAAATTCCATGTTCACAAGGAACAGTACTACCATTGGTTCCAGACACCATGAATATGTAAATCACAGCGTATCCACCGGCACCTTGATCACCACCATCTTGATCGGCTCCGGACCGTCGCCGGCAGTACACCAGGGACGATGGACATCTTCAGGGAAGAAAATGCAGTACTGTCCGGGATAGAGAGGAAGCATGACTTCAGGCGCTTCTGAGCAGTTTTTATAAAAACGTACATCACGAGGTTCATCCAGATGGTCCTCCGAAATCTCGTATACTCCTGTATCAGGATAGTAGCCCATCAGCTGGCGGCCTTCCGCACAGTACTGGACCTCGACACAGGCGCGATGAACCTCTGCCGGCTTCTCCGTCTTGTCTCCCGTGATACGTTCACAGATTATTACCTGAAAGCTTTCACCCTCCGGGAAAAATTTGCTTTCATGCATCTCAGAAACATCAGTACTCCTGCACCACTCGATTGCCCTAAGCAGTGCCGGGGAAAATGCTGCCTGTGTTTCAGCGGTGTAGACATTTCCATAGATCATACGATATACGCTCCTTCAATCTTATTTTTGACCCCGACATCATTATATACAAATTATGAAACGCTCTGTCTTTAGAAAATTCATTACAGCCGCAACGATTGCCCTGATCCTTGGGGCGATTTCTTTTAGTGCCTGCCGCAGCCGGGAACTTTTGGCAAATGCGGGAAGCTCGGGAGGGTCAGCATTTGCAGCACCGGCATATGACGGGAGGGCAAGCGTAGAGATAAATGGCAATGTCCCTTTCTTCACGGAGGCGGACCTTACCACTGAGAGCTTCGAGACCTACAGCGAGCTTGACGCGCTCGGGCGCTGCGGGCCGGCCTTTGCGAACATAAGTCCCGAGCTGATGCCTGAAGGAGGCCGTGAGGAGCTTGGATCCGTGCGCCCGTCGGGCTGGCACAACGTAAAGTAC
Source organism: Eubacteriales bacterium (assembly GCA_030531385.1). GTDB lineage: Bacteria > Bacillota > Clostridia > Lachnospirales > Lachnospiraceae > Avilachnospira. Next base: position 9,841 of record JAUNNP010000007.1, read on the forward strand.
TTAGGAGTGATCGGGGACAGGTATCTTTACAACAGGTGTCATCTCATCGCGTTCTGTCTTGCAGGGGAGAATGCCAATGAGCGGAACCTCATCACGGGCACGAGGTATCTCAATGTCGAGGGGATGCTGCCGTATGAGGTGATGGTGGCGGATTATGTTGAGTACTCGCATAACCACGTGCTTTACCGGAGCACGCCGGTCTTTACGGGCGGGAACCTTGTCGCGGACGGGGTGATGCTGGAGGCTTATTCGGTGGAGGATAAGGGAAAGGGAATCTGTTTCTGCGTTTACTGCTATAATGTTCAGCCCGGGATCGTGATCGATTACAGGGATGGGAGCAGCCGGGAGGAGGGCTGAATGTTCGGATTTGGTAAAAAGTTGCTTCCGGTTAATGGTCAAAGCTTATACAGGAATGCGTCGTAATATTTTATCAGTACTTCGTCCGTTGTTTGATAGACGTTTTCGCCTTTAAAATAGTCTGCCAGCTCTTCAATGCAGGAGGTGAATTCACCCATGCGGTGTTTGTTTTTGGGATCCGAAATGGATAATTCCAAAAACGAGATCGCTTTGTCACAGAAACTTTTTTGCCTGTCAATATTGCCCTTGTTCTTCCAGGATATCGCGCGGTTAACTTCACTTCCGATGTTGGAAATCTGAACAGATACCGGCATATCATACCATTTATTAACTATTGAATTATCCATTCGGCAACTATCTCCTTTCTTGTTGCTGCAGATATCATAGCCCAAAATGCAGGAGATGTAAACAGTCCGAACTGCAGCTCGTCAATAAGTTTTTCTATTCCCTGGATGCGATCATTGCAGTTGGATGCAGGATAAAAAGGGCGATGAAGGATAAGGAAACATTAGGGTTGTGGAACACTATCCTAAAGATGTAAAATCAGGATAATATCCGCATCACATCCACCGCAGGGCGGGTACCGGAGAGGAGAAAAACACAATGAACATATTCAACCTTGCAGATAACAACAATCGGCGCACTGCCAATGCTGACGCCTGGTTGTCTTCACACGGCCTCGACACCAAGAACTACCGGTGACAGGTACAATAAATTTATGGGGGCTGATAGTCTGAAGAAGTAAAAAGGTAAAGGAGGATTGAATGAAAAAACTGCTGACGGGCATTATATCGACTGCCGTGCTGACAGCGGCATTCGCGACGATTTCATTTGCCGCGGTCATCACCGAGGTAAAGATCAGCTGCGGTCCGGACGATACCGCCGAGATGGTGAACGGAGCCGCCGTGGCACCGGACTTTTACACGGATTCCGAGGAGTATACGATAGAGAGCTGCGGGCTCGCAGACCCGGAGTCGCAAAATTTCAAAGATCCGGAGACCTACGTGCTCCGTTTGAGCGCCGCCGACGGCAACTCTTTTCCTGCAAATGCTGACGCCCTCAAGGTCACGGCAGGCGGAGATATTTTGTCGATCGTGAAGACCACGATAATTGACGACGCCGCGATAGACATAAGCGTAAAGGCCTATCCTTACTATAAGTGGCCGAAGCCGGAATTTACAAATGAAGATCTTGAAAGCACGAAAATCAGTTTCACTAAAAACGGAGCGCCAAGCGTTCAATATATTATCGAGTATGTTGACCATAAAGGAGATGAGAAAGGCAAGACCGGAAAAACAACCGGTTCATCCATAACCATAAGCAGCTACAACAAGGCCTATACCGGAAATAAACCGGATCATTACGACATGTATATTAAGGGTATCGCGATAAGAGCTATGGGAAATGCCGGCTCCAATGAGTATACCGCACCGAGTGACTGGGTGGTGCTCGGCGATCTGGATCCATCGGATTATGATTTCACCATGTATGACACCTGGTCCGAGGTGCGCGGAACAAATGCGCCGTCGGCCGGCAGCATGCCGGCTGAGAATGGTGCAGAGGCGGATGCTGCGGGGGCTGCAGCGTCCGGCACCGGAAGCAGCAGTAACAGTGAGGGCAACGGCAAAAGCGACGGCAACAATGACAGCGACGGATCGGACGATTCAAGCATAGCATTTTCGGTTGCTACGATCATCGCAGGTGCGGATTACAGCGAAGAAAGAAAAAATGATTGCTGGGTAGGAGATGAAAATGACTGGCGGTACATTGAAGGCGGCAGCTTTGTGAAGGACAGATGGGTAGACAGCGATGGATACCGGTATCGCATCGGACCGGTCGGCAGCATGCTTTACGGCTGGTTTAAAGATGATTCCGGCAATCTCTATTATCTAAGCGATGATCATGACGGCACCTTCGGCCACGTGGTCACAGGAGCTTTCACGACACCAGACGGTGTGCTGCATTACTTTAGTGAGCAGCGCGACGACACATATGGCAGGCTTCTTCAATAACATGTGTCAAAGGCACCAATGTGCGTAATGGGACAAAAGGGGAGTATAACTCAATCAAGCCCAGGGATGAACTTTCCTGGATCGATGAGGTCGCCGTGGTAGTGGCAAGAAAGCATGCGCAGATGGCTGTTACTACCGGGTCTGTCGATAATCTTAAGTTCCTGAGAGGAGCGTATCTTAAGGACACCATAGTGATCACAGGCAAACCCACACATGTCGGAAACTGCTCGATGGAGATAAAGGTGGAGACCTATGTCCAGCATATTGATGGAGAAAAGGAACTGATAAACCGCGCCTTTCTTACTCTTGTCGGATTGGATGAAAATGACAGGCCCGCAAGGCTTCCGAGGCTCATTCTTGAGACTGATGAGGACCGGGCGGGAACCTTGTCGCGGACGGGGTGCTGCTGGAGGCTTATTCGGTGGAGGATAAGGGAAAGGGGATCTGTTTCTGCACTTACTGCTATAATGTTCAGCCCGGGATCGTGATCGATTACAGGGATGGGAGCAGCCGGGAGGAGGGCTGAATGTTCGGATTTGGTAAAAAGTTGCTTCCGGTTAACTTTTTTGCCTGTCAATATTGCCCTTGTTCTTCCAGGATATCGCGCGGTTAACTTCACTTCCGAAGGGTTGTGGAACACTATCCTAAAGATGTAAAATCAAAACATTCATGGGGGTCTGACACCAATATCCCCGATTTAAGGAGCTCCCCGACAATGAGACCTATCAATATTTTTTCTTTGACCAGATTATATGACGACGAACAGCTTTCCATCATGGAAGCACATATGTCACAGAGAAAGCATCGCATAAAAATCAAAAACTGGGAGATAGAAGACCTGAGAAAATTCACAGACAAGCTGGCAGAGGTTTCCCCAAAAACGCGAAATCTATGCTTCTTTTATTCCTTTCAGATGCCCAAGCTGGGCAAGGAATTTGATCTTCTTCGCATTGGAAGCGAGAGTGTCATCAATATCGAGCTGAAAAGCGAGGATGTGCCGGACGCGCAGATCAGGCGGCAGCTGGAATTGAACAGGTATTATCTTAACGTTCTTGACCGCAGTATTGTTTCATATACCTATATCAGCGGTTCCGGAAGGCTGCTGCGGTTATCAAATAATGGGAATCTGGTCCCGGGAGAATGGGAAAAACTGGCTGAATTGCTTCTTGACCAGACAAAAGTATATTCTGATGCGATCGAAGATCTGACAGGGGAGGATAAATACCTGATTTCCCCTCTTACGGCGCCGGGGAAGTTTCTGAAGCATAAATATATCCTGACATTACAGCAGCGGGATATCCGGAGTAAAATATTGGCCGAAATCAAAAAAGGCGGGTTCTGCCTGCAGAGCTTTGCCGGTCTTCCGGGTACCGGAAAGACAGGCCTGTTATATGATATCGCATTACGCCTTTCAGTAAGAAAGCGTGTCTGCATGATTTATTGCGGACCCTGGAGAAAAGAGCTTGGCGAGCTTGACCGCCGCTTAAAAAGAATTGATTTTCTACCCGGAAATGGGCCTTATAAAGATAATGCTGACCCGGAACAATGCACGGTGCTTCCGCTTGCTCTTGCAGAAGACCTTTCCGCAATTTGTATCGATGACGGACACTGTATCCGCGAGGATGTCCTTACACAGGTGCTGGACTTTGCGAAAACACATGATATCCCGATGGTGATTGCCTATAGCTGCGAGGACATTATTTCTCCCGAAGAGTGCCACGGGGACGGAGCGGGGCTTATTGAAGGTCTTGCGGATTGCATCCGGTACAGTCTGACGAACAGGATCCGTGTAAACCAGGAGCTTTCTTCTTTTATTCACAGGCTTATGCATTATCCGGGACATGCGGCGGAAAATATGTATGCGCATGTTTCGGTTTCTATTGCATCGGACCACGAGGAGCTTATGACCCTGGTCGGATATTATCTGTCCGAGGGCTTTGTGCTGATAGACGGACCGGGGGAAAATGAAAATATGCTGCCCGCTGATGATAAAACCATCATTGAGCATCGCCGTGCCACAGGTCATGAATACAGGAAAGTCCTGATGCTTATTGATGAAACCTATTATTACGACGATAAGGGTTATCTGCGCGCAAGACCGATGGGGGATTCGCAGGACTCGCCTGTCCGATGCCTCTTTCACGGTCTTTCCTCAGCGAGTGAAGAAATCGGTATAATTGTGCTGCAAAATCCTGAGGTTTCGGATGCTGTATTTCGGATATTGTCAGACCGAACTGATGAAAAAAGAGGCTTTTGAGAAGCTTGTTTTAGTGTGCCGTCACCAAATGCACCAAATGCGATTTGCAAATTCTAAATGCGGAAAGGTCAGGAAATCATGTAATGTACAAAAGTATAATGTTTCTCGGATATCTGCTGGCTCTGTTACTGTCAGTATTGTGCCTGTTTCTTATTTTGATGGTACTTGTCAGAAGAGACGAGAGAAGAAATCCTATATTTGTCCTTCTTAGGAACCTTGAAATGACTGTATTTGCACTGGGTTCGCTTTATTTCTGGTTTTTCTTTCGTGAAAGCGTGCTTTATATTTACGATATCCGAACACCGGTACGTATATTCGATTATTCACTTTTCGGACTTCTTCTTTATCAATGGCTGAGGATAGAATATAAATATGCGGGAATCCCAAAAAATAAAGCGCGAATCTATGCTGCCGTGTTTCCGGCATTTAGATTCGCAGTATCTACGATAGTAACTTCGCTTTATATGGACGACTACTATCGTATAGCTGACCGTGCAGTTTCTGAAATATGGACTATTTTTCTATCTATCTGCTGCGTAATGTGTATCAGTATTCTTTTGGCCAGTGCTTATCTCTCATTAAAAAAAATAACGTATGCCAATAGGCGTAATTACGTTATGGTATATACCGGGCTTATGATTATACTTGAGCTTTGGGAAATCAGGATGGATATACCGCTTTCACTTGGCTTATTTGGCATTTCTGAATGGGAAATGAATGTCATTGACATTACTGCACTCATTGCCTTTGTTATGAGCTTTGTTACATTTAGTTACATTTTCAGGGAAGACTTCAGTCCGTTATATATAAAGCCACCGGCTGACCGGGAGCCGTCGGAAAAATCTGATACCAGTGATGGAGCTGTTCTCATAAATATGGCAGATACTGAAGATGCGCATGCTCTGAAAGGTGTCTCAAAGGAACATTTGTATGCCAATGCTGCCATCGCGGATGTAGTTCCGACAGAGGCAAATGTGATGCTGTCTGAAGCAATCAGAAACAGAAAGCTCGAAAGGATCTCCGAGCTGCATGGTCTGACCGAGCGTGAGCACGAAGTACTGATTTATCTGTATGATGGCTTTTCAAATCCCATGATAGCCAACGAGTTAGTTATTTCAATAAATACAGTAAAGAAGCATGTGCGCAATATTTATGAGAAATTTGATGTCAGCAGCCGCATGGAGCTTATCCATTTTGTGAACTCTGTCCGGCTGAAGGAGGACAGCTGATCATAAAATTCCCAAAGAGTATGCCTGGAAAACCTGCAAAGTACCCGTTCGGGTAATACTAATTTAAAGAAATTCTGAGTAAAATATCGGTAAGATCAGCAGTCAAAAGCTGTGTACCGAAGCAAATTTTTTTACTGAAAAGGAGGGTAATATGTCGGAAAAAAACACTGCCGGATTAAAGAAAGAAAAGCTTTCCCTTCTGGGTGTAGTTGCTTTGATTTTTTCCTTTATAGCTGCCGGCGCTTTTGGTATTGAGGAAGCTATAGCCGCCAGTGGACCGGGAGTCACACTTGCGATGCTCGTACTGTTTCCGTTCATCTGGTGTCTGCCGCTCGGTGAAATGATAAGTGAGCTTGGTTCACTGTATCCGACCGAAGGCGGAGCATATTCATGGGCCAGAGAATCCTTCGGTGAGTTCTGGGGCTGGCAGGTAGGACTCTGGGGCGCGCTCACTACCTGGCTTTGTCAGGCACAGTATGTTGCGCTTGTTGTAGGCTATGCGTCGGAATTCTTCGATATGTCGACAGGGATGGAATATGCGGTCAAAATTGCTGTCGTGGTAATTTTCTCTGTGATAAACATCATGGGACTTGACTGGCTTGAAAAGCTGGAAACTGTGTTAATGGTCCTTGTACTTGCAGCATTCGGTGCCGTTACAGTCGTGGGCTTTATGAACTGGAACTATAATCCGATAAGTCCGATCTTCAATCCTGATGCAGGTCTTGCCGGTTCAATAGGCGACGGAATCGCTATTATTATATGGATGTATCTGGGTTATGAATGCATGTCAAATATGGCGGAGGAGGTCGATGATCCTCAGCTCATACCAAAGGCGACCCGTATTTCAACTCCTATAATTGCCCTAAGCTATATACTGCCGACACTTGCCGCAATTGCCGCACTTGGATCATGGGATGCCTGGTCTACTGAAACAGGCGGAGAGGCAGTCGGCTATGTAGACGTGCTTATTCAGTATGTGGGCAACTGGGCAGGCGTTGCATTTGTAATCATTGCAGTTCTTGCAAACTGCTCCATCTTCAGTTCTTATATTGCGCATGGTTCCAGAGCGTTTTTTGTAATGGCAGATGACAATTGCTTCCCTAAATTCATGAGTAAACTGGATAAGCGGGGAATTCCTACGATATCCATTATTCTGCTTGGAATATTTACAATAATAACCTGCCGCTTTGATTTTGTAACTCTTGTTATGGCTACAACGCCTATACAGCTGTTCCTGTATCTGGCATTGGTTGCGGCTGTATGGAAGCTGCGTGACAGATATCCCGCAGAGGAAAGAAAAAAGATGGGCCTTACTGTGATGATAGGCGGCAGACTCGGTCTGATAATTTCACCGTTGTTAGTATTTGCAATCAGCACCTTTGCTATTTTCTCAAATGGTCTGGATTATTTTATTGCGGGTTTTGTAATGCTTCTCGGCGGATTGATCTTCTATATTATATTTAAGATCATGTATAAGGGGCAGTATCTTGATGACCCAGAGTTATATCCGCTTAATGAAAAAACGCATCTTGGTCTCGGCGATATTACTGCAATAGGCAGTTATATTCTTGCCACAGGTATCATTGCACTGGCAGGAAGAGTCTTTATAGCCCTCTATGAGGCAGAATGGGGAGCCGAATATTATCTTGAGGAGTATGAGGAAGGCATATTCAGCAGCTTCGAGGGCATGCTCAGCATATGCTCTGCGATCGGAATTGTCTGCATTCTTCTGGGAATCATCGTCATGTTTATAGGAAAGAAGACAGAGGGTCCAAAGCTTGCCGAGCTTAAGCCGCGCAGAGATCAGCTCATGGATGAACGTATATGTGAGATACATGGCGATGTACCGCTTGCCGGAAAGTATCGCAGTAAGTAAAACCTGAAATTGACACATAATAAAGAGGAGAGATGAATATGTTAACAGCTGCAAGCCTAAAGGCGCAGCAGGTGTGTTACATATTCACTCATCCGATCGTGATAAGCAACCTATAAACTTATTATACGAGGAGAAAATCATGAAAAAAGTAATGGTATGCGGATGCGGAGCTCAGGGATCGACCATCTGCCGCAAGCTGGATGAAGAGCAGTGCATAGAAGAAATCATATGCGCGGATTATAATTTTGAGGCAGCTAAGGCGGTATGCCGTCTCATGACCAAAGGCACGCCCAGGCAGGTAAATGCTGCCCATGTTGATGAAATCGTGGCAGCAGCGGAGGGCTGTGAACTGATAGTAAATGTTATGCCGCTGGATTTCGGCGTAAATATGCTTAAGGCTGCAATCGAGCTCGGCTGCAGCTACCAGGATCTTTCTGCCTGTGAAAACATTACCGAGGTTATGGATGTAGATGAATATGACAGGTGGATCGAGGGAATAAAGTGTATGTACACGACCTATGGCAGCAGGTTTGCCGAAAATAATGCTGTTGCCATAATAGGAACAGGATCGGCTCCCGGAGTAATGTGCGTTATGGCAAGAAAAGCTGTAAATGAGCTCGATGAGTGTGACACAATAGGTATGATGGTTTACGAGGGAGTCGAAGCAAAACGCTTTCTTCCATTCTGGTGGTCAAAGGATGTTGCTCTTGCCGATATGCAGGAGGATGCATTTGCATGGGAGAATGGTGAAATCATTCGTACAAAGCCGTTCAGCCGTCCTATATACCGCAGCTGGCCTGAAATGGAAAATGAAGAAGTAGTACTTGTAGAGCATGCACATGATGAACCTGTTTATGTAGGCTTTAATAATGAGAAATATTTTAAAGGCTGTAAAAATGCATACTTTAAGTATGGCGGAGTGGGAATAAAGTTCTCTGAACCGCTGTATCGTGCCGGTCTTCTCTCATGGGAAGAGGAGGAAATTGACGGAGTAAAGGTGGTGCCGCATGAACTCGTGCTGAAGCATGTCCCGATGGCACCTAAGGATCCTGAAGTTATTAAGGAGATCATTGACGAAGGCCTCGTTTCCGATACAGGAGCATTTGTAGTTGAAGCCTACGGAAAGAAGGACGGCAGGGATGTCATGGTCGATCTGCACCTGTTTGCCCCGGGACTGGTCGATTCGTACAATAAGGCAAAAATGACAGGTGAAATGTATCTGACCGGACAGGGGGCATTTCTGTATACCAGATTGCTTGTCAATGATATGATAGACCAGAGGGGCCTTATTTCGTCGGATATGCTTAGTGATGAGCAGGTAGAGCAGTATATCAAATGGGCAAATGAGCTTGATATAACCTATACCATAGATATTAAAGAAGGCATTAAGCCCGACTTTTGATCCTGCAGTCTCCCGATCCTTATAAAAAAGGCAGATTTGCGATTATACAATTTTCGCAAATCTGCCGGTTTTTTTCTGACATCATAAATATTTCGAATACATCACATTCAATATATAAACTTTATTTTTGATAATACATTTGATAAAATTATCACATAGTTCAAAGAGGAATGTAATCTTAAGTAATCATTCTATCTCAACTGTCTTTGATATATTTATAAATTCTTTAACTGCCGGGGTAGCATGATTCAAAGAAATTATCAGTGCGCCCTGGGTCCTGAAAATAGCATCTTCAAATTCCCTTGATTCAACCTTACAGCGCAGATATTTGGAAAGCTCCTTCGAGGTTATGGAAATTCCCAGATTGTTTTCAACCATTCCGAAAATAGCCAGATCGCTGGCGGATTTATATTTTACATTCAAATCAATACCCGAAAGCAGGTCGGCATATGCGCTTGTTTCATTGCTGCTCGGGATAGTGGGCAAGATGAAATCATAAGCCCCAAGCATCTCCATAGGAACTCTTTCATAGCCGGCGAGCGGATGTCCCTGAGGTATCAGAAGACAGATAGGATCCTTAAAAAGAGGTATGAAATTGCTCTTAAGTTCGCCGGGTACAGAGTCCTCGTCAAGAAAGCCGATATCGATCTTTCCGAGCCGGAGATCGTTTATGATAGCCTCCGCCTCCATTTCGCTCGGCAGGAGCTCAATGCCCGTATACTGAGAGGCGAAGCAGTAGATTGCCTTCGGAACGAAGTCTATCATGGTACTGTTGGTCGCGCCTATGCGAATGCTGCCGGTGAGCATTCCGTGTATACCGCGGATATTTGCATGCAGCTCCTCATCATTCTTAACGATCTGCATGCAGTAGTAGAGAATCGATTCGGCATTTTTAGTAAGAGTACATTTGTCCTTCCTTCTGAAGAACAGAGCAAAGCCGAATTCATCCTCCAGAGTTTTTATCATATGACTTATGTTGGGCTGTGAGTACCCCAGAGCATCGGCGGCCTTTGTAAGACTCCCGAGCTCGGCGACCTTTAAAAATGCTTTGTACTTGCTGATCGACATTGAAACCTCCGGTGTTTTCAGACTCTTAAATATGGCGGCAGCGCAGCCGCATCATGAAATAAGGATACCCTAAATTTTTTTATAAATAAAGATGCTTTCCATGATGAAAGCGGAAAAGGAGTAATCTATGGCACTCACAATTGATGAGATGATCGTAAAAGCAAGAGCGGCAGTTGACGCAATCGCGGATTACGATCAGGCACAGGTCGACAAGCTTGTTTATGAGGCGGCAAAGGTGATTTATAAGCACGCCGCAGAGCTTGCGAGGGAGGCAGTGGATGAGACGGGGCTTGGTTCTTATGAGGATAAGATCTGCAAGAATACTGACACTCCGGCAACCTTCTGGGATTATCTTAAGGACAAGAAATCAGTAGGCATCATAGGCGAGGACAAGGCGACAGGCACTATCGAGATTGCGCATCCTATCGGCGTCATTGCGGCTATCACGCCTGCAACAAACCCGAACGTTACACCACTTGGCAATTTCATGCATGCTATGAAGGGTAAAAATGCCACCATCATCTGCCCGGCACCGAGAGCAAAGCAGAGCTCAACACACACAGTAGAGCTTATCCGCGATGCGATCGCCAAATGCGGAGCACCGGCAGACCTTCTCCAGATCGTTGAGGAACCGACCATTCCGCATTCTCAGGAGCTTATGAGTAAAGCGGATCTTGTACTTGCAACAGGAAGCTTTGGACTTACAAAGGCAGCTTACGGAAGCGGAACACCTGCTTACGGCGTAGGCCCGGGCAATCCTCCGGTCATCCTTGACAGAGGCTATGATCTTAAGGACTGTGCGGAGAAATCACTCGTGGCAGTAGGCTCAGACAATGGCATCCTCTGCGACGGACAGAACCTCTTCCTTTATCCTGAGGAGCAGGAGAGGGATGTTATCGACGCATTTAAGAGCGTGGGCATGGTGGTTTATGAGGATCCGGCAGACGTAGCTAAGTTCAGAGATGTTCTCTTCCTCGAGACAGGAAAGCCGAACCCGACACTTGTCGGCAAGGACGCGCCTGTTATCGCAAAGGCAGCAGGCTTCGATATTCCTGCAGACACCAAGGTAATCGCACTTAAGGTCGAGGAGGTCGGTGCAGCAGATCCTTTAAATGAGGAGATACTCGGACCTGTAGTTTCTATCACAGGCTATGACACCTTCGAGAACGCTGTTCAGATGGCTATCGACAACATGGTAGAGTCAGGCGGAATCGGACACACAGCAGGCATTTATTCCAATGACGAAGCTCATATCAAGTACTACGCAGAGCGTATTCCTGTAGCGCGCGTGCTCATCAACCAGCCTACGCCTGATGCATGGGGACCAAAGACCAACAGTCTTTCTCCGGCAGTATCAGAGGGCTGCGGCTCATGGGGCAATAACATTCTCGCAGGAAATGTTGACTATATCCACATGATCAATGTTTCACATGCAGTATATCCGCTCGATGTAGAGCTTCCGGATCCTGAGAAGCTTTTTGCAGACTAAGGAGAAAAAAATGTTCAAATTATCAAGTCCCGCGATAAAGGATGGATATCTGGATATAAAGTACGGCATAGACGCACCGGATCAGAGCAATATAGTAAACGGCATTCCGACGGTTTCATTCCCGTTTGAGTGGTCGGGAGCCCCGGAGGGCACAGTATCCTACGCTGTAGAGTACATGGATTATGACAATGCCGAAGATGAGGGCGTTATCTGGATCCACTGGGTAGCAGCCGGCATAGGAGCAGATGTGACGGAACTTCCCGAAAACGGAGCAAAGGACCCCTCGATCATCCAGGGACACAACAGCTGGTCGCTTCCCTACGGACCGTATGAGGAGCTTCCGGAGGAGGCAAGGATAGGCTACGGTGGACCTGCACCCGGAAGACGCCATACCTATGAGCTCGTATTATTTGCGCTCGACATCGTGCCTAACTTAAAGCAGGGCTTCTATTACGCAGACCTGCGCAGTCAGATGGAGGGGCACATCCTAGGCAGGGCAGTCCTCAGGATGTACTACGGCAAGTAAGCGGCTTAGATAAAGCTGACAAAAAGATTTCGGAGAGAAACTATGAGAGAGGAATTGATCAGAAAATTAAGGGAGATCGTGGAAGGAGAGAAGCTTGCTATGGACAGCTACTTTTTCTGCGGTTCAGGTTCATCCGTACCGGACTCAGAGCTCATCAGTTCGGGGGAGGCACTTTTGAAGGCACTTGATGAAGGGAAGACCGATGAGGCAGCAAAGGCGAAGCTTATCGAGAGATTAAATATCGCCGCTGTGCAGAAAAAGGAGGTCCTTAAGTCCAGAGTACGGATACTTGATGACGCTGCGGAGGACCCTAAGGTCAAGGTCGTAAAGGAAATCCTCGAAAGCATAGAGCTTCTCTGATAATAAAAACAATGTTTTTTAAGGAGGAAAATCATGGAAGAAAAAAGCGCTAAGTTAAAACGAGTCCTCGGATTTAATGCTACATACGGCGCAGCAATGGGCCTTGTAGTATCAGGAACAGCAATGTTCTCAGTTACTCAGGTTGCAGGTCAGGCAAGCTATGGTGTTTGGCTTACTTCCCTTATCGGACTTATTCCGATTCTCAGCGCGGCACTCGCATTCTCAGAGCTCAGTGCTATGCTTCCGGGCGGAGGTATGATCTCGGACTATACCAATCCCGCACTCGGACGTTTCTGGGGAACGCTTGCGGTACTTGGCACCTATGTTTTGCTTGCGGCTGCCGACGGCAGTACGCAGATGGCAATGAGCGGATACTCAGTCCAGGAGGTCACAGGCATCCCGGCTCTTATCACCAGTCTTGTATTCCTCGTAGCCTGCCTGCTTATTAATATCTTCGACGTAGGTATCTACGGAAAGTTTGCGGGAGCACTTCCCATCGGCATGATGATCGCATATGCAGTTATTGCTGTACTCGGTCTTGCAGGCGTAGGTGAGGCAGCTCTTGGCTGCACACCTATTGCAAATCCGCATCTTCCGGCAGAGGGCTATGCAGCAGTATTCGGAGCAGTCGGATCATCGATCTGGTGGTACATAGGATTTGAGAACTGCTGCCCGATGGCAGAGGAAACAAAGGAGCCTTATAAGGTTATCCCGAGAGCACTCTTTGCAGCACTCATTTCTATTTATGTGATCGACATCATTTCTCTTACGCGGCTCTTAAGTATACAGACCTCGAAGTACTCGTTACCTCAGGCGTATCACATATCGACGGCGCAAGAGGATCGATGGGCGTGATCGGTGCAGGCGTAATGAGTATCATCACCATACTTGCATCCTTCACAACAGCTAACTCACAGCTTGCAGCACTTCCGCGTATGTTCTACGGACTTGCAAGACAGGGACAGCTTCCGGAGCAGTTCGGTTATATTCATCCTAAGTACAGGATCCCTGTATACGGAACAGTAGGGTGCTTCATCCTTATGTTCATCTGCACCATCTATATCTGCTTCCAGGGCGGAACAGCTGAGATCATGAACATGTTCATCAACATTGTCTGCGTAGCTTGGCTTGGCTGCTATATCCTTGCAATGCTGGATGTTCTTGTCCTCCGCAAGAAGTATCCTGACTTCCCGAGACTGTTCAAGGTACCTGCAGCTCCTTTGGTATTTGCAATCGGCATCATCGGTTCTGTCTATGCTATCTACACGATCAGTGATTACATCCTTATCACACTCGGATGGCTTATTATCGTTGCAATCTACATCGTAGTTTGGAACAAGACACACAACAGACCCATCAACGAGGTTTCAGATCTTGAGTCTGCTGTAAAGATGATCCGTGACAGAACAGAGTATCTTCCTGTTTGGGACGAGGCAGTAGAAGAGTGGCTTAAGAAGAGAAACGCACTTTGATCTCCTGTTAAAAGTGTGAGTTTCAAAACCGGATAAATAAAAGCTAATAATAAAAAACGAGAAATAAAATCGGAAAAATGCTGCCGTAGTGAATGCGACGGCAGCTTGTGGAAAGCAGGCTTGGCATGGGAATGCTTCAGAAGGAAAAGAACAGAAATGCAGCTAAGGCAAGAAACAGCTTTGTGACAAGAAAGGTCGAGAATAAGCTGGACGTACTTGCCGGGGAGATAAAGAAGCATGCAGGTGAGTGCTGCACTTCCATAGAGAAGAGTACACTTACGCGCAGCATGAGCTTTAAGGGCTTTCAGTATTTTAATAATCTGAAGCTCGTATATAACTGGGAAAATCGATTTATGTCGGTAAACTATAATCTGCAGATGATCAGTGAGTTCCTGCCGAACGATAAATACGAGGAGACCGGCAGCTGTGTCTTTGAACTTGCCTTTAAGATGAAGGGAAAGCCGTCATGGGTCTGCAAAAGCTGGAATGACAGTGATGTGGTAAAAAAGGATGAGTATATCAAGAGACTGAGCAACCCCCTTATCATGGACAGAGTCAAGGCTCTGGATATAGTAGATCTCGAGATAACTCATTACGGAATCACGGGTTCCTTTGTAGTAAGCTGTGAAAGTATGATCGGCTCCACCACATGGATCCTCATCCCGCCCATCACCAGTCTCATAACCCCCAAGGAGTCGGAAAGCGTGAAGTTCTTCGAGCTTTTCGAACTCCTTGGAGATGCGTTGATAAACAATAAGTAAGTGAATTAAGGGAGAGGTAATTGCTATGGGAAGACCTTTAGAGGGGGTTCGCGTGCTTGACCTTACTCAGGCATACAGCGGACCGTTCTGCACAATGCAGCTCGCTGATATGGGAGCTGAGGTCATTAAGATCGAAGCACCTATGGGTGATCAGACAAGAGGCTGGGGACCGATTAAAAACGGCTACAGCGGTTATTATGCTTATGTAAACCGCAACAAAAAGGGTATGGTCCTTAATCTTAAGACTGAAGAGGGCAAGCAGATGCTTCGCGAGCTTATCGCCAAGTCAGATGTTATTTGCGAGAATTTTAAGGTAGGAACTTTTGCCAAGCTTGGCTTCCCATATGAAGAGCTTAAGAAGATCAATCCCCGCATCATCTACGGATCGATCTCAGGCTTTGGTATCACAGGACCGCTTTCAGACAGACCTGCCTATGATATAATCGCACAGGCTATGTCCGGCATGATCGATGTAACAGGCTTCCCGGATCAGCCCGGCGTCAAGATCGGACCTTCTATCGGTGACAACTACTCGGGCGCATATCTTTGCCTCGGTATCCTTATGGCGCTTTATCAGAGAGAGAGGACAGGCGAAGGCTGCAGACTTGATGTAGCTATGGTAGATACTCTGTTCTCGGTAATGGAGAACTTTGTGGTAGCATATACTATCGGCGGAGTTGTTCCTAAAAGAAACGGAAACGTTGACCCGGCTATAGCGCCTTTTGCTACCTTCCATGCAAAGGACGGAGATTTCGCTATGGGCTGCGGCACAGACAAGATGTGGGGCATTCTCTGCGGTATCATGAATACACCTCAGTATATCGAAGATCCGCGTTTCAAGTATAACGATGACCGCTGCAAGAACTTTAAGGCTCTCGAGGTTATAGTAGAGGAGTGGAGCATGAAGCTCACCGTTGACGAGATCGATAAGATCCTTTACGAGAACGGTATACCGGTAGGCCCTATCAACAATATTAAGCAGATCTCAGAGTCTGAACTTATTAAGTCCAGAAACATGCTCTGGGATGTTTATGATCCGGGCATCAAGGAGGAAGTAAGACTTCCGGGCTGTCCGATCAAGATCCAGGGTGTTGAGGATGGCATCCGGAAGGCTGCTCCGCTTCTCGGTGAGGACACTGATAAGGTGCTCAGGGACATTCTTGGCTACTCGGATGAGCAGATCAAGGCCGCACATGACGCAAATGCCTGCGGATGATCATCAAAAAAGGATGTACTAGACCCCATGAACATAGTGTTAACAACTATTCACAGTCTGTTCACGGGGTCTGGGTACCAATGTCTTTACTTTCGACAATCAATTTGCCTCCAATCTTTACTTTTGCCTGCGGCTACGATAAAATAAAGTAAAGATTGAGAGGCTTTTTATGATTAAATATGATGGTTTGAATAATGAACTGAAAAAGCGAAATATCGGAAAGACAGACCTGACCGATAAATTAGGTCTGTCCTCGCGCACGGTAGCAAAGATTTCAAAAAACGAAAAGCTGTCGATCAGGACCTTGCGTAAAATAGCGGACTATCTGGGTGTTAATGCAGAGAGTCTATTCAAGGAGGTTTCTGATAATAAAATACTGCAGGCACTCAGAGAGGAGAAGGAAGCAAAGCTTTCCGGAGGGATCTATCATGAGCTGCAGGTCAGGATGACCTATAACTCAAATCATATAGAAGGGAGCAGGCTTTCCGAAGCTCAGACCAGGCTGATTTTCGAGACGAATACCATAGATATGGGGGAAGGTATTCCGGTAGATGATATTCTGGAAACGCTGCACCACTTCAGGGCGATTGATTATTGCATCGATCACGCCGAGGACGAGTTGTCGGAACAAATCATAAAAGAACTGCATTATATACTTAAGCATGATACAAAAGATTCTGAGCTGTCATGGTTTGCGGTCGGTGATTATAAGAAAAGGGCAAATGTAGTCGGCGGCAAAGAAACCTCAAAGCCATCAGAGGTTGGAGAGCACATAAAAGCATTGCTTAAGGATTACAATTCCAAAGCCGGTATCACCATCAGCGATATAATTGCTTTTCATGCGCGATTTGAGCAGATTCATCCATTTCAGGACGGCAATGGACGTGTAGGCCGGCTGATAGCCTTAAAAGAATGCTTAAGACATAATATCATTCCATTCATAATAGAAGACAGTAAAAAGGGTTTTTACTATCGAGGGTTATCTGAATGGCGAGAAGAGAAAGGCTGGCTTACGGATACCTGCCTCGATGGTCAGGATACATTTATCAGATTATTGGATATGCTGGAGATATCATACTATGAAAACGATTCGAGTGGTTGCGGCAATCATATGCGACAGCCTTCAGACGAAAACTAAGATTTTTGCCACAGCGCGCGGTTATGGCGAATATAAGGGCGGATGGGAGTTTCCGGGAGGCAAGATAGAGCCGAGAGAGACACCTAAGGAAGCGCTGGTGCGCGAGATCCGTGAAGAATTGGACACGGTGATCCGCGTTGGAGAGCTGCTGCAGACAGTAGAGTATGACTATCCTGCATTTCATCTGTCCATGGACTGCTTCTTTGCGGAGGTGGCGGAAGGCAATTTGGAACTAAAGGAGGCTGAGGCTGCAAGGTGGCTGACTGCAGACACACTGCACTCTGTAGACTGGCTGCCGGCCGACAGGCAGCTGATAGAGCTTATAGCGGCACAGATGGACAACAAGGGCATTGAACTCGGCGTAAAAGATGATAAACTATAACAGATGAGATAATTTTGATAACAAAAGGAAGGTATAAGACATGAATATAGTATTACTCGAGCCACTTGCTGTTAAGGCGGAAAAGATAGAGGAGCTTGCTGGAAAGCTTAAGGCTAAGGGACATGAGTTTACGGCGTATGATACTCTTGCTGCATCAGAGGCTGAGCAGGTTGAGCGTGCAAAGGATGCGGATGTGCTTATTATTGCAAACCATCCGTTATCTGATAATGTTATCAGACAGTGCTCAAAGCTTAAATTTATTTCAGTGGCTTTTGTCGGAATCGATCATGTTGGCGTAACAGCATGCAGGGAAAAGGGAATCCATATCTCTAATGCCGCAGGCTACTGCGATGATGCTGTAGCTGAGCTTGCTCTCGGTCTTGCGCTTGACTGTCTGAGAAATATTACGCGTTGTGACAGTGTGACACGTAAGGGTGGAACGAAGGCAGGTCTTGTAGGACATGAGCTTAAGGGACGTACAGTTGGTATTATCGGAACCGGACATACAGGAAAAAGAGTTGCTGAGCTTTACAAGGCATTTGGCTGCAAGGTGCTTGGATATAGCCGCAGCGGAAAAATGGATGAGAGTATTTTCACACCGGCTTCACTTGAGGATCTTCTTGCCGGAAGCGATATCGTATCGATCCATGTGCCGCTTACAGATGCTACAAAGGGAATGATCAGCAGGGAGAGGATCGCTCTTATGAAGCAGGGAGCTATGGTCATCAATACAGCCAGAGGACCGGTAGTGGATTCTGCAGCTCTTGCTGAGGCACTTAATGAAGGAAAGCTTGCGGCTGTTGGCTCAGATGTGTTTGAGATGGAACCTCCGGTTCCTACAGATCATCCGCTTGTAAATGCTGAGAGAACTGTCCTTACGCCTCACGTTGCTTTTGCTACTATAGAATCGCTTGACCGCCGCGCTGAGATCGTATTTGACAACGTTCTCGAGTGGATGGGTGGACGCATTCAGAATCAGATGCTGTAAGTCCGGCAGAGCAAATATAATTAGCGTTCGTTATAATTTAAGGAGGAATAAAATTATGGATTATGCAAAGGAAGCACTCAGACTTCATAAGGAGTGGAAGGGTAAGATAGAGGTAAATGCGACAGTGCCGGTAACATCGTCAGAGGATCTGTCCCTTGCCTACACACCGGGTGTTGCCCAGCCGTGCCTTGAGATTCAGAAGGATCCGGAGTTATCCTACGAGCTTACAAGACGCCACAATCTCTGCGCCGTTATAACTGACGGATCGGCGGTTCTCGGACTCGGAGATATAGGACCTGAAGCAGGCATGCCCGTTATGGAAGGAAAGTGCGTGCTTTTCAAGGCCTTCGGCGATGTGGATGCTTTCCCTATCTGCATAAAGTCACATGATGTAGATGAAATAGTTAATACTATCTATATGATCTCAGGCTCCTTTGGCGGAATCAACCTTGAGGATATTTCAGCTCCGAGATGCTTTGAAATAGAGAGAAAGCTCAAGGAGAAGTGTGATATTCCGATCTTCCATGACGACCAGCACGGAACAGCGGTAATCACTCTTGCCGGTCTTACCAATGCGCTCAAGGTCGTTGGAAAAAAGAAGGAAGAGGTCAGGATCGTAACCTCCGGAGCGGGTGCTGCAGCAATAGCTATAGTAAAGCTCTTATTGTCAGCCGGCTTTAAAAATGTTGTTATGTGCGACCGCAGCGGAGCTATTTATGAAGGCCGTGAGGGACTCAACTGGATCAAGAAGGAGATGGCAGAAGTCACAAACCTTGAGAAGAAGGCCGGAAGCCTTGCGGACATGCTTGTGGGAGCTGATGTATTCATAGGAGTATCTGCTCCGGGTATGGTCACAAAGGAAATGGTGCAGACCATGAACAGGGATGCCATAATATTTGCCTGCGCAAACCCGACTCCGGAAATATTCCCGGATGAGGCAAAAGCAGGAGGAGCGAAGGTAATATCCACAGGCAGAAGCGATTATCCCAACCAGATAAACAATGTGCTTGCGTTCCCGGGCATATTCCGCGGAGCATTTGATGTACGCGCGAAGGATATCAACGAGGCTATGAAGATGGCCGCGGCTGAGGCGCTGGCAGGCCTTATTTCCGATGATGAGCTTAATGAGGATTATATTATTCCAAAGGCATTTGATAAGAGAGTCGGACCGGCAGTTGCGGCAGCAGTTGCAAAGGCAGCCAGAGAAAGCGGACTTGCAAGGATCTGATTCGGTGGGAGATCTGGGACCTTCCCCGGCGACGTGAGTTTCATCGTCGGGGAGTTCCCTGTAATTCCTTTCCTAAGGCTTCCGGAAAGCCATTATACTAGCAGAGGCTGAGAACTTCCTTCAGCATATCATAGCACTCCGCAAACTTCTGCAGATTCATTCTCTCTGAAGGCATATGAACATCCTTCACATCCGGCATCATTACAATAAAATCATTCATCTTTTTGGCTGTAAATATCGTGCCCGCGTCAAGACCTGCGTGCATGAACATCCTTATAAAGCTGCCTGGATACTTTGCGGTATAAACCTTTTCATAGATAAGCGTAAGCGGCGAATCCTCATCTACCGTATGTCCGTCATAGTCCGACACTCTCTCGTACTCCATTCCATACTTTTCCGCAAACAACACGGCGGCATCGTAAAGCTCCTTAACATCCTCAGGCATATTTGCCCTGCAGACATAATCAAATACGATCTCAGAGTTACTCGTCCGGGAGGTTGAGATATTATAGCTTGAGAGTATCCTCTCCTGATGGCCGTATGCCCTTTTCTGCGCTCCGCACGGAACAGCAAAAAGAAAATCAATGATCCTGCGGCTTTCAGTCTCGGAAACGCAAAGACAGTCATCAGCTTTCACAAGCTCGAGCTCCATATCCGGATCGGCAGTCCGTTGCTGCTCCCTGATACGGCCTGCGATCTTTTCAAAGGCCGCACGTACTTCAGCCTCAGCTGCCGCACTTTTAAATACAAGCTCAGCCATAGGCGGGATCGTGTGGACCATGGTCCCTCCGTTGATCGAGGCAAATCTTACGCCCACTTCTCTGTCGATATAGTAAGCCACGCGTCCTGCGATCTTTATGGCGTTGCCAAGACCGTCTCCTATATTATTTCCACCATGACCTGATCTTAACCCGCTGACACTTACCTTGTAAGCCTGCCCTGCCAATGCTTCCGGCGTTATTTTAAGCCTGAATCGGTCAGAATCAACTGCCGAAGCTGAAAATGCTGTAGTCCCGAGGGTCAGCCCGTCAAGCCCTATCATTCTCTTTGCGGAAAGCTGTGAGAAATCAAGTCCCTTTGCTCCGCCCATGCCGTCCTCCTCCTGAACTGTAAGTACAAGCTCAAGCGGAGGATTGGATAAAGTATCTCTGTCCTCTATCAGGCCGAGTATCATGGCAAGCCCGGCTCCGTCATCAGCACCTAAGGTGGTGCCAAAGGTCCTGAGCCATCCGTCCTCTGCATAAACTCTTATAGGATCCTTCGTGAAATCATGTGTGCTTTCCGGGGTCTTCATGCAGACCATATCGGTATGCGCCTGAACGACAAGGGGTGCCTCACTTTCTCTTCCTTTGGAAGCAGGCATCTTGATTATAAAATCCCCAAGCTTATTGCGCGTATAGTCCAGTCCCGAAGCCTTAACCTTTTCTTCTATATAGTCAGAGATCCTTTCCTCGTGAAAAGACCCCCTCGGGATCTGAAGAATATCATCAAAGTATCTGAAATTGGCATGATCTTCATAACCTTTGTACCATTTGTCCATATTGTGATCCTACCTGATTCGAAGGGGTCTACTTTCTTCTTACAGAAACATTGCTGCTGTAAATGAGTTCACCCGGAGATGCAAATTTCAGTGTTCCGGTTGCTATGTCGGAGACAATGTCAAAAATCTGAACACCTCGATACTCACCTCTATATTTGTATGTATCCTTATATTTAACGGCATTTGAGTAAACATCACGAACCGTAAGGTCGATAGTTTTGGAAGCGGAATTATAGGCGATATCATATCTTACCTGATATTCGTCCATGAATATGTCATATATGCCGGTATAATTATCTGTGTAGCCATATACAGGAATGCTGTCGAGCACTGATGCTGAGCTTGTCTGTACAATACCGTCCACTGTCCAGGCACCGCTGCCGTTTACGATATATCCGTCGGGAGTTACGGTATTGGTAAGCAGATAGCCGTTATTATCAAAGTAATACCACATTGAGGTTCCGCTGCCTGTACTGTCGATAGTCTGCCAGCAGCCGGCAGGATATGAACCGTCATCATTCTGCCACCACCAGCCGTTCACATCACTTTTCCACTGTCCGGCAAATGAAGGGACAGTGATAAGTGCTGCAAGAAAGGCTGTACATATAAAAGCCATAAGGTTCTTTTTCATTAGTCGTTTCTCCTTTATTTTTTAATGATTCCAATAAATGGCAGGTCTCTGAACTGCTCATGGCTGTCGAGTCCGAAGCCTACGACATAGGTGTTTGGAATGCCAAAGCCGCAGTAATCCACGTCCACATCCTTTATCCTTCTTTCAGCATTGCTTAAAAGCGTGCAGAGCTCGATGGATGCCGGATTTTTTGTTTTAAGTACATCGATAAGGAATGAATGTGTGTATCCTGTTCCAATAATGTCATCTACAAGAACTACATGACGGCCCTCTATATTGTCATCAAGGTCCTTTGTGATCTTGACAACATTACGTGAGCCGCTTCCGGCTCCGTAGCCGCGAACTGCAAAGAAGCCTATCGTTACCGGAATAGTCATATGTTTTGCAAGCTCGGTGAGGAAAAATACGCCGCCCTTTAAGACGCATACCAGATGAACACTCTGTCCTGCATGCTCGTTGCTGATCTCCTCGGCAAGAGTCTTTATTCTTGCCTTAAGTCTCTCTTCCGTAATAAGGACCTCTATGTTTGTGCCGTTTACATTAACGATATTGCTGTTTTCTGCTTCCGCAGACTTATCTTTTTTAAAAAAGCCCATTTTGCTTACCCTTTAATATAAGTTGTTTTGCATAAAATAATTGAGCTGCCGGTATTATCCTGACCGGCAGCCCTATAATAAATGCTGTTATTACTCGATTGTCAGTATGTCACTGAAGCCGGTTACCTCGAAGATCTCAGCTATTTCATCATTGACATTGCGGATAACAAGGCTGCCCTGCTTATTCATGGTCTTCTGTGCCATGAGAAGGACTCTTAAGCCTGCCGATGA
The DNA here is from genome assembly GCA_030531385.1 of Eubacteriales bacterium. Taxonomy (GTDB): domain Bacteria; phylum Bacillota; class Clostridia; order Lachnospirales; family Lachnospiraceae; genus Avilachnospira. The sequence continues at coordinate 32,600 of JAUNNP010000007.1, forward strand.
AATATAATCAAGCTTGGAAAAATCAAAGATAAGCTCCTTAAGTCCATCTGCACAGCTGGTTATGCTTTCTTCAAACTGGGCTGCTGTCGTGGTATCAATACGTCCTTCAGGTGTAAGAACAAGTCTGGTTCCATCTAAATCCTTGTTTATAGTTAAAGTACTTGCCATTTTGAAATCTCCTGTTTCGCTTTGTAATTAGAGTATATAAAATAATTTATACCAAAACCTTGTCAAGGTCAATTGTTATAAGTTGATGAAATTAAATTTTTGACCTGCCGGAGAGTGTACATTACATATTGATTTCATCAAGACTTGCTATAAATCTCAAATTGGATATAATTTGATTTCAGGAGTTGATTTTGAAATGAAAAAAACAGGTATAGTTACAGACAGTCATAGCAGCATTTCACAGGAACTCGCAGCAAATATGGGGATCCTTGTTTTGCCAATGCCGTTTTATATTAATGGAAGGACCTGCCTTGAGGGCATAGATTTAAGCCGTGAGGAGTTTTTCAGACTTCAGAGAGAGGGTGCCGACATCAGTACATCATCACCTTCGCCGGCAGATGTTATGGATATCTGGGACAGGGCTCTTTCAGAATATGAGGAGATAGTTTATATTCCGATAAGCTCTGGGCTTTCGGGGTCTTACAGCGCTGCTGAGATGCTTTCCCGCGAGGAACCGTATGAGGGCAGGGTGTTTGTCGTTGATAATGGCAGGGTATCCACTCCCATGCATGTCACGGTACTCGACGCTATGGAAATGATCGAAAAGGGCAAAAACGCCGCTGAAATAAAGGAGATACTTGAAAAGTTCAGGGCGGAACAGGTCATTTATGTTGCCATTGATAATATAGAATATCTTAAGAAGGGCGGACGTGTTTCTCCTGCTGCCGCAGCGATCGCGACCGTGCTCAATATTAAGCCGGTCGTTAAATTTGACGTAGGCTCACTGGATGTATATAAAAAATGCAGGGGCATGCAGGCAGCTGAAAAGGAGATGTTTAAGGCGCTGAAAAACGATCTTATGACACGCTTTAAGGACTGGTATGAAAAGGGAGATTATTATCTTATGACCGCCACGGCCGTTCTTAAAGATGCAAATGATGCTTTTGTTGAAAGAGTAAAGGCCGAGTTTCCGGGAGTACCGGTCTACAGCGATTACCTCTCGCTTGGCACCAGCTGCCATATCGGATACGGCGGAATGGGTGTGGCAGTATCCTGCAAACCACGTTATTAATTAAATAATAAGCTTAAGGAATGCCGCGGCAGGGTTTATGCCGCGGCATTTTTGAATTCAAAGTGCCTTTATGAGCTTAAATATTGTGTTTTTTTGCGTAATTATTTGAAAAAGCAAATCTGTATTATATAATAAAAACATAGCCTCTGAAGGCTGTATTTGTTGTATGAAAATAAGGGAAAAAATTGGAGTCATTTATTAACAGTGGGTGGAGGAAAAACCAATGTTAGATGCATCATTTTACGAAACAGCCGATAGCATCATGGCACGTTATACGCCGGATGAGCGTTCTCTGATCCCGATCATTCAGGATGTGCAGGAGGAATATCGTTATCTCCCGCCGGAATTGCTTGAGTATATAGCGAGCAAGATCGGAATCACAGAAACAAAGGCATTCAGCGTTGCGAGCTTTTATGAGAACTTCTCGTTTGAGAAGAAGGGCAAGTACGTCATCAAGGTATGCGACGGCACGGCCTGTCATGTGCGAAAGTCTATTCCGGTCCTTGAGTATCTCAGGAAGGAGCTTGGATTAAGCAGCGAAAAGCATACGACAGATGACCTTATGTTTACGGTAGAAACAGTATCATGTCTCGGAGCCTGCGGTCTTGCACCGGCACTTACAGTCAATGAGCAGGTACATTCCAAGATGACACCCGAAAAGGCTGCTGAGCTCATAAAAGAGCTGAGGGCCGAGGGTTAACGCCGCAATAAAGAGAGGTCAGATGTATGAAAATAGAGAATAGAGTTCGTTTAAAGCAGTTTCGTGCTGAATGTCAGCAAAAACACAGCGAATTAAAATGTCATATCCTTGTATGCGGCGGTACCGGCTGTCTTGCAGGCGGCTCAGAGGCTCTTTATCAGAGAATGCTTGAGCTTACCGCAGGCCTTGATAATGTCGATGTAAAGATCGGCGATGAGGCCCATACAGGCGTACATAAGTCAGAGGATATAGGAGTTCATAAGAGCGGCTGTCACGGCTTTTGCGAGATGGGTCCGCTTGTAAGGATCGAGCCTTACGGTTACCTGTACCTCAAGGTAAAGCTTGAGGACTGCGATGAGATCTTTGAAAAAACCGTTCTTGGCGGTCTTCCGGTAGAGCGTCTCATGTATCATGAGGGAGATAAGGTATTCCGCTCACAGGAGGAGATCCCGTTCTATGCAAGACAGACAAGACTTGTACTTAAGAACTGCGGACACATCGATGCCGAGCACATCGAGGAGGCTATCGCTGTAGGCGCATATAAGGGCTTTGAAAAGGCACTTTTTGAGATGACTCCGGATGCAGTTATCAAGACTGTGTTCGATTCCAAGCTTCGCGGACGAGGCGGCGCAGGCTTCGTTGCAGGAAAGAAATGGCAGCAGGTAGCATCACAGAAGGAGACTATCCGTTACGTTGTCTGCAACGGTGATGAGGGTGATCCGGGTGCATTCATGGACCGAAGTGTTATGGAGGGAGATCCTCATCGTATGATCGAGGGTATGATGATCGCCGCATACGCTGTCGGTGCCCAGGAAGGCTATATTTACGTTAGAGCAGAGTATCCGCTTGCCATCCAGAGACTTAAGATAGCTATAGCACAGGCAGAAGAGTATGGTCTGCTTGGCGACAATATCCTTGGAACAGGCTTTAGCTTCAGACTCCACATAAACCGCGGTGCCGGAGCATTTGTATGCGGCGAGGGTTCTGCTCTTACAGCTTCAATCGAGGGTAAGCGAGGCATGCCGAGAGTAAAGCCTCCGCGTACTGTTGAGCAGGGACTTTTCGGAAAACCGACCGTTCTTAATAATGTTGAGACCTATGCCAACGTTTCGATGATCATCTTAAACGGTGCAGAGTGGTACGCAAATATCGGTACTCCGAACAGCCCCGGAACCAAGGCCTTCGCGCTTACCGGAAATGTTAAAAATACCGGTCTTATTGAAGTTCCGATGGGTATTTCGCTCCGTGAGATCGTTTTCGATATCGGCGGCGGCATTCCAAACGGAAAAAAGTTCAAGGCTGTACAGATCGGCGGACCTTCGGGCGGATGTCTTATTACTGAGCAGCTTGACGTAAGCATGGATTTCGACTCACTTACGAAGCTTGGCGCAATGATCGGTTCGGGCGGACTCGTTGTTATGGATGAGGATTCATGTATGGTCGAGGTCGCACGTTTCTTTATGAGCTTTACCCAGAAGGAAAGCTGCGGAAAGTGCGTTCCGTGCCGTGAGGGTACAAAGCGTATGCTTGAGATCTTAGAGCGTATCGTTGCCGGAAACGGTAAGATGGAGGATATAGATACTCTCCGTCAGCTTGCGGATGTGGTTGGAAATGCTGCCCTCTGCGGTCTCGGAAAGAGTGCGCCAAAGCCTGTCGTAAGTACTCTTAACGGATTTATGGATGAGTACATTGCCCATATCCGCGATCACAGATGTCCTTCGGGAGTCTGTTCAAAGCTTCGCGTATATAAGATCGATCCCGAGCTTTGCAAGGGATGCTCGAAGTGTGCGCGCAACTGTCCTGCAGGCGCAATTACAGGTGTCATAAAGTCACCGTTCAGCATTGATACCGATAAGTGTATCAAGTGCGGTGCCTGTGTTGATCAGTGTGCTTTCCACGCTGTGTATATTGAGAAGTAAGGAGGACAGTTATGGGTTATATGACAATAAACGGCCTTCAGGTCGAGTTTACGGATGAGCCTAATGTCCTTTCCGTTGTCAGAAAGGCAGGCATAGATATTCCAACTCTCTGTTATCATTCAGAGCTTTCAGTTTACGGCGCATGCCGTCTCTGCATGGTCGAGGATGACAGAGGAAAGACATTTGCATCATGTTCAGAGCGTCCGAGAGACGGAATGGTGATCTACACCAACACGATGCGTCTTATGAATTACCGCAAGACTATCATTGAGCTTCTTCTTGCAGCTCATGACCGTGACTGCACGACCTGCGTAAAGACAAATGAGTGTCACCTTCAGGATCTTGCGCACCGTCTTGGAGTAAACCATGTAAGATTCAAGAACAGATATGATGACCCTGATGAGAGACATCCGCTGGATTTTAGTTCACCGTCTATCGTAAGGGATCCGAATAAGTGCATACTCTGCGGAGACTGTGTAAGAGTGTGCGACAATGTTCAGGGTGTAAATGCTATCGACTTTGCATACCGCGGAACGGATACCATCGTTACTCCTGCATTTAATAAGACTATCGCGCAGACAGACTGTGTTGGCTGCGGACAGTGCCGCGTTGTATGTCCTACAGGCGCTATCAGCATCAGAACAAATCTCACAGAGGTCTGGAATGCCATAGCTGATCCAAATACCATAGTGGTTGCACAGGTTGCTCCGGCAGTACGTGTTGCGCTCGGTGACAGATTTGGGCTTCCAAAGGGTGAAAATGTAATGGGCAAGCTCGTAAGCGCCCTTCACAGAATAGGCTTTGACGAGGTTTATGATACCACCTACGGTGCCGACCTTACTGTAATGGAGGAGGCAGCAGAGTTCCTTGAGAGATTCTCAGCCGGTGAAAAGCTTCCGCTCTTTACATCATGCTGCCCGGCATGGGTAAAGTACTGTGAGTCACGCTATCCTGAGCTTGCAGATCATCTTTCTACCTGCCGTTCACCTCAGCAGATGTTTGGTGCTGTTATCAGAGAGTATTACCGCAATCCTGAGGTAAACAGCGGAAAGAAGGTCGTTTCCGTAAGTATCATGCCATGTACAGCCAAGAAGGGAGAGATCCTTCGCCCTGAGTCCAAGACTAACGGCAAGCAGGATATCGACTATGTTCTTACAACTACTGAGGTGGTTGCTATGATACAGAAGTCGGGCATCGTTTTCGAGGAGCTTGATATTGAGGCTGCTGATATGCCGTTCGGCATTGGTTCCGGCGGCGGTGTTATCTTCGGTGTGACAGGCGGTGTTACCGAGGCAGTGCTTCGCCGTATCGTTAAGGGACACAGCCGTCTTGATCTTGAGAAGATCAAAAACTGCGGCGTAAGAGGTGAGCAGAAGGTCAAGGAATTTGAACTTGAATACATGGGCAAGACTGTAAGGGCTGCTGTTATCAATGGACTTGGAAATGTTGACGCTGTTCTTCAGAAGGTAAAGTCGGGTGAGGTCCATTATGATCTTATCGAGGTAATGGCCTGCAGACGCGGCTGCATCATGGGAGGCGGACAGCCTGTAGGTGCGGGACAGAAGACAAGGACTGCAAGAGCTAAGGGACTTTATGATACTGATGTAAATACACAGATCAGAAAGTCTAATGAGAACCCGATGGTTGCAAACCTTTATGAGGGTATGCTCAAGGGTAAGGAGCATCAGCTTCTCCACAGAAACTTTGAGCAGCGTGACCTCGAGGCAGCTGAAAAGGCAGCAGCAAAGAAGTCAAAAAAGAAGGCAGCTGCAGCCAAATAATATGGACAGGAGAGTCTGATCCAAAAGCGCGGATCATCCTGTAAATGAAATGAAAACACGGCATACCGGAATGGTATGCCGTGCTTTCGTTTGTTTAAATTTATGCATTTGGACTTGTTAAGATCCTTCCGATCTTAGCCTTATCAAGCGCTGCTGCAAAAATGAGGCCGAATATTCCGCAGCTTATGAACTCACCGATAAAGAGACTTATCATCAGCATCCATATTGGAAGATCTACGCCGTAGCCATATTTCAGCACCAATGGAATAATGATGGTGTTTGAAATAATAGGTGGAATTATGGCTATCCATCTCGGTTTACTGCGGAGCATATATGTGCCTATGGCTCCGATAAGCGTTGCAAGACTTCCGAAAACAATATCCAGCATAGTTGCGCCGCCGATAAGGTTGGAAATAATGCAGCCTATGAAAAGTCCCGGAATAGCTGCCGGAGTAAAAACGGGAAGAATGGTAAGTGCCTCAGCTATACGAACCTGAACTTCTCCATAACTGATCGCCGCGAATACCACGCATAAAACAACGTAGACTGCCGCAATCACTGCGCCCTGTGTCAGTTTAGTGACACTGTCCTTCTGATCGTTAAACATATTCAGTTTTCTCCTTTAGTTTTGTTTTAGGTGAGGAAGGTCTCGAACTCACCGCGGCTTATTATAGTGATAATGACAGAAAATATCAAGTAGTTTTCTTTCCGTCACTGCCAAGCCTGCTTCCGTCAGGCGCGGCTTCGTTGCGGTACATGGAGCCATAGCTCCTTAACCCAAGAGCATCGTAGAACCAGCGCCCTGCAGCGGTATTTCCGATAAGACGATATACCCAGGTCGGGCCGGCCACGTCTGAAAGAGCTGTGAAGTAATAGCTGCTTCCATCAATATCCTGCCATCCCGAGCACATTTTTCCGGTGGTCTTGTCAAGATAGTAGCGTTTGCCATCCTGCGCGTCATCGAACCAGCCTGAAGAGGCTGCACCAAGGTCTCCGTCGGAAATCTCATTTAAATGATACCAGTCCATATTGGCTGTTCTTACCCATCCGGTTTCCATGTAGGCATTTTTATCAAAATGGAACCACTGGTTTTTTGCGCCGCCTTTAGAATATCCGTTATAGATATAGTACCATCCATCGGCAGCATAGGTACCGCTCGCCTCCGAACCATATTTCCACAGGTTGTTTTCAGCATCGATAAGGTACCAGCTTCCCTGTGATACAGATGCATTCTCTAAAGGTGAGGAATATTTGGTAAGGCCGTATCCGTAAGTCAAAGTACCTGATGAACTGCCGCCACCGCCCCCACCGCTGCCGCCGCTTGAGTAGTTTACCAGGGCATCTCCGGATGCACCGCTCCAGGGGTCATCGGAATTAAAATCGGGTCTTATGGCATCTGAATTGATGGCCTCAGCCTGAACAGATATACTTATATTTGCGTTTGGATCGGCCTTCCCCGCATCAGGCGCTTTGAGGGCGCTTATAGCTTCATAGGAGGTGGCTCTTTCGGCCTTTACAGTCAGATAATAATATTCACCTATTTTCTTCCAGCAGTTTCCCGGCACTATGCAGCTGTCTGTAAAATCCTTATCCAATCCGGTCTGGGAAAGAGCGCATTTTATCCTGAGCCACGACTGCCCGCCAAGATTGTTTACGGCAAGAGTGAAACCAATATCCTCCCGCGGCGAGTAGGTCCTTTCATCTTCGGCATTTATTGTCATACTTACAGAGATATAACCGGACTTTGCTGTCGCTGTAGTATAGGTTCCGGAGTATGCGGGCACGGTAAGAGCAAAGGCGAGCAATACGGAAAGTACAGCTGTCAGGGTGTTCTTTTTAACATTCTGTTTTATTAACATGACATTTCCTTATAAATCAGCTGAAAAAGTGTGAGACCGCATCGGCATCTGCATCGGAAACACCGACATTTACAGATGAAAGCATATAGCCGGTCAGGTCAATGGTACCTGAAACGCCTTCACTTTCAACATAGTCCGGAACGGAAACGGTCGTAAAGAGATCGGTAGTTGCGTTTCCTGCAGGCAAAATGCTCTTATATCTGTAAAGATATACAGAAGGCGCCGAGGTGCTGTCTGTGCTGCTCTTTACAAGTGTCCAGTTGACAGTATCAAAGTCAATGGTAACTGCATCCCTGTAGCTGAGCGCTGATTCTCCATCAAGTCTCGCATTGATATTTGGTACGGTCACAAGCAGGTAAGCATAAGAGCTGTAATCCACGCCTGACTCTATTTTGGCCTTCTTTGTAAAGGTCGATCTTGGCTCAAGATTCTTAGCCTCGGTCGGATCAAAGGTCTCAGCTACCTTGCCTACTGTGTCCCCGGATGCCCCTCCGCCGGCGACGATATTGAAGGTGTTCTGCGCAGTGCTTGTCTGTGCCGAATAATAAGCATAAGCACCTGTAGTTCCGAATAATACTGCGAGCATTATTCCTGTTACTGTAACGATAGTTTTCTTATTCATTTTATTCTCCTTAATTCGAGTTTACAAAAGCGGAGGAATTCCTATTATCATTCTTCCGTCGATTTCTGAAATGCTGACCGTGTAAGGGTCTTCCACATTATTTGCGTCGCCCTTAAAAATAAATCCGTTTTCATTTTCACCGACTATGCGGTGAACTATTATATTTCCGTTGTGTCTGTATGCACAAACAGAGCCGTCAGACGGAGCAAGCAGCATGGAGGTCACTATAAGCGATCCGGCCGGGAGCTCCGGTGCCATGCTTCCGGTCCTTAGCCAGTAAAAGTGAAATGTGGATCTTATTACTAAGGTGGTAATTACTATAGCAAGAAGGTATCGAAGATTTGTTTTTAGAAAGTTCATGATCAGTAATATCCCGGTCATATTGAAGATGGGTTAAAGACAGCCTTTATTTTCCGAGATATTTAAAGCTGTTTACGGCTGTCTCTGTCGTTGAGATATCACACGCCTTGACCCAGTATGGGTACAAAGTCGCAGCGCCCGCAATATCATAAACATGTGCGCTTGTGCCGGTTTCGCTGTAATATTTAGTGCCGGTCCCGTTTGCTCCCGAATAGAATCCGGCAAAGCTGTAGCCTGTCCGGTATGGAATAGTTATGGCCGGCATAGCGGAGCCGTATACAGCATTTACACTCGTAGTTCCTGAGGTATAAGCTCCGGAGTTATCAAGCGTAACAGTATAAGTATTTGCCGCAGTTGAAACCGTGTATCCGCAGACAGAACATTTCCTTATCGTGTAGCCCGGCTGTGAGCTCGTATCAGACACGCCGGAGTTATGCGAGCCGGTCGTAGAGACTGCGCCGCAGCCTGTGCAGTAATACTTGTGCGTTGATCCGTCCACGGCCGCCCATGCATAGGTATGGGTGTGCTGAGTCGCCTGATAGGCGGTGATAAAGCTTGGCGGTATACCTGTCGTACCTGAGTTCATGGAATAATTTCCGCTTCCCGAGTATCCGCAGTACCATTTCCAGGTGCCATAGTTTATGGCAGCGGCAAAAGCGTCAGGATTTGTAACAGTGATATAGCCTGATATACGGATACCGGCCGAGTAGGTCGAAAAGCTTGTCACGGTTACATTGCCGTAATAGGAGCTTATCGATGACGGTGCGGCAGAGGCAGTGGAGCTTCCTGCATAAGCATCTATATACAGCATGTCATAATCCATGAAGACGTGAGTCTGGTAGCTGGTGGCAGGGTCGTTTATGCCTGACGGAAGAAACTTATAGTATTCGACTCTTCCGCTGTCATCGTAATAATCCAGATTGAAGCTTACGATAATGTTGGAGCCATTCCATGCGGCAGACCAGTCATTGGTAGTCATATATCCATACTGAGTATCAGTGCCATATGGGTCAAAGCCGAATCTCGAATACTGCTCAAAAAGCAGCTGGCCTACGTTCGCAAGCTCCTCGAGTATATTATCGTACTCTTCTTCGGAAATGCTCCCGTCTTCAAAGGCTGCATCGACTTCATCATAGATCTCAGATATCCTTGTAAAGGATCGTTTAGAGGCTGCATAACCTTCGATGGAATTTGCTGTATCGATTGCCATAAGCTCTTTCAGCATGGTATCAAGCTCTGCCGAGATCGAGTCCCTGAGTGTCTGTGTATCAGAAGCTTCAGAGGTGGTGTTCTCGGCAATACTATCAAGCACTTCCCCGCCGCCGCTCCCGGGGGAAATAACAACTGTCTCATCAATGCTTTCAATTTCCGCATCGTCTGTGTAACTTAAGTCAGTTGGCGTTGCCGCCGGGGATACGACGGTATCCTCATTGGCATATGAGGCGGTCGGAAAAGCAACGGATAAGGATGACGATGCCAGCATTGCCATAATAAGCATAAAGATGCCTGCTTTTTTGTATGTTTTCATTCTTCCTCCTTATAATGATCCCGTACTTGTAAGTGTCTCAACCGCCATCCGGTCGGCGCTTTCTGCTGTGACTGAGGCCTCAATGAACAGACCGGAAACATTCAAAGATGAAGCCAGTACCTCAGCTGAGGTAAAGTTTTGGACTGAGAATGATGAGAAGAGATCGTCGGTACGGTCCGCGTAGCGAAGTGAGTGATACGGATTGCGCTGAGAAGTGCCTTTTGCTTCAAGAACAGTATCATAACGGTAGAGATAGACAGATCTTTTTGACGTGGATGATGAAACTGATGATTTTATAAGCACCCAATGAGGAGAAGCGGTATAAATTACGGCATCATATACCTTGAAGCTTGAATCTCCGGAAAGCTTGGCCGCGATCGTCGGAACCGAAACCAGCATATAAGCATAAGACCTCTTTGAACTGTGGTTTTTAAGCGAAGGATCCTTAATGCAGGAAGCGCCGCTCACAAGCTCGAGCCGGTCCGGTGTGCCGTTTTTATCGGCATCAAGTTCCAGATTCTTGTTCCATGAGGTTTCTATCAGGGGAGCCGATTCGTCCTCCCACTGGGCATACAGTGTCACCGTGTCCTTGTCCTTTGAACTTAGATTAAGTATGCTGCCGCCAGGCGTTATAGAAGTACCGCTTCCGTCAGCTTTAGTATTCCATCCGATAAAAAGGTGATCGTTTAAGCTGAAGCTGTTGTCATTTACAGAAGAAGCTGCATCATAGGTACAAGAGCTTGATGGAACGCCTGCGCCGCTTCCTCCGTTTGCGTCATATACGACTGTGTAGGTATTGGGACGCCATATGGCATGAAGTGTGGTGCTGGTCTCGTCGCCCGGAAGGTCATCGACACAGCCGCCGTCCGAGATGGAAATGCCGGAGCCGGCGGCATCTAAGTTCCAGCCGGTGAAGGTATATCCCGTTTTTGTAAAGGTGTTAAGAGGTACAGTATACCCATGCCCTAATGGAATGCTGGTGCTGCCCATGACACCTGAGCCTCCGTTTGGTGAAAAAAACACAAGGCTTACATGAGAAATACTGAACTGATTATGCGCAGAAAGGGTCTCACCCCTGTAATACGCATAAGACGGAATGGTTACAGCTCCGGTCATGACAAAAAGCCCTATACCGAATACTGCATGCTTGAGTTTGGTCATTTTATCCTCCTTTAAAATATTTTGCCAATGTTGAAATTGGTCAAGGCAAAGATTGAAATGACCGGATATGAATAATCAGAATTGCACAAAAAGAATGATTATTAAAAAATGAACACAAAAATAAATCTGAAACTGAATCCTAAAAACTGAATTTT
>JAUNNP010000092.1 GCA_030531385.1 Eubacteriales bacterium
GTCCCCGCTTATTCTTCTTCGTCTTCCCCGCTTTCAAGGGTGGAAAGGTCGATAAGCTCTCCGTTTACCTTGTCGATATATAAGGTTCCGTAGAGGTGGTCATTTTCATGCTGGATGGCGCGGGCGAAAAGACCGTCAGCCTCAAGCTCGAACTCCTCCATATTGGCATCAAAGGCCCTTACCCTGACATGCTCTGCCCTGGTGACCTCTCCCGAATAGCCCGGGACCGAAAGGCAGCCCTCCTGGCCCGTCTGCTCACCTTCAAGCTCTAATATCTCAGGATTTATAAATACATATGGCTCCGGCTCCTCGATCCCGACATCGATCACAAAGATCTTTCTTAAAATGCCGACCTGCGGACCTGCCAGGCCGACTCCTTCAGCCTCATACATGGTTTCAAACATATCCTCTATCAGAGTGCTGATGCGCTCTGTCATTTCCTTAACAGGTCTGCATTCTTTTCTGAGGATCGGATCCCCTTCTTTTCTAATCTCTCTTATAGCCATTTCCAGTTACCTTAAATCAAAACGTGGTTACCTTATATCAAAAACACGGTTACTTTCGGTCATCTTACATCAAAAACCGTGTATACCTTTTTTTGTGAAAAGCTTTCATTTACAGCATCCGAAAGCTCGGTCCGCATACGCATAATTATATCATGCGAGCAATTCTTAATATATATAATCTTTCTGTAATTATCATTAATTTTGTATATATTTTCGCTGCACGGACCGATGATCTCAGTACCGCAGCTCTCGTATTTTTGGAGCAGGCTCACAGCGAGGTCGGCGGCAGCATTTACCGCTTCCTCGTCCTCAGACTTAAGCCTTACGAACATCATGAAGGTCTCGGGCGGGTAGTTTAAAAGCCGCCTGTAGCTCATTTCCCTTTCGTAAAATGCTTCGTAATCTCTTTCAGCGGCGCAGCTTATGGCATAATGCGACGGATCATAGCTCTGGATGACCACATCGCCGCTAAGTTCCCCTCTTCCGCTTCGTCCGGCGGCCTGGGTTATAAGCTGGTAGGTGCGCTCGGACGCATTGTAATCAGAGGTGTTAAGCGACAGGTCCGCAGCCACTATACCGACGAGGGTGACATTTTCAAAATCATGTCCCTTAACTATCATCTGCGTGCCTATGAGAATATCCGCTTTATGGGCCTTAAAGGCACTCAGTATGTTTTCATAAGAATGCTTGGCGCTCGTGGTATCCGCGTCCATCCTCAGGATCCTTGCGCCCGGGAAGGTGTTTCTGCAGGCCTGCTCGAGCTTTTGCGTGCCTGTTCCGAACGGAGCTATAAATCTGCTTCCGCAGTCCGGACAGCTTGCCGGCATCGAGGTCGTATATCCGCAGTAATGGCAGGATAAGAGCGCCGCTTGTTTTTGTCCTGTCCTCGGGTCTACATACCAGGTATTGTGCGCTGTAAGCGACACATCGCAGTGCGGGCATTTTATTACCCTGCCGCAGCTTCTGCAGGACACAAAGCCCGCGTAGCCGCGCCGGTTTAAAAAGAGCATTATCTGCTCGTGTTTCCCGAGCCTGTCATCTATAAGTTCTTTAAGCTCTGCCGAAAAAATGCTTCTGTTTCCGAGCTCAAGCTCGCGTCTCATATCGGCGACATGTATCTTCGGAAGCTTTGCGCCGGGGTGCGCTCTCGTTTTTAATACATGCAGGTCGTAGGTGCCGTTAAGGGCCTTTTTATAGGACTCAAGCGACGGTGTGGCGGAGCCCATTAAAAGCTTTGCCCCTGTCTGCTTTGCCCTGAAAATGGCAGCCTCTCTTACATCGTATCTTGGTGAGGTCTCTGACTGGTAGGTCCTTTCATGCTCCTCATCTATGATGATAAGTCCGAGGTCCTTAAATGGCGTAAAGAGCGCCGAGCGCGGACCCACGCAGACATCAATCTCTCCCGAAAGGGCTTTTTTATACTGGTCATATTTTTCACCGCGGCTGAGCTTTGAATGCATGACCGCGATCTTTTGTCCAAAGTATTTCGTAAGCTCTGTTACTATCTGGTAGGTAAGCGATATCTCCGGGATGAGGACTATGGATTTTTTGCCCTCTGCCTGGCAGCGGCGTATAAGCTCCATATAGACTCTCGTCTTGCCGCTTCCCGTAATACCGTAAAGAAGTGAGGTCCTGCCGGGGTCCTTCATGACTTCGTTGCATACCCTAAGCTGGTCAGCATTTAATTCGAGCTTTTCAGGTTCAGTAAGCGGACCGGAGATCTGCTCTACGGCGTCCCTTCTTCTGCTGTTTCTCCTGACCTCAGTCTTTATCGGTAACACGGTCATGAGCGCCTGGTTCATGGTGCAGCCATATTCATTTGCTAAGAATGCTGCCAGCTCTATAAGCTCTGACTCTGCGTCAAGTCCTTTCGGCAGAAGGCCCGCGATCTCCTTTATTTTGTCTTCATCAAAGTCCGCGGTGTCGGTAAGCCCGATGACTATGCCTTTTCTCTTTCTTCCGGAAGCGCCAAAAGGCACCTGCACACGGGTGCCCGGAGCTATTTTTTCTTTAAGCTCTTCTGGGATCCTGTATGTAAATGCCCTGTCGATCTGCTCTGCAGAAATATCGATTATGATGCGCGCGTACTTCAATATGCTTAGTCTCCGAAAAGCTCTGTTACAAGTCCGCCAAGCTTCATGGAATTCGAGCCCTTGAAGAGGATGGCGTCGCCGGGTTTTACATCCTCTGCAATCTTTTGCTTCAATGCTTCAAGGCTGTCAAAATGCAGTACAGTGATTTCTTTACCATCATGCTTATCCAATGCAGCCTGAATGCCTTCTGCAATATGTGAGGAAAGTTTTCCGTAAAGGAGTACGGTGCTGATGCTCTTTGTCGCGGTGGCGATGTAAGTGCCGACTTCGCGGTGGTAGGAGGCTTCGTCCGGGCCGAGCTCGAGCATGTCGGCGAGGACTGCTATCTTGCGGCCGCTGTTTTTGAGGCCGTCAAGGACCTTGAGGCCTGCCATCATGGACTGGGGCGCAGCATTGTAGGCGTCATTGATGACGGTGATGCCGTTTTTTTCTGTGATGCGGCCTCTTCCGTCTAAGCTGCTGAAGGCTTTAAGTGCCTTAACGGCGGCCTCCGGATCGACTCCGTTAAAGTAGGCTGCGGCTATTGCGGCAAGTGAATTAAGGAGCATGTGCATGCCCGGAACTGTAAGCTCTGCATGGGTGATTTTTTGACCGTCTATATAGAGATCATACTCCGCATAGCCGTTATTTTCCTTTATGTCAGCCGCGCGCACGAAAGATTTCTCCCCTGTGCCGTAGTAATAGACCTTAAGTCCGTTTTCTACTGCTGCTGCAGGGATGAAGTCATAGAGGTCCTCACGGCTAAGGAGCTCATCGTCTCCGTTTAAGAGGAGTACTCCGTCCTTTTTCATGCCCTCGCAGATCTTTAGCTTTTCACGCATTATGTTGTCCTGAGAGCCAAGGTTTCCTATATGGCTTACTCCGATAACTGTAAATACTGCCATATCGCACTTTACTACGCGTGATATGCGGCTCATCTCTCCAAATTCCGAGATGCCCATCTCGATAACTCCGATTTCCGCATCTGGGTCTGTCTCTGTGACGGTTATGGGCACGCCTGTCTGGGAGTTGGCATTTCCCTTTGTACTGTATACCTTAAAGCCTGCTGAAAGCGCAGCGGCTATCATCTCTCTTACGGTGGTCTTTCCGACTGAGCCGGTGACGCCGATGTAAGGGATCTTCACATAGTTTTCCCTGTAATATGCGCCGAGGTCCTGAAGCGCCTTTTTTGTGTCCTCTACCCTGATGAGCACCGCACCCTTGTTAAGTTCATTTAACTTATCCATGTCATAGGCTGTAAATGATGCCGCCGCACCTGCTTCAAGCGTCTTTGCGACGAAGCTGTGGCCGTCCGCTCTTTCTCCTATTATGGGTATGAAAAGATCGCTTCCCTTTATTTTGCGGGAATCGGTCGTGATATTTTTTATTACAGTCTCCGGATCACCCGAAATGACCATGCCGCCTACTGCCGAGGCTATTTCCCGGGCCTTAAGTATCATAATCCAAGCTCGTCCTTACATTTAAGTATTTCTTCCCTGTCGAGGAAATGCGTCCTTACGCCGTTTTCCTCCTGATAGTCCTCATGTCCCTTACCGATAACGGCAATGATGTCGCCGTCTTCAGCATTTGCCATGGCATATTTTATGGCCTCGCGGCGGTCCGGGATCTTGACATAAGCTTCAGGCTTTCCGCCTGCCTCAAGGAAGGCTCCCTCTATGTCCGCGATGATGTCCTCAGTCTTTTCAAAACGCGAGTTGTCAGCAGTGAAAATGCTGAAGTCGCAGGCTGATGCGGCTGTGGTTCCCATACCTATACGTCTGTCCTTGGAGCGGTTTCCGCCGCATCCGAATACGGCAACGAGACGCTTTGGCTCATACTTTTTGAGCGTATCCATAAGAGTCACCATGCTGACCTCGTTATGGGCGTAGTCAACAAGAACGGTGAATTTATCGGACTTGTATACGACCTCGGATCTGCCGTCGACATGGATATCAAGGAGTGCCTCTCTTACCTTGTCCATGGGAAGTCCGAGATCATAGGCAACTGTAATTACGCTCATTACATTGCTTACGTTATATTCTCCCGGGATTGAGAGTCTGAATACATCGGCAAGGAGTCCACCGGTCCAGAACTCGGTTCCGGTAAATTCAGAATCCGCGTGGAAGCTGAAGTCATAGGCATAAATATCCGCGTCTGTACTCTTTACCGAAAAAAAGTATTTCTTTTCACGGCAGCCCGAAAGCTTTACTATGTCCTTCGTGCGCTCATCGTCAATGTTAAGCACGGCTGTCCTGCACTGGGTAAAGAGCCTGGACTTATAGTAAAGATACTCGTCAAAATCCGCATGCTCCAAGGGGCCTATGTGATCGGGACTGATGTTTAAGAATACGCCGTAGTCAAAGGTTATTCCCGCGGTCCTGTCCATCTTGAAGCCCTGTGAAGAGCACTCCATTACGACATACTCGCAGCCCTCTTCAGCCATTCTGGCAAAGTATCCGTTCAGCTCATAGCTGTCAGGAGTGGTATTTTTAGTAGGGATATGGGTATCTCCGATAACACAGCCGTTTGTTCCGATGACACCTGTCTTAAAGCCGCACTTTTCAAGCACAGCCTTGAACATATAAGAGCTTGTGGTCTTTCCCTTGGTGCCGGTAAGACCTATCATCTTCATCTTTTCCGATGGATGATCAAAGCGGGCAGCCGAGAGGAAGGCCAGTGTTTCTCTGGCATTTTCGGTATAGATGATATTGAGTCCGCCTATCCGCGGGAGCTTTAACTCAGCTGCTTCCTTCTCAACAACGAAGGTGGTGCAGCCCTTTTCGATGACATCCCCGATAAAATCATGGGAATCTATCCTGCTTCCCTTCATGCACAAAAATACGGTTCCGGCTGCGGCTTTTCTGGAATCAAATATTACATCTGATACCTCACATTCATCCGTACCCAGAAGCACCTTGTAATCGGTGCCTTTCAGCCAGTCCTTTAGAATAGCCATATTACTCCTTACTTACTTAAAAATTAAACTCCGTGCTTTAAAAATTTAAACTCCGTTTTCGTTAAGATAGTTCTCGAAGGTTTCAGCATCCATAAGGATCTGTCTCTCCTTTGTGCCCTCTCCGCTGGATACAACGCCTGCCTCACAGAGCTGGTCCATGATGCGCGCGGCTCTGTTAAAGCCGATCTTGAATTTTCTCTGAAGTCCTCCGATCGATGCCTTCTGTGATGTGGTAATAAGCCTTCCCGCATCCGCAAAGAATTCATCCAGGTCAGATTCGTTTTTACCCTTATCTGTTCCGCCGCTTTGCTGACCCGAGAAGTTAAGCTCCATCTGCTTTGTGATGGCTGTATCGATCTCGGGATCTGTATCCGGCGGGTTGTGCTTTCTTATAAATTCAACAACACTCTCTACTTCCTCATCCTTAAGGAAGGCGCCCTGTACTCTCGCCGGAGAGCTTCTGTCGCTTGGCTTATAAAGCATATCTCCGTTTCCAAGGAGTGCCTCTGCTCCGCCCGAATCGAGAATGGTCCTTGAGTCTGTGATCGAAGGAAGCTTAAATGCCACACGGCTTGGGATATTTGATTTTATAAGTCCTGTAACAACATCCACCGAAGGTCTCTGGGTCGCAACTACGAGGTGAATGCCGGCGGCTCTTGCAAGCTGCGCAAGGCTCACTATAGCGCTTTCAACGTCCTTCTTCGCGTGCATCATAAGCTCAGAGAGCTCGTCGATGATTATAAGGATGAACGGAAGCTTTTCAGGTCTCTCCTCCGGAGGAAGGTCAGCGCCCGCCTTAACGACTCTCTCGTTATAGCCGGCTATATTTCTCGTTCCTGACTGCTGGAAAAGAGAATATCTTCTGTTCATTTCCGCAACTGCCCAGTTGAGAGTACTTAGTGCTCTCTCGGGGGTGGTAACGACATTGGTGAGAAGGTGCGGTATTCCGTTATATACTACAAATTCTACCTGCTTCGGGTCTACAAGTATCATGCGGACATCCTCAGGCCTGCACCTGTAAAGGATGGACATGATAAGCGAGTTTATTCCCACGGATTTACCTGAACCTGTGGTTCCCGCAACAAGTATATGAGGCATTTTCGCAATATCACAGGTAACTGTGTTGCCGCCGATATCAAGTCCCACGCCCCAGGTAAGAGGTGACTTTGCATTCTTAAACTGCTCAGACTCAAGGATATCCCTGAATTTAACAGCTGTGCTGCTTTCATTGGGTACCTCTATGCCTACTGCGGATTTGCCGGGTATCGGTGCCTCGATACGGATATCTCTTGCCGCAAGTGCAAGCTTGATATCACCTGAAAGCGAGGTGATCCTTGATACCTTTACTCCCGCGTCAGGTGTCAGCTCATAACGCGATACTCTGGGTCCCACTGTGACATTGGTCACGGTAACACCGACTCCAAAGTCACGAAACACCTTCTCGAGCTTTCCGGCATTCGCCATGAGAGCTCCCCTGTTATTGTCCGCTGAGCGTGTGCCCTTTTCCAGAAGACTGATATCAGGGAATACATACGGCTTCTTTTTCTTAGGCTTGGGCTTTGCGGCGGCCTGCCGGGCCGGATCTGCAGCGGCCTGCCGGGACTGTGCCTGGCCTGCTTTACCGGTGCTTCCTGATGATGCAGCCGCTGCTGATGAAGATGCTGCCGCCCCTGATGCCGCCCCTGATGCACCCCTTAAAGGAACCGCTGACGCTCCAAGCTTTTTCTTCATGATCTTTTCGGCTTCATAGCGGTCAGGCGTCTCCATGGTCTTGCCTGTAGCTGTCACATAGGTATCGTCATCACTGCCGTAATTATCTGAGTAAATGCCTCCGACATTTTCTTCATTTGAAGCACTTTCTGTATCATAATAGCTATCCGGATCATCGGCTTCGATATCCTCAGCATTAAAACCGGAATTGATATAGTCGTCCTCATCACGCTGAGCCTCATAGCCTGAAGGCTCCTGCGCGTCATAGCCCGGATACCCGTTATCCTCATAGCTCGGAGCCTTATACCCATTATCTCCATAGCCCGGGGCCTCAGCTGCTCCCGGAAGATTTCTCTGATCGTCCCTTACCTTAAATGCATCAAAATGCTGGGGCTCTCTATTTTCCGAATCAAAAACAGAGCTTCCTGAAGGACGTGAGGTATCATTTCCTCTTCCCACAGCAAAGCCGGCTCTTCTTGCATTGTCGATGCTGATGATGCCATTTTTAAGAAGATAGGTGTAGGATTTATAGATGTCCTCTTCTGTCTCCTCAAACGGAACCTCATCAGACTCATAATCGGCCTCTGTAGGAACGATATCCCGGTCCTCTGCGGGCGTGATATCCCGGTTCTCCTGCCGGGCAGGCTCTTCTCCAATGATCTGCCTGCCGTACCTTTCGGCATATGTTGTCTGTCTCTCAATGCTGCCTGCATTATCACTACTGTCAAGCCGGTCAAAAATCGAACCGGAAGAGGCAGCCTGCTCTTTTGGAAGTGAAATATCGGACATCTGCATCCTTCTTTCCTCAGGCTGAGGAAAGTCTTCCTCCCGGTAGCCG
>JAUNNP010000093.1 GCA_030531385.1 Eubacteriales bacterium
ACCTGCAGCAGCACCTGCAGCAGGCGGTTCATCACAGGAAGCAGCGGCAGCACCTGCAGCAGGCGGAGCTCCGGAGCTTTCACTCATCGTTGCATCAAACCAGACATCACTTGACAACCCATATTCATATGGTATGGATAAGTTCAAGGAGACCATCGAGGATATCTCAGGCGGCAAGGTTCAGGTTACTGTTCATAAGGGAACTCTTGGTGAGAACGAGTCAGAGCTTGTTGAGAAGCTCAGCATGGGCGCAGCTAACCTTGTAGTTGCATCACCGGGATTCATGACAGCTATCGGCGTTCCTGAGATCGATATCTTCTCACTCGAGTATCTGTTCGACAGCTTCGATCACTGGGAGAAGTGCCTTGACGGTGACTTCGGTGATTCAATGAAGCAGATCGCTCTCGAGAAGACAAACAACAGCTTCCGCATCATGAGCTACTGGAGCTCATCAGTACGTGACGTATATGCTAAGAAGCCGGTCAAGTCTCCTGATGACCTTAAGGGTATCACCATCCGTGCACAGTCTTCATCAGTTCAGCAGGACTTCTGGAAGGCTACAGGCGCTATTCCTACAAACGTAGCATGGGGCGAGCTTTATCAGGCACTTCAGCAGGGCGTTGTAGACGGAGCTGAGAACGACTACACCAACCTTATGCAGAAGGAGCATCATAAGACAGATAACGGTAAGTACATCTCTGAGACACACCATGACTTCACAACACGTCTCTGGCTCATGGACGGCAACTTCTATGACAGCCTTACAGACGAGCAGAAGGGCTGGGTAGACGAGGCCTGCAAGGCATCAACAGAGGAAGAGCGTGCCGTAACATTCCGTATGTTCGAAGAGTCAAAGAAGAAGTGTATCGACGACGGCGCTATCATCACTGAGAACGCAGACATCGACATTGAGGCATTCAAGGCCCTTGCAACTCCTATTCAGGACGACTTCGCTGCAAAGAACAACATGACAGAGCAGCTTGAGATGATCCGTAACGCAAAGTAATTTCTGTTTGAATCTTAAAGTAGGACCCGAAATGCCTTATAGGACATGAAAAGTCTGATAACAGCAGTCATCCGGGGTTCCGGATGACTGTTGTTTACTTTTAAGGATGTTTGGAAAGTATCTGAATTAAGCCCGGGATACAGCAATGTTCCCGGTTTTAAATAAAAATTATTTTGAAAGGGGAAATCATTAATGAAAAAGGCAATAGATATGCTTGCCAAGATACAGATCGCTGTCGGCGGCTTATTCCTGGCTATCTTCTTGCTGACAGTAGTTTATCAGATGCTCAGCCGTTATCTTGGCATCGCAGCTACATGGACAGAGGATGTTTCCATGTATTCCTTTATCTGGGCTACCTTCATGGGTGCCGGCGCAATGGTACATGATCAGAGACATTTTGCATTTACCTCCGTTACAGATATGCTTAAGAATAAGCGTGCAAAGAGCATCATTCAGCTCATCATTGATATCGTAATGATCATCTTCGCTATCCTTATGATCAAGTATGGCGTAGCAGTTACAAAGCAGTTCTGGAACTACACCTGGAACAATATCCCTTCATTTAAGAGAGGACCTACCTGGATGTGCCTTCCTATCTGCGGAATCACATCAACTATCTATCTTGCTGAGCTTATCGTTGAAGAGATCAAGATTATTGTGAAAGGAGGAGAAGCTTAAATGTTAGGTGCACTTCTTGTTATAATGTTCGTAGTGTTCGTAGCGCTCGGTGTGCCGATCTCCTTTGCACTCGGAGTTGTATCCTTTACAGGTATCGCTCAGATGGCGCAGGTTCCGAACACAGTAGTTTTCACAAAGATGTTCAATGGTCTGAACAGCTTTACACTTCTTGCAGTTCCGCTTTTCATCCTTGCAGCCAACCTCATGAACGAGGGTGCTATCACAGAGAAGCTCATCGATTGCTGTAATGCTCTCGTTGGTCACTTCCGCGGCGGTCTTGCATATTCTAACGTACTTGTATCAATGATCTTCGCAGGTATCTCAGGTTCATCACAGGCTGATACCGCAGGTGTTGGTAAGATCTTCATTCCTTCGATGGAGAAGCAGGGCTATGACAAGGGTACATCGGTCGGTGTTACCGCAGCTTCGTCAACGCTCGGGTCGATCATTCCGCCATCCATCACCATGGTAGTTTACGCAGGTATAGCTAACTGCTCGACCGGTGCCCTGTTTATGGCAGGTATCGTTCCCGGTGTACTGCTCGGACTTGCTATGATGGCAGTAGTTAAGTTTTATTCAGGACCCAAGAACTTCCCAAAGTCTGAGAGAGTTCCTGTAAAGGAAGCCATGAAGCTTGTTTATCAGTCTTTTCCGGCACTTTTAACTCCGATCATCCTTATCGGCGGTATCACAACAGGTCTCTTCACTCCTACTGAGTCTGCTGCGTTTGCATGTATCTATGCTCTTCTTGTTGGCATCTTCTTCTATCACACCATCAAGATAAGCGCACTTCCGAGGATCCTCATCGAGACCATGAAGTCATCTTCACTTTCACTGTTCGCACTTGCAACAGCTAACTCACTCGGAGAGCTTTTAAGCTACTATCAGCTTAATGTAAAGGTTCAGGCCTTCTTCGGAGGCCTTACAGGCGGAAGCCTTGTATTCCTTCTTGTTGTAGTTGTATTCTTCATGTTCGTTGGAACATTCATGGATGCAGTTCCGGCTATGATCCTTTTCGTACCGATCATTCTTCCTACAGCAGTCAGCCTTGGAATCAGCCCGATCATCCTTGGACTTATCATTATCGTTACTCTGGCTCTCGGACTTGTAACACCTCCTTACGGACTTTGCCTGCTGATTGCATCAGATATAAGCGGAATTACCATCGAAGACGCATTCAAGGGAGCGCTTCCGTACTTCCTTTCATCGTGTGCAGTACTTCTTCTCCTGGTTGTATTCCCGAACCTCTGGCTTGCAATTCCGGCTACAGTATTCCCGGGACTTTATGCATAAGATTTAAACCTTATAAAGCTCAAAACTCCCTTCGATCTCGAAGGGAGTTTTTTGTGCGATAAGGCCATCAAGCGTCCGCCGAGCTTGCTTGAGCGGACATTACAAAAAGCCGCCGCATAAAGCGACGGCTTTGATCGTTAAGCTCCCGGCCGGATTCGAACCGGCGACCTACGCATTACGAATGCGTTGCTCTACCAGCTGAGCCACGGAAGCATCTGAACCAAATCAATATAGACTAAATTTTGAGAAATGTCAATCGTAAGTAACAGATGTTGACTTATGTCGTAAGTAACTGCTATAGACTTATGATCGGTTTTGTGCTATTTTTACAATGCTATGGAAATGTTTCTTATTACATCAAAAAGTATAATTCAGCTGTTTTTGCTTATTCTCGCGGGCATATTACTTTATAAGCTCAGGATAGTAAAGGACGAGGGCCTTCCTACCATAAACGGCATACTGCTGCACGCGGCGCTTCCGGCACTGCTTTTTCGTTCATTCCAGATGGACATTCTTTTTGAAAACCGGAGTCTGCTTACAGAAGCACTGGGCTTAAGTCTTTTCTATCAGCTGTTCACACTTCTTCTCTGCTTTATATTTATCAGAAAAGGGGACGATAAGGGCATAGAACGATGCTCTGCAGCATTTACCAATAATGCATTTGTGGCCGTTCCGCTGCTTTCCTCCATATTCGGAGATGTAGGTGCTTTCTATGCTTCGGCAA
This sequence comes from Eubacteriales bacterium, assembly GCA_030531385.1. Lineage (GTDB taxonomy): Bacteria > Bacillota > Clostridia > Lachnospirales > Lachnospiraceae > Avilachnospira. Next base: position 3,702 of record JAUNNP010000093.1, read on the forward strand.
CCAATGTCATAAGCAGTTTTCTGATCTGGAGCCTCATCCCGATGATGCTTACCGGCAGGACCTCAGCTAAGGAATTCATTAAGCAGGTCTTTAATGATAAGGTCATCGTATGTATCTTTGCGCTGATCCTTCTGCTTCTTAATATCCGGGTGCCCGATATGATCATGACTCCCATAGGGTACCTCGCAAATCTTACCACACCGCTTGCCATGATCAGCATTGGCATGGTCATAGCCGCCAGCGATATAAAGGGGCTTATAAACGGCAGGGTAATGTGGATAAGCTTCCTGCGTCTTATTGTCACGACCTTTATAGTATGCTTTGCCCTGAAGCTTTTTGTAAAGGACAATGTTCAGTTCGTATCTTTCTGTGTGCTCACGGCCACGCCTACCGGCACTCTCACGACTATTCTTGCTGAGAATGCCGGTATCAATTCAGAAAAGGCCTCCGGTATTTTCCTCGTCACCACGATATTCTGTGCGGTCACGATACCGCTTACTGTATTGATAATGACAGCCGTGTGATTAATTATTTCCATTCTGAATGCAGTACTACCGGTATCTTGTTCTGGAAGTCCGCATCATAATATCCTCCTTCTTCATTGTAGTGATAGTCGAAGAACTCATAGTACATGAGGCAGTCGACCTTATTGCCGGCCTCGTCATACCAGCCGAGGAAGGTCTTGCCGGGCTGCTCCTCAGGATCAAAAGCAGCAAGATAGGTATAGCCCTCTGACTCATACGGCGTGACGGCCTCATAGGTGACGCCGTCAAGTACGAGCGGCAGTCTCGGATCGTCAGTTTCCGCCGCACGCCACATTGCATGGATATTGATGCGGCGAATGCCGTCACTGTCAACAGGTACGCGTTCCGCGTCCTCTGCGGTCAGTGCGTTTCCTATGGCAAAGGTGAAGCTTTCCTGTTCGCTTCTGACATAGTCAATGTCAAACTCGGCATTTACATGGACACTCCAGCCCGCGAAGCTAAAGCCTGCGGTATCCTCGTTTTCAAGCGGCGAAGGAAGCTCGAGCCCTGTAAATTCTCCTTCAGGGATCTCGGTCTTAAGGAGTATGCGGAACTCGTCGCCATAGTTGTAGTTATTCCAGTCTATAGCGCCTATATCAAAGCTGTTGTTGTAGACGGTTATAATGAGCGTGCCGTCAGCAAGCGGCCAGGTTTCATACTCCGGCGCCGCCGGTAAGCTTTCTGTTTCAGTTTCGGTCTCTGCCGCAGAAGTGCTTTCAGCCGTGCTTTCCTCTGCTGCCGCAGAAGTGCTTTCAGTCGGAGCAGCCGATTCTTGTCCGTTATTATCACCCGGAGCCTCAGCATTGCCCGCTGTCTGATGCAGAGCACCGTTGTAGGCTGCCATATATGCAGGGTCTATCAGCCCCCCGCGGGTAAAGAGCACGACAGACAATGCCGCCGCCGGAATCATATAGATTGCACGCAAAAGCGTCTTTTCGCGGGGGCGGTAACTGCAGGCTGCGTCATATTCAGGCGGGAGCTTTGCATTTTCAGGCGCAGGCTTTGCATGTTCGGGGGCCGCAGCTGAGTTTTCCGCCCTCGGACTGAAGCCGGACTCGGGCGCAGGCGGCGAAAACTCATGTGCCGGTTTTGTATATTCAGGTACTATCATTTTCCGTACCTCAATTCGTATGAATGTCTACCTGCTGGAACGGGCACTCAACGCCCAGCTTTCTGAAGCCTATAAAGAGATCGTGATTTAAGAGACGCGCTCCGGAGTAGATGTCCTTCTCACCGACCTCGGCTACAAAGCGGAGATCCACGGAGCTTTCGCCAAGCTGCTGTACACCGAGATATACAGGCGCAGACTTAAGCATATCACCGTGGGCCTGATAGATTCCGTCAAGCAGAGCCGGGATCTTTTCCTCGAGTACTGTAAGATCGGTATCATAGGGAATCGGGAAATCGACCACTGCCTTTGAACTGTTTTCTGAGCGGTTAAGGATGTTCTTCATGTCAGAATTATTAATGATCCTGACATTTCCGCCGGTATCGGTCACGCAGGTGGTGCGGATACCGATCTCAGTAACGGTGCCGCGGAAATCATTGACCTCTATTATATCGCCGACATTGTACTGATTATCTACCAATATAAACATGCCGGTAACAACATCACTTATGAGACTCTCTGCCGCGAAGCCGATGATGAGGGCAATGATCCCGAGCCCTGCGATAATGGTGATGACATCAACATTGAGGATGGCAAGGATGCCGCAGAAAATGACGACTATGGCAATGTAGCGTATGAGATTGGTGCTGATCGTGAGCACTGTTTTGGCTCTGTGGTTTTCGGGATGGAACATGCCGAGCACAAAGCTGATCAGCGTCGAGATGAACAGCGTGCCGAATATCATGAGAAGTATATTCAGCAGACTCCCGGCACTGAGGCTGTAGCTTAAGGCTGCCGGAAGTTCCTTAAGAGCGCCTGTCGCGGCAGCGGCAGCGGCAAGTATTGCTGTGATGATAAGGAAAACTATAAGTTTCGGGAGCAGTCGCTTGTTCATTTAAATACCTCATTTCTTTTTTTGGCAGTGCCGGGTCTGACACTGCCGTGTTTAATTATGCGTTAAGGAAATCAAACGTCCGCCAAGCTGGCCCCTGCAGACATTTGATCGACCTATACCAACTATATCCCATCACCTGACCCGTGCGCAGTACGGTTTAACCTTGATTGCCTAAATCGGGGGATAGTTTTGGGACAGGTGTCCTATACCATGCATTTGCTTCATTGTTTTTTAGCTGCAGCTCAAGGTATAATTAGAGAGTATAGAGTTTACGGCGACGTTTTCAGGATCGGAAGTATATGAAGGAAAAAATTTCAAAAGGCCTGTTACTGAATACACTTTTTATTGCACTCACATTTTTATGGACCGGGAGTGTCTATCTCTCCTGGACTGAGCATCTTGCGCTGCTTGCGGACAGCAATGTGACCTATATCGTTACCGAAGTCGGCGGATACGTGACCCAGATCATCGGACTTATCCTTTTTTCGCTGCTTGTCTATTATGACCGCCGCATTTTAAAGAATTTACTGATAGTAATATTTATGATACTGGACGGACTGTGCATCATTCCCGTGGTGTTTTCCGATAGTGCCCAGACGGTTATTATTTCGGGTATGATGATGAATCTGTTTCACGGTCTGATCGCCGGATATTACATCACAAGACTCTCAGTCTTTGTTCAGAAAAACAGGCGGGGAATCTGTTTTGGCGCAGGCTATGCCGCCGGCAGTATAGGAAGCTACCTCCTGTCACTTCCGAATGGGGGGCGTTTTCTTGCCTCAGGGCTCGTGGGGATGGTTTATCTTCTGATGATTGCCTGCAGCTGTGTGCTTATTATGTTTATGTATAAAAATGATGCGGAAGCTGACGATATGGCTCAGGCTGCAAATGTTACTGTAAATTCAGTGTGTAAGTTAACTGCTGTGGTTATTTTCCTATTGTGTCTTACTACACAGCTGCAGTTTTTCTTTCCGGCAAAGGCATTTATCAATCAGTCATTAAAGCTTGAATTTGCAAGGATGTTTTATGCTGTCGGGCTTATTCTGGCCGCAGTGGTCAATGACAAAAACAGGGGCGCCGGATTGATACTGGCACTTTTATCTATCAGTTTTTCGGTCCTGTCGATAAATATGAGTCAAATTCCGCTTCTTTTGGTTCCGCTCGCAATAATCGGATATATCGTTACCGGTTTCTGGGCTGTTTACAGGATAGTTGCGTTTATAGATCTGGCTGATGATAATAGCTCACTGCTGTTTATGTCAGCATTTGGACTGCTCATAGGAAGAATGGGTGAGGCTACAGGCGCTATGATGGGATATCTCCTTCGTGACAGGCAGCTGGAGCTTGCTGTGGTTTCCGCTGTTCTGTTCGGACTCTCCATCATTTCCGCATTTTTGCTGTATACCATAAGATACGGCTCCGTGCCGGCTGCTGCGGCCGAAAACAGATCCGAGAGGTTCTTTGCACAGTATGATATTTCCTTAAGAGAGCAGCAGATATTTAAGCTGATCATTGAAGGCAAGACAAATATAGAAGCTGCCAATGCTCTCTACATTTCAGAAAGCACTGTAAAGTTTCATGTCAAAAATCTGCTCAGGAAAACGGAGTGCAAAAACCGCAAAGAGCTGATAAGAAAGTTTCAGGGATATTCATGAATGCATAATGTAACAGTTCGGCTGCGCTCCAAGCGGTGCCAAAAGAACCGT
>JAUNNP010000094.1 GCA_030531385.1 Eubacteriales bacterium
CTCTTCTGTTATTATTCTTTTCCTTCTTCATCTCTGCTCCTGCTTTATCTTTGCTGCTGTTTGGTGTCGGGGGGACGGTTCTTTTGACACTTTTTTCTGCCGCCGCGGCGGTTTTCGCGTTCCCGTTGCCGGCAACTTCAGTGTAAATCAAATGATTTCATAATTCAAGAGGGTGGGGTGTCAGGGGGTCGGGTCTTTTGACACCTTTTCCCACACGATTTTAACAATTTAATATAGTTCCGAAAAGGTGTCAAAAGAACCGTCCCCCTGACACCCTGACACCCTCGCCGACACCCGCTCACTTCAGTACTGTCGCCAGCGTCTCCATCAGCTTCGTGATATCGATGGGCTTTGCGATATGCCCGTTCATCCCGGCCTCGATTGCATTCTGTCTGTCCTCTGCAAATGCATTCGCCGTCATTGCTATGATAGGAATGTCAGCCTTTTCAAGATCCTCAAATTCCCTGATCCGCTTAGTTGCCTCGTAACCGTTAAGTCTTGGCATCTGCACATCCATGAGGATCAGGTCGAAATGCCCGGCGTCAGCATTTGCCAGCATCTCCACGCAGGCCTCGCCATCCTCTGCCCACTCGAGCTCGAAGCCGGCATCCTTAAGTATCTCTATCGCGATCTCCGCATTCAGCTCATTATCCTCTGCAATCAGTATGCGCTTTCCGGCAAATGACACCCCGGAGTAGTTCGCGGCCTTTTTATCAGCGCGGCTTATCTCGTCCTCTGATGCGATCCTGTGCTCAAGCAGGATAGTAAAGGTCGTGCCCTTTCCGAGCTCGCTTTCCACAAATATCTCTCCGCCCATGAGGTCCACGAGCTTTTTCGTTATCGCCATGCCAAGGCCCGTGCCCTGCACCTTGCTCTCCGTCGAAGTACGCTCCCTTGTAAACTCATCGAAAATATGCGGAAGGAACTCCTCGCTCATACCGATACCGGTGTCGGAAATTTCTGTCTTATACCTGGCATGACCCGGCTTTGTCGGCTCGATCTCATGCATACTTATACGTATAGTGCCGCCCTCCGGCGTATATTTGACCGCGTTGCTTATGATATTCAGGGCTATCTCATGAAGCTTTGTGGGATCGATCATGATAAACCGGTGTTCAAGCCCGATATCCTTCACAAACTCCAGCTTTTTCTTCGCCATTTCAGGCCCGAATACCGAAAATACACTCTCGTTGAACTGCTCCAGATCCATAACGCTTTCATCCAGCACCAGCTTTCCGCTCTCGATGCGCGACATCTCAAGCACGTTATTGATAAGCGAAAGCAGATATTCATTAGAGGTCTGGATCTTCTTAATATATTCCGCCCTTTTTTCCCTGTCGTCTCCGTTCCTTTCGAGAAGGTTTGTAAATCCGATGATCGCATTCATCGGGGTTCTGATGTCGTGCGACATATTGAACAGGAAATTCGTCTTTGCCCTGCTGGCCTTTTCCGTTTCCGAAAGTGCCCTCGAAAGCTCTGTGCGGTACTCCTTATCCTTTCTTTTCTGTACAAGTGCCAGCATGAGGGCCACGGTAAGCAGGATTATGATCAGCAGCACGATTCCAAAGACCATGCTTATATTTTCCCTTACAAAATCATCGGTGGTATATTTTGCCTGAACCGTCTTATACTTTGCGAGGGTGTCGCTTATATAATTATTGTCTGCCAGGGCCGCCGCTCTCTCAAGCAGCATGAAAAGTCCCGCGTCATCCCGATTCACACCGTAGCCGGTCTCGATGGACTCCCCTCTCTGTCTGATAGTAAGCCCGTCGTAAGCATTTCCCGCTCTTTTATTATTGCTGCCAATGCCGGCGCCCGCTGTTCCTGATGCTCCGCTGCCTGATGTACCGCCGCCTATTATCTTGTCTGCCGCCTCCTTGGCCATGACTGCGACGTCTGCCTTTCCGGAGCTCACAGCCCTGAAGCACTCCGCCGCGTTTTCGCAGGTGATTATTTCTTTATCAAATACTGTGCTTAAGATGTAATGCTCAGTGTAGGTGCCCTTTATAGTGGCGATGACCTTTGCATTTTCAAAGCTCATGCCATCCCTTTCGACCTCGCAGATGATCCTGTTGTCCACGCCGCCGGCAATGCTGTAGTCGTCTATGTCCTCGAAATATCCGGTGGAAATAAGCGGCGCCGCGATCTGGATCTCTCCCTTCTGCAGGGCATCAAGCATGTCCGCGTATACGTCAAAATGTCTGGTCGTTATGCTGATTTTGTCCTGAAGCCCAAGCTGCTTTAAGCTGTCCGCCACGATTTCGGGAGCCGCCTGCTCATAGTAGCTCACGCTCTGGCTGTAGGTGCCGAGAACGATCTCGGAATGACGATTGACCCAGCTCTGTTCCCTTTCGGTCAGCTGCCTGCTTATGGTCTTCTGCCTGAAGTACTTATTGTAGAGATTGACCTGCCAGTATGGGTCAGCCGCGTCAAGAAGGCGTCTCGCCTCGTTCATTTCATTTAAATATATTTCATTTCCCTTTGCGAAGGCTACATAGAAGTTGCTCGCTCCGACCCTCGTTACGGGATTCCATCCGTCCTTGGCAAGGAACTCAAGCTCGACCAGCGCGTCAGCTTCACCTGTTTCGAACAGGGCATTAGTTGATTCTTCATCCTCATATATGTCGAGCACCTCGGCACTGATGCCGGTCTCCTCTAACCATTTTTTGGTGAGCTCTGACTGGAGAGTGCCGCCACGGACCGCTATCTTACTTCCGCTCAGGCTTGTTTTGTAATTGCTTTCATCTATTCCGCTTCCCGAAATGGTATAGAGCCTGTATATTTCCTCTCCCAGCGGCTCCTCGGGGTAAAGCAGGATCTCTTCCCTCTCCTTAGTCCATGAGACATCGCACATGATGTCGATCTCGCCTCTTTGCAGCTGATCGAACTGCTCCGCAAAGCTGTCCGCATAAACATACTCATAGTCCCAGTTCGTGTAAGAGCGTATGCTCTGCAGATAGTCGTAGATGTAGCCCCTTTTGTTCGCGCCGTTTTCGTCGCACTCCATGATGAGTCCCGATGATGTGAAAAACCCGACGCGTATATTCCGTCTCTCTACTATAGAGGCCGAAGAGACCGCATCTGTCTCCGCCGGAGCTGCTGCCGCCGTAAAGGCACTGCCAAGCACCAGCGCTATCATGAGCGCCGCCGCGGTCAGCTGCCTGTATGAACTTTTTAATACCTTTTTCAGCATAACTCCGTACCTTAAAATTTCGTGATCAAGTCTGAATAAATTACTCCGGCGATTTAGTTCCCGATCTTAAGCTGCGCCCCGTCAGGCATCGTGAAGGACTGCTCAAACTTCACGCCGAGGGCATCCGCTATTGCCTTAAGCTCCTCTATCGTAAGCGTGTCGCGCTGCAGCTTCTTGCTTAAGTTCTGGCGGGTCTGCCCCAGTCTCCTGGCCAGCTCTGCAATCGTGATATTCTGTTCCTTACATAGTTTTTTAACAAGTTCTGCAGTAGTCATGATTTCCTAAGCCCCGTGCGGCTTCATTTGCCGCCAATCTCTTCAGCGCATTCCCGCCTTTCTGCAGCGCTTTTCCTCCCTTCTGCATTAATAGTAAATCAAATGGTTGCGGATTTCAACAGGATAAAGTGCAAATCAGTCGACTTTCGGTAGACTTTTGGTAGAGTTCCACCCACATACCTGATCGATGGCCCAATACAAAATCGGGCAGGAGTTGATCCCTCCTGCCCGATTTTCGATTTATCTTATGTGCCGCATTTAGTCTTTGACGCTGTGATCAGTACTCGAGATATGCTCCCTTCATAGTGCTTGCGGCATGCTCTGAGAACATACGGAGCACTCCCCTCTTGTACTTAGGTTCGCGCGGCTTCCAGTTCTTCTTTCGCTCTGCAAGGACCTTGTCGATTTCGTCCATCGGGAGCTTCTCTCCCTTTATTCCGATAATGTTGAGCTTTCTTGCCATTACATCGATCTCGATGAGATCGCCTTCTTCTACCAATGCTATCGGTCCGCAGTCTACGGCCTCCGGGCTGCAGTGTCCGATGACCGGTCCGGTGGATGCGCCCGAGAAGCGTCCGTCTGTGATCAGAGCGATGCTGCGTCCGAGCTCCTTGTCAGAGCTTATGGCCTCGGAGGTGTAGAACATCTCCGGCATGCCGCTGCCCTTCGGGCCCTCGTAGCGGATAAATACTGCGTCGCCCTTCTGTACCTTGTGCTTAAGTACTGCGTCGAGGCACTCCTCCTCTGAGTCGAACGGCCTTGCCCTAAGCACTGCCTTAAACATTTCCTTCGGGCAGGCTGTGTGCTTGATAACTGCGCCTTCCGGAGCCAGATTGCCCTTAAGTACTGCCACAGAGCCGTCTGTTCCGATAGCCTTGTCATATGGGCGGATAATGTCTTCCTTTGTAAGCTTCACGCCGTAGCGCTCGTTAAACTTATCGAGCCAGCCCTGGCAGCGCTCATAAAATCCATTAGCCTTAAGCTCCTCCAGATTCTCTCCGAGAGTCTTGCCGGTTACTGTCATTACATCAAGATGCAGATGCTGCTTTATCTCTTCCATTATGGCCGGTACGCCGCCCGCATAGTAGAATACCTCTGCCGGCCACTTTCCTGCCGGACGAAGGTCGAGCAGATAGTGCGCGCCTCTGTGAAGTCTGTCGAAGGTCTCGCCTGTTACGTCTAAGCCGAACTCGTGAGCGAGGGCCGGCATGTGGAGGAGACAGTTTGTGCTGCCTGAGATCGCAGCATGGACGAGTATAGCATTTTCAAAGCTCTCCATCGTAACGATGTCAGACGGCTTCATGTTCGGCATGCTTGCAAGCTTTACTGCCTGCTCGCCTGCCTGATAAGCATATGCGAGAAGGTCAGGGCTCGTTGCCGGCATAAGCGCGCTTCCCGGAAGTGCAAGTCCGAGCGCCTCCGCCATGATCTGCATGGATGAGGCTGTTCCTATAAATGAGCAGGCGCCGCAGCTTGGACATGCGTTGCATTTAGCCCAGTCAAGCTTGTCCTTGCCGATCTCTCCGCGCTCGAATTTTGCATTATACATGCCAAGCTGCTCGAGCGTCAGCATTTCCGGTCCTGCTGCCATGGTGCCGCCAGGTACTACGACTGACGGGATGTTCACGCGGGCAAGGCCCATGAGGTTTGCCGGCATTCCCTTGTCGCAGCTTGCGAGATATACGCCTGCGTCAAACGGGGTGGCATTGGCATGGATCTCTATCATGTTTGCGATCATCTCGCGGCTTGCGAGTGAGTAATTGATGCCGTCTGTTCCCTGGCTCTCGCCGTCGCATATGTCGGTCGCAAAGTATCTTGCGCCGTGGCCGCCCGCAGCCTCAACTCCCTTGCGGACCTCGTCAACGAGCTTGTCAAGGTGTCCGCTGCCCGGATGGCTGTCGCCAAATGTACTCTCTATCATTACCTGCACCTTGGAGAGGTCCTCCATTGACCAGCCTGTACCGATCCTTAATGGGTCCATCTCAGGTGCGAGTTTTCTCATCTGCTGACTTATAAGTTCCATATTATCCCCTTCCTTATATAAATGAATATGAGTTTTGTCTATTGTATCATGATACACGGCTGCTCCGCACTTCGTGCTCCCACAGCCTGCAATATTCGCAATTTCCGCACAATTTCCTTCGGAAATTCTGCACATTGCTCATATTGTTCGGGTCCCAAGTTCCAAATCCATCTTGTGTGCAAGCACCCAATCCGGATTTAGAACTTTTGACCCTAGTATCATCACATTACAAGGTATCCGCCGTCTACAGGGATGATTGCGCCCCCAAGATAGTCGCTCGCATGTGATGCGAGGAAGAGGCAGGTACCCTTCATATCATCCGGAGTACCCCAGCGGTGTGCGGGGATACGCTGAGTGAGCTCCTCATAGCGCTGCTGTGTGAACTTCGGATTCGTTGGATCTGTAAGCGCCACATTCATCTCCGTATCCATATAGCCCGGTGCTATGGCATTGATATTGATGCCGTACTGGAAGAGATCGTTGCTGAAGGCCTTTGTGAGCTGTGCAACTCCGCCTTTGGCTGCTGAGTATGCCGGGATAGTCTTGCCGCCGAAGAAGGAACACATAGACGCGATCATGATGATCTTGCCATAGCCCTTTGGCTTCATGATATTGGCAGCTGCCTTTGCCATCCAGAATACTGAGTTAAGGTTAGTGTTAATAACTGCATCCCAGTCCTCATCCGGGAACTCATTGGAAGGATAGCGCCTCTGGATACCATGTGCTGTTACCAGTATATCAAGATCTCCGAGAATATCCACCGCCTCGCCGAAGCATTTATTGCAGTCATCACGGTCTGAAAGGTCTCCCTTCACGCCGTGGCAGTTATAGCCCTTAGCCTGAAACTCCTCCGCAACCTTATAAACCTTATCACTGGTTCCTACGATAACGACCTCGCAGCCTGACTCCATAAGTCCCTCTGCCATGCCCTTTCCGAGACCTCTCGTACCTCCTGTGACGATTGCTTTCTTTCCTGTGATGTCAAATAACTTGTTGATCATGATCTCCGCCTCCCATGCCTCATTTGATCTGTCCGATTTACTGCGCCTTACCTGATTTATATTTCTTAAACCTTGGATCCGGACCTTTTTTTTGAAAGAGGATAAAAACTATGATTTGTCCGGATCCTAAGCTTAAGATGCTTCATTGCGTGCCGTCATACGTCGTATGACGTCTTATGTATCTATAAAATAACACCGCCGGCATAACTTGTCAACGGTGTTTATTGTTTTTCTTTGTATTCTTTACTTTCGCGCCTGCTCTCCGGCATACTCTATGGTCGACTTATTATTTTTAAGGTGCCTCACCATCGCGGCAGAGGCGCCTGCCTTATCGCCCGCAAGGATGGCATCTGCGATCTCGCGGTGCGTACGGATAGTTGCCTCGAGAAGCTCAGGCACGCGGAGCTTAGTAAACAAATTGATACCGTGCGTCACGATCGGATTTATCTCATTGATGACACTATTATGAGTGCAGCTTGCAATAAAATGATGGAAGCGGCTGTCAGCCTCGTAATGATCCTCACCGCGCCGGATAGTCTCCTCAACGATGTCGCAAAGTTCTTTAAGCTGAGGCTTTTCCTCTTCAGTGATGCGCTCTGCGGCAAGGCCCGCGATCCAGGGCTCGACCTGCATCCTCAGCTCAAAAAGCTCATTTGCAAGCACGATCTTGTCTGCCACATACGCAAAGCCCAGCGGATCCTCGGACAGTCCGATTTTTTCCTTAACATAAGTACCTTTGCCGCGGCGTATCTCTAAAATGTTGCGCGCAACCAGCAGCTTTACCGCCTCACGGATGGTGCCGCGCCCGACGTTCAGCCTCTCCGCAAGCTCGAACTCATTCGGGATCTTGTCACCCGGCTCGATGCTGCCCTCTCTTATAAGCTGATTTATCTGCTCGGCCACGCGCTCCGAGAGCGGCAGCTCCTTTGCAGTCTGTACATTTGTAAACATATTGGTTCTATTGTTCTGATCCATATTAAGATTCCTTTCGGGAAATGCTGAGTCATTTTGTGCACGTCCGATGTATGACGTCTTCCGCAATTCTACCAAAGTATCTTTTCTTTTGCAAGCCCCCCTTTGCTCCTGCGCCCGTCAAATGACTGCTCGAGCAAGCTCGGCAGCCGCTCGGCGGCCTTATCGCACAAAACATGCCGCACCCCCAAAAAAGAGATGCGGCACATTTATGAGTTGGGAAAAGGAGCTGTCAGGCTCCTGATGCATTTATTATATACCCTCCGGCTGCAGCATTTCCAGCGATATTCGCACGATTCTACTTAAAGTCGACATTTCCGGCGATATTCGCACGATCCTGCCTGAAATCGACAAATC
>JAUNNP010000208.1 GCA_030531385.1 Eubacteriales bacterium
TAAAAAAAGCGGCTGCGCCGCGCTTATGCAGATCAGTCTTTACTGATTGATCTGTTTTTTCTTTGCACTAACGTCTTTTCTGTTAAAATATTAATATGAGTTCTAAGTTTACGATCAGCGAAATACTTTCAGATCACTGGAATGCTTTCTGCACAGAGTTTTCCGGCAGAATTCGCCCTGTCGTCCTTGCCGAAGTCAGCAAGGTCATTTCCTGCGGCGATCCATCCAAAGGCTTTGCCATGTACACCTGCCCCGATTGCGGTAAATACATTATTGTTCCTTTCAGGTGCCACTCCAGATTCTGCAACACATGTGGTGTTGCTTATCAGAAAGCCCGTTCCGAAGTTATTTCTTCCAAGCTCTTAAACTGCAATCACCGTCATATAGTGTTTACCATTGCGGAAGAGCTACGCGTATATTTTCGCAAGGACAGGCATCTTTTATCTCTCCTGTTTCGATCAGCTGCGCAGACGATCTCTGCCTGGCTCATTAACATGAATAGATCAAGGCAATTCAAAACAGGCATGGTTTGTGGGCTTCATACATTTGGTCGTGATCTTAAATGGAACCCTCACATTCACATGATCGTTGCAGAAGGCGCGCTTGATTTAGACGACAATTGGAAAAACATTAAATTTTTCCCTTACACAATGCTTCGCAAACGCTGGATGACCACTCTTCTATCTAACATGAAAGAAGTGCTTGACCCTGATTTGTTTGATCTGAAAGAATTTGATCGTCTGGTCAACAAACTGTATTCTGACAAATCAAATGGTTTTTATGTCCATGCTCCCGGTACTGATCTTGATTCTACCGATGCTATTGTCAACTATGTCACACGTTATATCGGCAGACCTGTAATGGCTCAATCCCGTATCACCAACTATGACGGTACCTATGTCACATACTGGTATCAACGCCATGAAGATAACAAAATTGAATATGTTACAGAGCATGCCTTTGAATTCATTAAAAAACTGATTATCCATATCCCTGAAAAAGGATTTAATATGCTTCGCTATTATGGCATCTACGCCAAAGGCACAGATGCTTATCCTCAGCTGATCCGAAGAATATCCGGCACCCTTCGTAAACATCGCAAATTGCTTATGAACTGGCGTTTTCAAATTGATATTTCCTTCGGGCGAGATCCTCTTAAATGCGAGTGTGGTCAGACAATGGAACTGTCTGGAATCTACGACCCGCATTCACACGCGCCTCCTGGCATGTTACAATATGCTTATCTATTGAAGAGAGGAGCATAAAGCCATGGAAAAACCAATTGTCACATATATTGATCCGGATGGCACCGTATATTCCGAGCAGGAACACCTTAAGCGTATCCGCGAAAAATATATCAAAAATCCTCCTCCGGGTTACACTGCCGAGGAAATCAGAAACATGGGAGATGAGGATCTTCTGGATATGGATTACTTCTTAAACGAATAATCTTAAGCGCATTTTTCAATGGGCTTGTTTCATATCTGCAAAAATCGTCGAACAAAAAATG
>JAUNNP010000008.1:0-14367 GCA_030531385.1 Eubacteriales bacterium
TAGCTTCTTTTTGCTTAGTTTCTTTTCTATCCGTTCCTCATAAGTGCCCATAAAGGTATTAAGCACGGGGAACATTAAAAATGCGGTAAGTCCGGCAGTAAAACCGCCGTTATAAAGACAGAAACCGCCGTGCCAGAGCGGCACGCTCATAACAAGTGTCGCGTGTATGGCTCCCGCTATTACTCCCGGAACGAAACCATATTTTCCGGTTATCGGCGCAAGTCCGCTTGCAAAGCACATTCCGACTAAGATAGCCTGTGTACAGAGATTCCAGTTCTGAGTCTCTGTAAGTCCAAAGTAAACTGCCGCGAGCGGCCAGAGCGATGCGATAGCATAGCCTATAACTATCGGGAACACCGTCCTTGGCTGCGCTCCCTGGGCAACAAAGGCAAACATGCACATTATTGCTCCCATCGTAGCGCCTGTGAACTTAGCACTCGTTATCACGAATGCTCCGTCCACATAAGCAATACCATGAACCAGGTTATAATAAAGAAGTATGAAGAAGCCGTACATTCCCATATTCATAAGAGTTGCCGGAATGCCGAACTCTGTCGTAAAGTCCGTCTTGTGTCCGTGATGAAGGAGCAGCTTTATGTAGCTTTTATGGACGCTTTCATCCATAATAAGTCCGGCCAGTATGCAGAATCCGAAGACCACCGCAAAATAGAGTGTCACAAAAAGCTGATAGCCGTCACCAAGCCTTGTGTTAGTCGGAACCTCGATGCCGGGAGACCTGTATAAAACACAGTACAGCAAAAAGGCAAGAAAGCCCGCAGCAGGTGCCGCTCCATAAAGCACGAAGCCCTGATGGAAATTGGGTATATGGGCAATGAGTGACGGAAGCGTAAAACCTACAAATATTCCAAGAACTATTGCGGCTGCAAATCCCCAGATGGTAAATCCCCTGGTCTCAAGCCCGGGATACCTTACCATAAGCTCGCTCGCAAATGGCGCCATTGATGTTGCAAACATTGCCTGATTGGTTATTGTTCCGAATCTGATTTTCCTTACCTTTGAATATATATAGGTGCCAAGGAAAAACGGCCATATATTAAGGAAGTTCATGCCAAAGGTAGCAAATCCCACGGTCAGCCAGTACGCGGCAACGGTAAGGCCGTTGCACCTTGCTTTACTTACAGTAAGTACAACGCAGCAGGCCAGGCCTATCATGGCAGTGTTAAAAAAAGCTCCCCCGAGAGTACCGAGTTCGAAATAATCCATGGTAAACTGAGCCGGTCTTGAACAGATCGTAAGAAAACCCGGTATAATTTCGCGCATTTGGCCGGTATAAATCCCCGCAGCAAACGCGCCGACAAAGAACATAAATGTAAAGAAATATAAGATCACAAGTATTGTCTTGCTCGGATTATCCTGCAGTTTATCCAATAAACCGTTATTCCACATAAGTATCCCCCAATTCTTATGCTGCCGTTTAAATTTCACGAATTATACTATATTTTATCTTTTCACGGCAGGTCTGCCGGCCGTCAGTGAAGATGTACGGTCCTGAAGATCCTTCTCAGTTCGCCTGCCGAATATAAAGATCCAAATGCTATTACCGGAAGACCCGTCTCAAGCGCCGCGATGATCGCAGACTTCAGATCGTCCCTGTATGTGACAGGAATGATACCGCCCTCTTCCTCATATATCGCACTTATAGTTTCGGCAAGCCTTGAGGCCTTGAGCGCTCGCGGGCTGTCGGGCGTAATACATACATAACAGCCTCCATAGGGCCTTATAAGTCCGAGTGTGGTCTCATAATCCTTGTCTGAGAGCATTCCTATAAGGAAGGTGACCTTCTCGCTTTCACCGGAATCTACTATATACTCCTTTATGCCCTCAACTAAAGCCTCCGCGCACTGCGGATTGTGTCCGCCATCAAGAATGAACAGCGGATCCTTACTTAAAACCTCAAAGCGCGCCGGCCATCTGACCTGCTTTAAGCCTGTCAGAACAGCGTCAGCATTTATATTATATCCGATTTCACGCAATACTTCTATTGTTTCGAGCACAACTGCCGCATTTGCAAGCTGATGCTTTCCAAGCAGGGAAAGCTCATACTCATTTTCTTTATACATAAAGCGCTGTCCATCAAGGCTGCTGCTTATCTTCGTGCATTTGCCGGCAAACCTGATCGGAACGCTCTTTTCATCACAATCCTTTTTAAGTACCTCTATAACTGACGGCACCTGGTCATAGCTCACAGCCCTCGTTCCGGTCTTAATGATTCCCGCTTTGGTCTTTGCGATCTCCTCTACGGTATTTCCGAGAAATTCCGTATGGTCAAGACCTATATTTGTAATAATGGCAGCCTCCGGCGGATCTATAACGTTAGTAGAATCAAGAGCGCCTCCAAGTCCGACCTCCATCACGACTATGTCGCACTTCATTTCTTCAAAATAAAGCATGCCTATGGCCGTGATGAGTTCAAACTGGCTCGGATGGTCCTCCATGGCATCGGCAACAAGGCTTACCTTCTCCGTGATCCTGGTGAGCGCCTCCTCAGTAATATATTCAGCATTTACCTGTATACGTTCTCTGAAATCCTCAATATATGGAGACGGATAAAAGCCTGTGCGGTATCCTGCATTCCTGAGCACGCTCTCGAGCATGGCACAGGTGCTGCCTTTTCCGTTTGTTCCTGCAACATGAATGAATTTAAGTCTTTTCTGCGGATCTCCAAGCTTGAACAAAAGCTCTTTAGTCCTTTCAAGCCCGAGCCTGGATGTGCTCCAGGTAAAATCATTTATATAATCGATCGCTTCTTTTAATGTCATCGTTTTTTTCTTCTTTTATAAATCTGTTTTTGTTATGCTCTGTAAGGTAAGAGCAGTTGTATTTTGTCCGGCTTGCTTTTGCCTTTTGATATTTAAAATGTGTCAATGGCCACCTGACCACTGACACATTTTTTATTGTCTTCCCTTTTAAATATGGTTTACAGTGTCTTCTCGGCAGCCTCGATAACATGGCTCGCGAGGATAGCTGTTGTAACCGAGCCAACTCCGCCGGGAACCGGTGTGATCTTATCAACTATAGGCTCGACCTCTGCAAATACTGTGTCTCCGCACATATTGCCATCTGCATCTACGTGGATACCGACATCAAGCACCGTCTGTCCCGGACTTACGAAGTCCTTTGTCACCATGCCTGCCTTGCCTGCCGCAACCACAAGTATATCAG
This sequence comes from Eubacteriales bacterium, assembly GCA_030531385.1. Taxonomy (GTDB): domain Bacteria; phylum Bacillota; class Clostridia; order Lachnospirales; family Lachnospiraceae; genus Avilachnospira. Next base: position 3,184 of record JAUNNP010000008.1, read on the forward strand.
CCTGTCTGCAGATGTCTGCAAGATTCTGTGAACGGCTGTGGCAGATCGTAACCGTTGCATTTTCTCCAAGAAGAAGGAGTGAAACCGGCTTACCGATAACAAGGCTTCTTCCGATAACAACGACCTTCTTACCCGAGATCGGAACCTCGAAATGCTTAAGGATCTCTACGCATGATGCCGCGGTACAAGGTGCGTAACCATCCTTTGTTCCGCCGTATACAGCCGCAAGTGAGCCCTTTGTGATTCCGTCCATATCCTTTGCCGGAGCAAGCGCACTGCAGACAGCCTCGTCATTGATATGCTTTGGAAGCGGTCTGAAAAGGAGTACGCCGTGAATGCTGTCATCGGCATTGATCTTCTCTATCTCAGCTATAAGTGCTTCCTGTGTGATATCTACCGGAAGTACTACATTTTTAACTTCTATTCCAACCTTCTCACAGCGCTTCATGGCTCCGCGCTCATAAGAAAGATCATCATCGCGCTCACCGACGCGGACAATTGCAAGGCATGGAGCCACGCCCTTAGCCTTAAGCTCTTCAGCTCTTGCCGCAAGCTTTTCTGTAAGAGCCTTTGCAGCCTCAGCACCCTTTAATAATGTTGCCATGGATTATCCTCCTGAATTATTTTAAACCTGCCTTTACAGCTGCGAAAATTGCATCTGCCTTTGCGCTTCCCTTCTCTAACATATCCTCTGTATGTGCGTTAAGCTGCTCGGCATACTCACGGTTCTTCATTGACTTTGTATTAATGAAGACATTAAGGCTTGCAGCATTTAAAGCAGCTCTGCAGCAAGCTGCGGCGCAGCCTGCATCACTGATGGCAAGTCTTGAACCTATCTCGGAGAATCTTTCAACCAGGTCAAGAGCTTCCATAACAAGCTCCATGATCTGCACCGGCACATCAGATGCATCCTTAAGTACGATTTCCATGACTCTTGCCTTTTCAGCCTTTTCCTCCTCGGTTCCTGTCGGAAGTCCATATGCCTTTGAAAGCGGCTCAAATACTTCAGCATCCTTTTCAACCATAGCAAGGAGCTTATCCTGAAGCGCATCCGACTTTGCTTTAAGCTCTATTATCTCAGGCTCTACGTCTGCATACTTCTTCTTGCCTACAGTAAGACTTCCAACCATATTTCCAAGAGCAACTCCAATAGCTCCGGTAAGCGCAGCTGCTCCGCCGCCGCCCGGTACAGGCTCCTTGGTTGAAAGCACCTTAACAAAATCCTCACAGCTTCTCTCTGTCATTTTCATGATATATTTTCTCCTGATATATCTAAATTTTTACTCTTTTAGTTCTCGGTTTTTGTTTATCTGAGCCCGGCAGTATAACAAAATTTATGCCCGCATAACAAAGCTATGCGGGCATAAAATCATTTTAATTCATACTGCCTCGCGGAGTGGTTACACCGTAAGTTCAGATTAGAAAAGACCTGAGATCTTTCCGTTCTCATCAACATCGATCTTCTCTGCTGACGGAACCTTAGGAAGACCCGGCATTGTCATGATGTCGCCTGTAAGAGCAACGATGAAGCCTGCACCTGCGCATACCTTAAGGTTACGAACCGTGATAGTGAAGTCCTTAGGAGCTCCAAGCTTCTTAGCATCATCTGAGAATGAGTACTGTGTCTTAGCCATGCAGATAGGAAGATTGCCGAAGCCGAGTGACTCGATCTGAGCAAGCTGCTTCTTTGCATTGTCTGTAAGAACAACGCCGTCTGCATGATAAACCTTTGTTGTGATAGCAGTAAGTTTGTCCATGATAGGAGCCTCTGTATCATATACAAAGCTGAAGTTGTTAGGCTGCTCGCAAAGACGAACTACTTCCTCTGCAAGTGCCTTGCCGCCTTCGCCGCCCTTTGCCCATACTTCTGAAAGGGCAACATTAACGCCAAGCTCCTTGCACTTAGCCTCAACCATGTCAAGCTCAGCCTTTGTATCTGTCGGGAATGCATTGATAGCAACTACGCATGGAAGTCCGTATACATTCTTTACGTTTGATACGTGCTGGAGAAGGTTCGGAAGACCCTTCTCCAGAGCCTCAAGGTTCTCATTGTTAAGATCCGGCTTAGCTACTCCGCCGTGATACTTAAGAGCACGAACTGTAGCAACAACAACTACTGCTGATGGATTGAAGCCTGCATAACGGCACTTGATGTCGATGAACTTCTCTGCGCCAAGGTCAGCTGCGAAGCCTGCCTCTGTTACGCAGTAGTCTCCCATCTTAAGAGCCATACGTGTAGCTGTGATAGAGTTGCAGCCATGTGCGATATTAGCGAAAGGACCGCCATGGATAAATGCAGGTGTATGCTCAAGTGTCTGAACAAGGTTTGGCTTAAGAGCATCCTTAAGAAGTGCAGCCATAGCTCCCTCTGCGTGGAGATCGTGTGCTGTTACCGGTGCTCCGCTGTATGTATAAGCAACGATCATTCTGCCAAGACGAGCCTTAAGGTCTGTGATATCAGATGCAAGGCAAAGAACTGCCATAACTTCTGAAGCAACTGTGATCTCGAAGCCATCCTCACGCGGAACGCCCTGAGCCTTTCCGCCAAGTCCGTCAACGATATGACGAAGCTGACGATCGTTCATATCAACAGCTCTCTTCCATGTGATCTGCTTAACATCGATGCCGAGTGCATTACCCTGCTGGATATGGTTGTCGAGCATAGCTGCAAGAAGGTTGTTTGCTGCGCCGATAGCATGGAAATCGCCTGTGAAGTGAAGATTGATATCTTCCATAGGAACTACCTGGGCATATCCGCCGCCTGCTGCTCCGCCCTTAACACCGAATACAGGTCCGAGTGATGGCTCACGAAGTGCAACAACTGCGTTCTTGCCGATAGCTCTGAGACCATCTACAAGACCTACAGAGGTTGTTGTCTTTCCCTCACCTGCAGGTGTAGGAGTAATAGCTGTTACGAGGATAAGCTTTCCATCCTTCTTATCAGTCTCCTTAAGGAGGTTGTAATCGATCTTCGCCTTATAGTTTCCATAAAGCTCAAGATACTTTTCATCGACTCCTGCGATCTTTGCGATTTCGGTAATCTTTAATGGTGTGCTCTCCTGAGCGATCTCAATGTCAGATTTTAAGCCCATTGTAGTATTCCTTCCTTTCAAAAATATTCTTTTTTTAAAAAAGCAGTATCGAAATTCTTTCCGAAATTCGATACTGCAATTATACAATATATTTTAGAAATTTACATTAGGAATATCGCTTTGCGGTTATACAAGTTTAATATTCCTGTGATATCTAAAAAATATCAGCACAATCAAATCAAGTCTGATCATTTATAACAAATCACCTATCAGCCTGCACCAAGTGAGAAGCCTGTGATTGCAGGAATATAGGTATAAAGAAGAAGTACGCCGAACTCGATGCCGAGATAAAGCAGTATCTTCTTTGATACTCCGCCAATAGTCGATCCGGTGATTCCCGCTGCAACGAAAAGGTTAACAGCCATAGGAGGTGTGATCATACCGATAGAAGTATTAACGATAATGATAAGTCCAAGTGCTACAGGGCTGATTCCGAGGAATCCGCAGAGCGGAAGCAGAATAGGTGTAACAAGAAGGATGATCGACTGTGTCTCGAGGAAGCATCCGAGGAACAGAAGGATAATGTTGATAACGAACAGCATTACGAATCTGTTGCTGAAGAGTGCCAGAGCTGCATTACAGATAATTGTAGGAACGTCCTCTGAGGTCATGAACCATGCAAACGGAGAAGACATAGCTACTACGAAAAGTACGCAGGCTGCACTTACTACAGAATCAAGGAAGATCTTGAAGAGTATCTTGAATGTAAGCTCGTGGTAAACAACTGATGATACGATAAGTGCATATACGCAGGCAACGGCTGCAGACTCTGTAGGAGTGAAGATACCTGCATAGATACCGCCGAGGATGATTACAGGCATAAGGAGTGCAAGAAGAGCATCCTTAAATCTGATAAGATAATCCTTTCCTGTGTACTTTGTTCTGTCGATCTCATCGTAAGAGCGGCAGGTAATTACGTTTGTGATGCAGAGTGCAAGAGCAAGCATGATGCCCGGTACCCATCCTGCCTGGAACATCTTAAGGATGGACTGGTCAGCTGTAACCGCATATGTAACCATCGGGATAGACGGCGGGATAACTACGCCGAGTGTTCCGGCTGAAGCTGCGATAGCTGCAACCTTATCTCTTGGGTAGCCCTTTTCAAGCATACGTGGTGCTGTGATACCGCCGATAGCGGCAACAGTTGCAGGGTTCGATCCTGAAATAGCTCCGAAGAATGCTGATGCAACTACTGAAATGATCGAGAGACGTCCCGGAACTGCCTTAAGAACGATCTCGAAGAATGAAATAAGTCTCTTGGAAATACCACCTTCAGCCATGATGTTTCCTGCAAGGATGAAGAATGGAATAGCCATAAGAACGAAGTTATCAACCTGTGTGAAAAGACGTGTAACAGTTGCATTAAGATACTGGTTATTTCCAGTGAAATACATTGTAAGAGCAGCTGCAACACCAAGGCTTGTTCCGATCGGAACTCCGAGGAAGAGTAAGAGGAACAATGAACCAAAAAGCATTCCGATTAACATTTATTTGTCCTCCTTTTTCTCATCTTTTTCCATGATCTTCTGTACATTATAAGCTGTGTAATAAATAGCCATAAGTACAAGACCGATAGGAATAACCATATAAACGGCACCAAGCGGCCACTCGAGCATAGGTGTCAGTTTTCCCTGATTAAGCATCTTTGATGAGATCTGCCAGCCCTGTCTAAGAAGGAAGAGAGAGAACAGATCAACAACTACGATGTCGAAAACAGTAATAGCTTTTACGATAACCTTAGGGAAGATCATCGGAGCAACCTCAACTACGAAATGAGCTCCCTTGGCTGCTGCGAGCATAGAGCCAAGATAAACCATGCATACCATGCAGTATCTTGCAAACTCTTCACTCCAGGGAATAGAGAACAGACCGGAATAACGGCCAACTGTTGCGAGGAAGATAACGATTACCATCGCAACCATGATAATTACTACAACCCACTCCATTAACTTCTTGAATGCGTCGAGTACTTTCATAAATAAGCGACCCCCTTTCAAAAATTTTGATACAGCTGCACCCTTATTTGCCAGCTATATCATTTTGGCAAGCTTATAAATATTTAAACTGCGTAAAGCAGCTATATTACAAATTAATATAAAATTTCATAAATAGATGCGTCCGGTCTTCCGGCAGTATGCTGGCAGACCGGACGCGTTAGGTTTAAATTAAATCACTGAAAATCTAATTTAATTACTTGCCTGTAACAGCCTGAACCTTAGCAAGAAGGTCAGCATCGATACCAAGAGAAGCATCATCGTATACAGGAGCTGTAGCATCGATCCACTCAGCCTGGTCAACGTCAGAAATGATGATACCATACTCTTCCATTGCCTTACGTCCTGAAACTGCCATGCCCTGCTCGATCTCTCTCTGCTTTACCTTACCCTGGTCAGCGCACTCAATAAGAATAGCCTGCTGATCAGCTGTAAGTCCGTCAAATACATCCTGAGAAATGCAAAGTACAGCCGGGCTGTAGAAAATGTTATTCTCTGTCATGTATGGCTGAACCTCATGAAGCTTGTTTCCGTAGTAGATGATTGAGAATGGGTTCTCCTGTCCATCGATTGTTCCCTGCTGAAGAGCTGAGAATACCTCGCCCATAGCCATAGCTGTCGGTGTAGCACCAAGCTGTGTATATGTAGCCATGTGAACCTTGTTCTCCATTGTACGGATCTTCATGCCCTGAAGGTCTGCAGGATGAACGATCTCCTTCTTAGAGTTTGTTGTGCAGCGATATCCGTTCTCCCAGAAACCAAGTGCAAGAACGCCTGTTCCGTTGAAGCCGTCAAGAAGCTGCTGTCCAACCTCACCATCAAGTACTTCGTAAGCTGTCTCAGCTGTTGGGAAGAGATATGGAAGGTCAAGAACGCCCCAGTTAGCTGTTGCCTTTGAGAATGCAGGGATAGGACCTGTTGAAGTAACAAGCATATCCTGTGTACCCATTGATACAGCGTCAAGCATATCAGACTCGTTGCCGAGTGATGAGCTAAGATAAAGGTCAACTGTCATCTCGCCGTTTGACTTCTCCTCAAGGAGATTTCTGAAAGCGATAAGGCCCTGGTTGTATGCTGATGTGATAGCATTTGTTGTGCCGGCCTTGAAACGGATAGTAGCTGTTGATACGCCAAGTGTATCATCCTCACCTGATGCTGCGTCTGCCTTTGTCTCAGCTGCTGCTGCCGGAGCTGCTGCTGCTGTTGTAGCTGCTGTTGATGAGCCGCCGCAAGCAACCATAGAAGCTGCCATAGCTGAAACAAGTGCTAAAGAAATAAATTTTTTCATAAGTTTCCCCTTTCTATGTTATGAAACTTTATATTGCAAGGCCATAAGCTTTTGGCCTATGGCCCTGTTAACAAATAATTTAAGTGTAAGGATCAGTCTACAGGATATCCTTCAACCTTAGCGTTGTAGCTGTACTCAGGTGTTGGGAATGTGCCTGCGCAGGTGTCATCATAGAATGCATTAAGCGCGTCTACCATAGGCTGGCGAAGCTCTGCATAATGCTTAACGAACTTAGGCTTAAGATCCTTGAAGAGACCTGTCATGTCGTACATATTAAGCTCCTGGCCATCTGTGTACTTTCCTGCTCCGATACCGCAGCAAGGGATCTTAACTGTCTCTGTGATCTTCTTTGCAACGCCTACAGGCATGCACTCAAGGCAGATAGCGAAAGCACCTGCTGCCTCAACCGCAAGAGCATCAGCAAGAAGAGAATCAGCAACTGAGCTGTCCTTACCCTGAACCTTGAATCCGCCGAGCTGGCTGATAGACTGAGGTGTAAGTCCGATGTGTGCCATAACAGGAATACCTGCATCAACGATAGCCTTGATACGCGGAGCCATCTTAGCGCCGCCCTCAAGCTTAACGCAGTCAGATCCGCCCTCCTGCATGATGCGGTTAGCTGTTGTAACAGCCTGCTCGTTGCTTACGTTGTAGGTACCAAATGGCATATCACCTACTACGAATGTGTTAGGAGCACCCTTAACAACTGACTTGATGTGATGAATAATAATATCAAGTGTTACAGGAATTGTTGATCCATCGCCTGTGATAACGTTTCCAAGTGAATCACCAACAAGGATCATCTCTGTCTTACTCTCATCAACGATACCTGCAAATGTGTAATCATAGCAGATAGTCCATGTCCACTTCTGGCCTTCCTCCTTATATCTCTGGAAGTCCTTGACGGTACACTTTTTCTTGTCGCCCATCGCTTTTTTCTCCTTTTATTATAAAATGTTGGTTTAAAACCGTTTAATCAAGAATGCCCGTTAGTAAAATGTAACAGAAATCATCATCTATTGCAAGCAGTCTTAATATAAAACTAAGAAATGAATTATCTCTTAAATACAGCGCCTGCCATAGCTGAAGAAACAAGCTTTGAATATCTGTCAAGATAGCTGCCCGGCTTTACCGGTGGCTTATGAGGCTCCCAGCCGATCTTTCTCTTCTCGATTTCTTCATCCGGAACATTAAGTGTAACTGTTCCCTTCTCGATATCGATCGAAATGCTGTCGCCGTCCTTTACGAATGCGATAAGTCCTCCCTCAGCTGCCTCCGGTGAAACATGTCCGATAGCTGCGCCTCTTGTAGCTCCTGAGAAACGTCCGTCTGTGATAAGAGCAACCGATGAGCCAAGTCCCATACCGATGATAGCTGATGTCGGTGTAAGCATCTCTCTCATTCCCGGGCCGCCCTTAGGTCCTTCATAACGGATGACAACTACATCGCCCGGCTTGATCTCGCCGTTGTAGATAGCCTTAACTGCAGGCTCCTCCTGGTCGAATACACGTGCAGGGCCTGTATGCTGAAGCATCTCCTGAACAACGCCGGCCTTCTTGCAGACAGCACCTTCCTTTGCAAGATTTCCGTAAAGGATCTTAAGTCCGCCTGTAAGGCTGTAAGCTGTTTCCTTGTTGCGGATAACATCCTCATCGATAACCTCATGACCGGCAATGTTCTCATATACGCTCTTGCCTGTAACTGTAAGGTTGTCCTGGATATATCCATAGTCCTTAAGTCTCTCCATAAGAGCTGTAACGCCGCCGGCATTGTCAAAGTCTGCAGGATAGTGTGGTCCTGATGGCTTAAGCTTAACAAGATGCGGAACCATGGCTGCGATCCTCTCAACTTCATCGAAGCTGAACGGAATGCCTGCCTCATGGCAGATAGCTGCAAGGTGAAGCATTGTATTTGATGATCCGCCGATAGCCATATCAACAACAAGTGCGTTATGGATAGCCTTCTCGTTAAGGATCTGGCTGCAGGTGATGTTGTTCTTCCAAAGCTCAACGATCTTCATACCTGTTCTCTTAGCTACAGCGAGCTTCTTTCCGCTGAGTGCAGGAAGTGTTGCTCCCGGAAGGCAAAGGCCAAGTGCCTCTGTAAGGAAGTTCATTGAGTTAGCTGTTCCGAGGAGGTTGCATGCTCCGCATCCCGGAAGTGCGCACTGCTCAAGTCTTGAAAGCCAAGCGTTGTCCTTGATGCCTCTCTGAACAAGTCCGGATGCTTCCATAAGGTCTGTATAACCAACCTTCTCACCGTCCATGCAGCCTGTAGCCATAACACCGCCGGAGCAGATGATAGTTGGAACGTCAAGTCTTGCTGCCGCAATGATCATACCCGGAGTGATCTTGTCACAGTCAGGAATAAGTACCATAGCGTCAAAGCTGTGACCGTTCATCATACACTCTACAGAGTCAGCAATAAGCTCACGGCTTGCAAGAGGATAATGCATTCCATAGTTACCCTGTGCGATACCATCGCAGATACCGATGGTTGGGAACTCGATCGGCTGTCCGCCTGCTGCAATGATGCCTTCCTTGACAGCCCTTGCGATCTGATCAAGGTGTCTGTGACCGGGCATAGTCTCGTTCTGTGCGTTGACTACACCGATGATAGGCTTCTCAAGATCCTCAGGAAGAAGACCCATGGAATAGTACAGAGCTCTGTGAGTGGCTCTCTCTAAGCCTTTTGTCGTGATATCGCTCTTTTTAGCCATATTTTTTCATACCCCCAACAATAATTTATTGAAAATTAAAAATGTTAAACGTACACACTTCGTCACGTTATGATAAATATTACCATATTTTCGCCTTTAAAATCAACTTAATATATCGAATTTCACTAAAAATCCATATTTAGGCCCCCGATATTTCCTTATTTATCGGCAGTGTCTTCACCCGCACAGACACATAATCCATACACCCTGCGGGCTCCTATTCCCAAAAGTCCTTCCGTACACGCCTCCATGGTGGACCCTGTAGTGTAAATATCATCTATTATCACGGGTATCTCACCATTTTTCAGCTTTCCGACTGCGGTAAAGGCATTTTGGAGATTGAGCAGTCTGTCGTCTGCTCCCAGATTCTTTTGCGCCGCAGTATTTTTTAACCTTATAAGGACATCGTTCCTTACCGGGATCCCTGTAAATGCCGATATTCCTTCAGCCAGTACCTCAGCCTGATTAAAACCGCGGCTTTTGAGTCTGCTTCCGTGTACCGGTACCGGCACAAGACATGAGGCCCCTGCCGCCTTCAGCCAGTCTCCGAGCCTGTCTGCCGCAAGCAGCGCAAAGATGTCCATATACTCCTTTTTGGAATTATATTTGATCTCAGCCATTATTTCCCTGGCAGTCTCATCATATGTAACAAGACACCTGCACTCATCAAAAAGTCTTTCCTTTTCCAGACAGTCTGAACAGAGCATTTCGTCATTTCTGCCTGCAAGCTGTTTACCGCATTTTTTGCAGAAAGGATCTGTTATAAACTTAAGGCTGTCCAGGCATCCTCGGCATATAAGACCGTCATAGTAAAGCTGCCTGCTGCCTTTATCAAAAGGGCTGATATGAAGCCTTGCCCTTTTTTCTATTGGTATCGCATCAGAACATATCGGACATCTCGCCGGAAAAAACAGATCCTTCAGCAATTCTGTCCTTAAGTCCCGAAAACCTTTTGTTTTCATCCTCATTGTTTTTCATTTCCTCAAAAACCTGAGGAAGGCCAACCATGCAGACGCATTTTTTCGCCCTGGTCACCGCTGTATACAAAAGATTCCTGTTCATCAGAAGGTGCGGACCCCTGAACATCGGCATAACAACGGCCGGATACTCGCTTCCCTGCGACTTATGTACCGTAACGGCATAGGCCAGTTCAACATTAAGTATCTGCTTTCTGTCGTACTTTACATATTTGTCTTCGTCATAGACTATAGTTACCGTATCAGCCTCGTTATCTATGTTTTCTATTCGTCCTATATCCCCGTTAAATACTCCGCTTCCGTGTTCCTTCGGGAGTCCTCTTTTGTCATAAACAGTCCACTCAAGGTCGTAGTCATTTTTAGTCTGCATGACCTTATCGCCGGTCCTCAGAATGTTTCCGCCGTTCTTTCTCTCAGCCTTGGAGGCTGACGGCGGATTAAGGTACTGCTGAAGCTCACGATTTAGCGACTCAACACCAAGAGCGCCCTTCCTGGTCGCCGTAAGTACCTGAATATCAAAGCTTTCGCAGCCTACATAACCCGGAAGCTTATCGGTAATAAGCTTTCTTACTGCCGCGCTTATATCTTCGGGTCTTGTGCTTCTTATAAAAAGGAAGTCATTGCTCTTTTTTGACAGGTCTACCATTTCTCCGTTATTGATCCTGTGCGCATTCGATATAATATCAGACTCTGCAGCCTGTCTGAAAATATGCTTAAGCCGCACCGTTTCAAACGCTCCCGAATCGATGATATCCCTCAGTACATTTCCGGCTCCGACACTCGGCAGCTGATTATAATCACCCACCAGTATCAGTCTTGTCCCCGGCACCACGGCTTTAAGCAGGGCATCCATCAGAAAAATATCGACCATGGACATCTCATCAATAATGATAACATCGGCCTCAAGCGGATCCTTTTCATCTCTCATGAAACGTCCCTTACCGGACGTGCTTCCTGCTCCTCCCGCGTTTCCGCTTCCCCCGTACGGAGCCGCTCCGGGGCCGCCATAAGTCCCCTCATAGCTTGCGGGTGTTCCCGGAGCATTGCCCTCACCGGGCACTCCGGTATACTCTAACATCCTGTGTATAGTCTTCGCCTCAAACCCGGTGGCTTC
>JAUNNP010000008.1:14467-42250 GCA_030531385.1 Eubacteriales bacterium
CCTATGCCGTATTCCTGCATGAACATTATGGCATCGCGCATGCCTTTTTTCAGCTCTGCCTGCTCAGAAATACGCATTGCCATAAGCTCGCTGATCCCTCTGATCTCAGCGAGCCTTTCCGGCTCTTCCTCTATTATTCTGAATGTATCTGCCTTGAATTTTTTAACGATGCGCTTTGCAAGCGCCGGACCTATGCCTTTGATGGCGCCTCCCGCAAGGTAACGCTCGATAGCGCCTGCGCCCTCCGGGGGTATGACTGTAAATGATGCAGCAGCAAACTGCTCTCCGTAGACCGGGTGTGATGTGAAGCTTCCTTCGGCCTCGATGGTCTCTCCCGCACTTATGTACGGGAAATAACCTACGATAGTGATCGGCTCGCCATCCCGCGAGGCCTCCAGAACTGAATAAAAATTTTCTTCGTTATAATATATTATATTTTCAATATATGCTCTGATCGTGTTCAGCGGTTTACTCCTCCTGGCTGTTTGCAAGCTCAATAAACCTGCCGGTACCGATGGCAACTGCCGAAAGCGGATCCTCGGCAACCATTGTATTGATTCCGGTTTTCTCCTCGATCAGCTTATCAAGACCGTATACAAGTGCGCCTCCGCCTGTAAGGATGATGCCGCGCTCATAAATATCCGACGCAAGCTCCGGGGGAGTACGCTCAAGCACATTATGTACCGCATTTACGATCTGTGAAGCCGCATCTGCAAATGCTTCCATCGTTTCGTCTGAGGTGACCTGTACAGTCTTCGGAAGACCGGTAACAAGGTTTCTGCCGCGGACCTCCATGACCAGATTCTCAGGTCTCTTGTAAACGCAGCCGACACCGATCTTGATATCCTCCGCAGTCCTCTCTCCGATAAGGAGATTATGCTTCTTTCTCATGTAGCGGACAACAGCCTCATCAAAATCATCTCCGGCTATTTTGACAGACTCTGATACTACGGGACCTCCGAGTGAGATCACCGCTATATCGGAAGTGCCTCCTCCAATATCGACAACTATATTTCCGAACGGCTTGGAAATGTCTATTCCCGCACCAATTGCAGCCGCAACAGGCTCCTCAATGATCGTGACCTCTCTTGCTCCTGCCTGGTAAGTCGCATCCTCTACTGCCTTCTTCTCGACCTCAGTTGCTCCGGATGGAATGCAGACAGCGACCCTGGGTTTTCTTAAGGTCCTCTTTCCCACTGCCTTGTCGATAAAGTGCTTGAGCATCTTCTCTGTAAGTGTATAGTCAGATATAACGCCCTGTCTCAGCGGTCTTACTGCCTTAAGGTTGCCCGGTGTACGTCCGAGCATAAGTCTGGCGTCCTCACCGTAGGCAACAACATTTCCATTGTTCCTGTCTACTGCGATGACCGAAGGCTCTCTGAGCACAACGCCCTTGCCCTTGATATATACGAGAATGGTTGCTGTTCCAAGGTCTATACCTATATCATTTGATATGAGTGAAAATAAAGCCATATGTTCCTCTTATTCCTTAAATTATGTGTGACTACTTTATCACAGTGCCCCATGTTTTTCAAGTAACGGGTCGAAAACCATACGAAGTCTTTTGAAAATATCACTTATAAATCCCGCGCCAAGCACTATTGACAATATGATGCTGAATACCACAAGAAACAGCACATCAAGGCGGCTGAACGGATCAAGTCTCTCATAGAAGCCATAATACATAAGTATATCTCTTATCGGTCTGTGAAGAAAATATATCTGGAGCGTATTTCTTCCAAGTCCGGATATAATTGCCATTCGCCTGTTAAGCATGGCGCCTATAAATCCCAGAGAGACAGCCAGTGCAAGAGCATACCAGATAAGATTCATGAGCCAGATATAATTGTACATATCCGCTGAATACCTTTTGTAATCAGCTCCATATACCACAAGATTGTACTTAAGCAGATGATTTTTCGTAAAGCATAGCACGATTATAAGTGTAATTACCGCAATAATGTCCACGGGCTTTTTAAAGCGGCTCATAATATAGCTGTCCAGATTCTGCTGTGAGCTGAAAAAGCCAAGATAGAAAAACGGAAGGAAAGCGAGCGTCCTGTCCATGGCAAACAGACAGTCCATATGAATGAAATATCTCAGGAAAACAACACCGATAAACATAAGTATGGTTACCGGCACCGAACTCTTTTTTCCTCTGAAGCGCTGAAACAGGGGGAGTGTCATATACCATATCGAAAGCGAAAGGAGATACCACGGCGCGCCGCTTTCGTGCAGATAATCCGGGAACCTCGAAGTAAAGCCATAGGCCATGCCTTCGGTTATAAAGATCACGGACTCATAGACGAAATACAGCCAGATCATCTGTACTATTTTTCCCCATCTGAAGCGTCCGCCCTTATAAACATTCTTGGCATAATAGCCGGAGATCATGACGAAGCACGGCATATGGAAGATATAGATGATATATATCAGACCATCGATCAGCCTCGTATCGGCTTCCGCAAAGGGCAGCAGAAAATGACCGATAACAACAAGTATTATCAGAAAGCCGCGAACATTATCTATTCGCATGTCGCGCTGCACCTTCCCATGATGAACGTGCTGCGGAATATGCTGTTTTTTACCGCTGTTTCTTGGCATTAAACCTTATTCCCGCTTATTTTTAAGCCATTACTTAAGCAAACATCCCGATAAGCTTTTCCTTATCATTATCTTCCGGTTTTTTCCATACATGGTCAAGCATTTTATTTAAAATGCTGCCAAGCTGAGGACCTTCCGCAACACCGGCTGCCTTGAGGTCGGCTCCCCCAACAGCGAGGTCTGTCATATAAACAGGCTCCTCATTCCCGGCGATCTCATTAAAGCTGTCAATAACAGCGCGTATATCCTCATCCTTGCAAAGCTTTTTGTAAAGCATCGTTCCAAGCGAAGAAAGCTTTACGCGAAGCAGGTCCATAAATATCTCCGGGCTCATTCCGGACATTATTTTCTTGAGTTCATACTTATCCGAAGGAAGCGGCTTTAAGGTCCACTCGGTAAGCAGCACCGCATTTTTTCTCGTAATATTATCGGACTTTAAGTCCTTCATAAGCTCGTCGACATTTTCCGGCTTCATTCCCTGGCAGAGGAAAGCAAAGCGTATATAACGGTATCCTGTCGTCGTTGCTTTGCAAAGATCGAATGCATCCTCATGCGGATCGATTTCATTCTCCGCTGCGTCCCCGTCCGGATCATAGCCCGCGAGCCTCAGTGCAGAGGTCTTAAGTCCCATAAGCTGGGCAATATTTATCTCCCTGAAGTGCTTTGCAATATAGGGGATGACTCCAAGCTGCGGAATATCCGCTGCCTTTTCTATGTGTGCCGAGCAGACGAGCTTGCTGAGCTCAACAAGGATACGCTCCTTCGATACTGCTTTAAGGTTCGGGGCATGGTCGGCTATGGCATTTCTCGTTGCCGCGTCTATATCAAAGTCAAGCTGTGCGGCAAATCTGATCGCCCGGAGTATTCGCAGGGCGTCCTCTGTAAAACGGTCGTCAGCATTTCCCACGCACCTTATAACACGGCGCTTTAAGTCATCACGGCCCCCAAAGAGGTCCACAAAGCCCTTTTCGTCATTATATGCCATGGCATTTATCGTAAAGTCGCGGCGTCTTAAGTCCTCGCTTACAGCGTCTGTAAATACCACCTCCGAAGGGTGGCGGCTGTCCTTATACTCTCCGTCTATCCTGTAGGTCGTGACCTCATACGAATCGTCTCCGATAAGCACAGTGACCGTTCCATGCTCTATTCCCGTGTCTACAGTCCTTCTAAAGCACTTCTTTATATCAGCCGGAAGAGCTGAGGTAGTAATGTCCCAGTCCTCCGGAACGCGTCCAAGAAGGCTGTCCCGCACGCAGCCCCCGACTGCGAATGCTTCATACCCATGTTCCTCAAGCGTATTTATTATTGTTTTGACATTTTCAGGAAGTGCGATCTTAAGGTAACGCTCCTTCCTGCTGCTTCTTTTTCCCATGAATTTCTCCGCAAAAAACAAAGGAACTGCCGCCGTTTCCGGCAGACAGTTCCACAAAATCAAGTCTTAACTTTGATCAGGTGCGGTATAGTTGCCGCTTAAGACCTTAATAAGCTCTTCCCCAGTATACCATCTTTGAAGCCGGCTTTCCACAATTTACGCAGCAGTCGCATATCTGCTCCTGCTCAAACGGAATGCAGCGTGAGGATGCGCCCGTCTTATCCTTGATGGCATCCTCGCACTCACGGCTTCCGCACCACATAGCCTTGATAAAGCCCTTGTTGGTATCAAGGATGTTCTCCATCTCCTCGATATTCTTTGCCGCGAAGGTATGCGACTCAAGGTGAGCCTTTGCCGCCGCAAGCATATCTGCCTGGATGATCTCAAGAAGCTCTGCGGTCTTTGCGGGGAGCTCTTCAATGGCAACTGTGATTTTCTCATGAGTGTCACGCCTCACAAGTACAGCCTGACCGTTTTCGATATCCCTCGGTCCTACCTCTACCCTTACAGGGATGCCGCGCATCTCTGAATCGGCAAACTTAAAGCCCGGATTCTTATCTCTGTCATCAAGCTTTACCCTAAGATTCGCGCCCTTAAGTGCCTCGCGGATCTCCTCAGCCTTCTCAAGCACGCCCGGCTTCTTCTGCATAACAGGGCAGATAATGACCTGAGTAGGTGCGATATGCGGCGGAAGCTTAAGTCCGTCATTGTCACCGTGTACCATGATGATGGCACCGATGATACGTGTGCTCATGCCCCATGAGGTCTGATGTACATACTGAAGCTTGTTGTCCTTATCGGTGTACTGGATGCCGAAGGCCTTTGCGAAGCCGTCACCGAAGTTATGTGAGGTGCCTGACTGAAGGGCCTGGCCGTCATGCATGAGTGCTTCTATAGTATATGTGGCAATAGCACCCGCAAACTGCTCCTTAAGAGTCTTCTGTCCCTTAACTACAGGAATAGCGAGCTCCTGCTCGCAGAAATCAGCATAGACATTGAGCATCTGCTCTGTGCGCTCTACGGCCTCCTCGGCTGTGGCATGAGCCGTATGGCCCTCCTGCCACCAGAACTCTCTTGAGCGGAGGAAGGGCCTCGTAGTCTTCTCCCAGCGCACTACCGAACACCACTGGTTAAGGAGCTTCGGAAGGTCTCTGTAGGAATGGACCTTTCTCTCATAATAATCACAGAACAGGGTCTCTGAAGTAGGTCTTACACAAAGTCTCTCCTGGAGCTGCTCATATCCTCCGTGTGTTATCCATGCAACCTCCGGAGCAAAGCCCTCTACATGATCCTTTTCCCTCTGAAGGAGTCCCTCGGGGATGAACATAGGCATGGCGCAGTTCTCAACGCCTGTATCCTTAAATCTCCTGTCGAGCTTGTTCTGGATCATCTCCCAGATTGCAAAGCCCGCGGGCTCAAGTATCATACAGCCCTTTACCGATGAATAATCGCAGAGCTCTGCCTTTCTTACTACGTCCGTATACCACTGGGCGAAATCCACATCCATGGATGTGATCTCTTCCACCAGCTTCTTTTCATTATCTCCAGCCATTTTTATTCCTCTTTTTCTGATAACGCTGCGGCCAATGCCGACTCCTGCCTGTCCCGCGCTGCGCGCTCCCGCAGACTCTTATATATTCCGCCCGTTATCCTTCTTATGAAATCAGTACACTTTAATATACTAAATACTATTTGTTATTTCAAGCCTTAATGTTGATACAAAAAAGATCATGAAATGGCGTCAGCATGAAATGCCGGCTCAGGTCTCAGCCAAGACCCGAACCGGCATTTTTATCATCTTTATTATAAATGTCTGCTCAGCTTACTTTGAATTCAGCTATGCTTCAAATGCTTAATTATTTAGCAACATTATCATATGCTTTTCCATATGGCTTTCCGGGCACGAACTTACCGTCGCCCTTAGCACCTATATACTTTGCATCTTCAACTATAACCTTGCCTCTTAACAGAACGGTTTCAGGACGTCCCTTCTGTTCCATTCCCTCGTAGATGCTGTAGTCAACGCCCTCGCGGCAACTCTCAACGCCCATTACACCTCTGTAATCAGGATCAAACACAACAATATCCGCGTCATATCCTGCTGCAATAATGCCCTTGTTGACAAGTCCATTGTTCTTTGCCGGATTTGTACACATAACCTCAACGAACTTCTGTCTTGAGATCTTGCCCTCGCATACGCCGTAGGTCCAGATGGCATTCATTCTGTTCTGAACCGACGGAGCGCCGTTCGGGATATCTGCGAATGAGCAGCCCTCTCCCATGCCAAGATGCTTCTGCACTGCCCAGTCAAAGCCGCAGTGATCTGAACTGATCGCATTGAGCCAGCCCTTCTCTATAGCCTCCCAGAGTACCGGCTGGTGCTCCGGTGTACGGAGTGCCGGCGAGCATACATACTTTGCGCCTTCCTCATTCGGAAGCGCCAGTACGGACTCATCAAAGAGCAGATAATGTGCGCAGGTCTCGCCGCATACCGGCAGGCCCTTCTGCTGTGCGTCCTTTATGGCCTGGAGAGCTTCCTTGCAGGTCACATGAACGATATAGATAGGAGCATCAGCCATCTCGGCAAGCATAATGGCACGGCTTGTAGCCTCAGCTTCTACGATAGGAGGTCTGGATACGGCATGATAATATGCTCCTGTCTTGCCTTCTGCAATGAGCTTCTTGGTAAGGTAGTCGATCATGTCGGCATTCTCTGCATGAACCATGACCGTAACGCCTGTCTCCTTGCCCTTTACTAAGGCTGCGATGATAGCATCATCATCAGCATGGAAGAACTGTCCCTTATAAGCCATAAAAAGCTTCATTGTAGGATAACCTGCTTCTGCAAGTGATGGGATCTCATCAATTACCTCAGGTCTGGGGTCTACCATGACCGGATGGAAAGCATAGTCGATCATGGAAATGCCCTCTGCATCAGTCTTCTTGTAGTCCTCGAGAGACTCAATAAGTCCCTTGCCCTTAACCTGGTTTACAAACTCAATTACAGTAGTTGTTCCGCCAAGTGCACAGGCATCCGTTGTTTCGAAACCGCGGACCTTGCTTCCCTTATATACGAAAGAGTAATGAACATGCTGATCAACGCCGCCCGGCATTACATACTTGCCGGCTGCATCGATGACCTTGTCAACACCATCTGCTGAAAGATCCTTTCCAACTGCAGCGATCTTCTCATCTTCAATGAGTACATCGGCAACAAATTCATTTTCTGTAGTGATAACCGTACCGCCTTTAATAAGTGTTTTCATAATCAAAGTCCTTTCTCATCTAATTTAAGAACTGCATTGAGCATTACGCTTGCAGCTTTTGTGCAAAGCTCGTCCGAGGTATGCTCAGGCTCGCAGTGTGAGAGTCCGTTCTCCGAAGGAGCAAAGATCATAGTCGTAGGTATCATGTAGGATACATACTGAGCATCATGTCCTGCACCCGAATTGATATCCATGTTACTGTAGCCGAGCTCATTTACAGAATCTCTTACATAACCAACGAGTGTCTTGTTCCAGTAAACTGTGTCGCGGTTCCAGCCAAGAACTACCTCGCAGTCGCACTGCTGCCACTTGCGCTCAGGAAGCTTGAAAAGTATCTCTCTTACCTTGTTGAGCACCTCAGGATCCTCGTGACGTACATCGATAGAGAAATCGAAGTAGTCCGGAATAACTGTGTTCACGCATGGATGGATAACGACCTCACCTGTTGTATAAACAAGGTCCTCATATCCGAGCTTGTCGATCTCTGTATGGAGCCAGCAGAGAGCCTCAGCCGCAGCATGGAAGGCATCATGTCTCTTCTTCATCGGGAATGTGCCTGCATGAGCTGCAAAGCCGCTGAACTTAACTCTGTAGATCATCTGTCCGAGTACGCAGGTAACTACACCGATATCCTTGCCGGCATCCTCAAGGATAGGACCCTGCTCGATATGTGTCTCGAACATGGCAAGATACTGATCCGGGTTGATACGGTTCTTCTTCTCGCCCTTATATTTAAAGGTGGAAAGCTTTTCGCCAAAGGTCGTCTTGCAGTCTACGATGGAAACTGACTTCATCATCTTCTCCTCGGCGAAGTTGTCTCTGAATCTCTCGGGCATATAGTCGTGTGATGCGATACCTGAGCACATCATACATGGAGGAAACTCCGATCCTTCCTCATTTGTCCAGATCATAGCTGTAAGCGGATGCTTGTGGGGAATGCCCTCTGCGACCACTGTCTCGAGTACTTCCATGGCGCTCATAACGCCGAGGATCCCGTCATAGTTGCCTCCGTTTTTAACTGAGTCACAGTGTGAACCCATAACGATACGCTTGGCCGCCGGATCTGAGCCCGGAATCGTAGCATACATATTTGCGAGATCGTCTGTCTCGATAGTTGCTCCGATAGCCGTCATACGCTTTACAAATTCATCTCTGGCCTGGATAGCTGCCTCTGAGAGTGAATATCTTGTGATTCCGCCGTGTCCGGCATCACCATACTGAGCGAAGGTCCTGATCTTATCGCTCATTCTATCTACGCTGCAAGTATACATATCTCCACCTTCCCGACAACAGTCCGGTCGGGCACTATGCCCAACCGGATCGTGTCAAAATATACTTTTCAATTAAAATAATTACTTTTCAATCTTTGTCATTGCGTTGTCTTCTTCCTCTGTTACATAGCCCTTTTCAGCAGCTGTTCCAAAAGCACCCGACTTCATAAGTGCCACATAAACTATAAAGGCAACTGCGAATGAGAAAATATATCCATTTGCTGCAATCATATCAAGAAGGTTTGGTGTCTCTCTTATTGCTGAATTGTATGCAAATACGGTATTTCCAAGAAGCGGAATGATGAATGAGCATAACCATGCAATAATAGCACACCAGTTCCAGCCATCCTTATATCTGTAACGACCCTCATTACCCTTATAAAGTGAGTAAACATCTACTCTCTTTTCCTTGCATACGAAGTAGTCAGCACAAAGAATAGCAGCAACAGGAGCAATAATGGTTCCATAGTTGTTAAGCCATGTAAAGATATATGAAGCACCTGAACCATAGATGAACCATGGCTGTGTTACAAAGATAGAAATGATAATGGTGATGACAACGCCCTTCTTGAATGAGATCTTTGAAGGAGCAAGGTTTGACCATCCATTTGAAGGAGGTACAACGTTAGCCGCAACACAGGTAGTAAGTGTGGCGATAATAACACCAACTGAGCAAATAAGAATAAGAAGCTTATTATCTACATAGTAGAATACCGATGTCGGATCGAAGCTTGCCGCGCCATATGCATACTCGGTAGCTGCAGCAAAAAGAGCACCGACAATAGCACATACAGCCATAGGTCCGGGCATACCGATCATCTGTCCGTTAAACTGATCCTTCTGTGACTTAGCCATCTTTGAGAAGTCAGGAATGTTAAGAGCTACTGTAGCCCAGTACGCAATATTAGCTGTAAGACCTGCCATATATACGAAAGCAAATCCGCCGTTACTCTTTATAAGTTCATCATTGTTGCCCTGTGTAAATACATCCATTACAGAATGTCCTGTACTTGAAATAGTAACACAGCTCCAGATGAGGAGGCCGGCAATAACAACAAGAAGAAGAGGACCGCCAATATTCTGAACGATCTTGATCTTATCCATGCCGTTGTAGGCTACCCATGCACAGACAAGAACGAATATTACGAATCCGATAAGCTGACCAATAACAACACTGTCATTTCCCGGAAGCGCAATAGTCTTTGACTGGTCTGAGAAGAATGAGATCACGATACCAAGCAGGGCTGCAACCGCACCGCCGCCTACCCATGACTGGACAGCTGTCCAACCGCATCCGATAATGGAACGTGAAATACTTGAAAGCTGGGCACCTTTGGTTCCGAATGTGAGTCTTGCATAAATCGGATATGGAATTCCATACTTTGTTCCTACATGTGAGTTAAGCTGAATGGGAATAAGAACGATAAGGTTTCCCAAAATAACATTGATGATTGCAAGAAGCGGTGAAACTCCAAGTGAAACAAGCGATGAAGCAAGTGCCAGCGCCGGTATGGATATTGAAAGACCGATCCAGAGATCCCTTACGTCTCTTGATGTCCATGTCCTCTCACTTACCTTTGTAGGCGCAAGGTCTTCATTGTAATACTTAGAAGCCTTTAATTCACTTTCAGCTTCAGGAGATAACTCATAAAGTTCTCCCTTTCTGATCTGTGTAACTGCCATAAAACAATTCCTCCTTAAAATTAATTCCTTTTTCTAAAACCATATCTGAATGCTTTGTGACTAATGACTATCGAGACAAGATTGACCTTTGCACGACAGACTTATAATAAAAAAAAGTACTCCGGATGTTCATATCCATCAGCACCTCATTGTGTCAGCCATTCATTCAAAATACATGTATATAAGTTTACTCTGTTGATAATTTTTTGTCAATAAAATATGCTGATTCAGTTTGGATTTAATTTAGATTTAAATTTGGATCATCAAAAGCTTTCAACTCATAATTGACATCCCATGCACCTTAATGTATAGTAACTCTGTTTATAATTAAAGTATGACACAAGGGCGTGTTCGCGGCATAACTTCCGCGGACATTTTTTTTGAAGAGGACACTTTTATGAAATGTACTGCAGACGGAAACAGAATTTTATCTGAGCTTGAAAAACTTAAGACCTTTGATATGAGCGGTCCTGAGCAGCCCGGTACAACAAGGATGCTTTTTACAGATGTCGAAATGGAAGCCAGGGAATATGTTAAGAGTCTTATGCTGGAAATCGGCATGAGTGTTGATGAGGACGCTATCGGCAACATATACGGAACACTTCGCGGATCAGATCCTGAACTCGCACCTGTATGGAGCGGTTCCCATATCGATACAGTAATAAATGCCGGAATGTACGATGGGATGTTTGGAGTCATCGGAGCTATTGAGTCCTGCAGATATATATCAGAAAACGATATTCCCCATAAAAGAAGCATACAGGTGATTATATACTCGTCTGAAGAACCTACACGCTTTGGCATGGGTTGCGTCGGCAGTCGTGCTATGGCAGGTGAACTTCCGCTTGAAGATACAAAAAATGTATTTGACGATAATGGCATTTCACTCTATGACGAGCTTGAAAGACTTGGATTTACAAAAAAGGATTATGACAAAACGGTTCTTAAAAAGAAGGGTGATGTTTTTGCAAGTGTTGAGATGCACATTGAGCAGGCACCTGTTCTTGAACAGAAAGGCATACCGATCGGAATAGTAGAAGGTATCTGCGCTCCTTCATATATACAGGTCTGCATCGAAGGAGAACAAAAACACGCCGGCTCAACTCCGATGAATGTGAGACGAGATGCCATGACCGGCGCCGCCGAAATCATTCTCAGACTTGAAAGCCTGGCGCGTTCATATGGAAATACACATACTGTAGCAACTGTCGGAAAGCTCAGCGTATTCCCGAATGCCAGCAATGTTATTCCGGGAAAAGTCAGTTTTACAATAGATATCAGAGATGTAGATGAGAGTGTAAAAACCGAGCTTACCGAAAAGATCTGCAGCTATATTGACTGCATATGCACCATGCGCGGTCTTATCGGTTCACATGAAATTACAACTGATGATATACCCTGTTATTCGGACCCTGCAATTTCTGCTGTCATCGAAGAGACCTGCCGTGAAAACAATATTCCATACAACAGAATGACCAGCGGGGCATATCATGACTCGCTTCTCATATCAGACTTTGTTCCTGTTGCGATGATTTTTGTTCCGAGTCACAACGGTATCAGCCATGATCCTGCTGAATTCACTGAGCTTTCAGATCTTGTTACCGGTACAGAGGTATTATGCGGCACACTGATAAAGCTCTCAAATCTGGATTCACTTTGAAATGCCGGTTCTGTCAGGCCTGCTTATAATCTCCATTCAGATACTGTTTGCCGCGTTCCTTATACTCTTCAGCTGCAAATGCTGCCTCGGCCTTAAGCTCATCACTAAGTGGTTTTATCGTCTTGGCCGGAGCGCCCATGACTATGGAGCCGTCCGGAATATCCATCTTACCCGTAACAAGTGCACCCGCAGCTACCATGCAGTTATTTCCTATGCGGCAGCCGCTTAAGAGGATAGCCCCCATTCCTATAAGCGAATTATCGCCTATGGTGCAGCCATGCACGATAGCCCTGTGGCCTATTGTGACATTGTCGCCTATTATCACAGGATTCCCCGTGTCTTCATGCACCACTGCACCATCCTGAATATTTGTATTTTTTCCTATTGTTATTGCTTCATTATCTGCGCGGAGCACTGCACCAAACCAGACGCTTGAGCCCTCACCTATTGTTACATCACCAACTACCGTCGCCGTATCGGCGATAAACACTGCCTTGTCCACCTTCGGCTCTATATTTCCGCAATATTTCAATTCCATGTCAAGCCTCCCTTTTGCATATCTAATGTTGTAATCATAGCATAAAAAATAAGCCGCCGCACTTTAATAGTGCGATGGCTTATATAAATTTCATTTTAAATTTCGTATAGAGCTCCGAAGCACACCCGGTATCACTTAAGCGGATACCTTGCCGCGATCTCATCAACGATATCACGTGCTCTGTCTATGCCTGCATCGCCTTCCTTTATAACGAGTGCAATGGCCTCCGCGATACGGTCGAAATCATCCTCCTTAAGTCCGCGGCTCGTAGCTGCAGGTGTTCCAAGTCTGACACCGCTTGTCACAAACGTGCTCTTGGGATCATTCGGTATAGTATTCTTGTTGGCTGTGATGTGCGCAGCGTCAAGGCGGTTCTGTACCTCCTTGCCTGTAAGCTCAAACGGTGTGAGATCCACGAGCATAAGGTGATTGTCTGTTCCGCCGGAAACGATCTTGATGCCTCTCTTTTTAAGTCCCTCACAGAGAGCTGCAGCATTTTTGACCACCTGGGAAGCATACTCCTTAAATGCAGGCTGAAGTGCCTCCTTAAAGCATACTGCCTTTGCGGCTATAACATGCATGAGAGGTCCGCCCTGTGTTCCGGGAAATACTGCCTTGTTGAAGTTATACTTCTCATTTGCTGCCGCGGTAGCCATGATGACTCCGCCTCTCGGGCCTCTTAATGTCTTGTGAGTAGTAGTGGTAACAACATCCGCATAAGGAATCGGACTCATATGAAGGCCGGCTGCCACAAGTCCCGCGATATGCGCCATATCCACCCAGAGAACGGCACCCACCTTATCGGCTATCTCTCTGAAGCGCTTAAAGTCAATGGCTCTCGCATAAGCCGAGGCGCCCGCGCAGATCATCTTAGGTCTGCATTCCATGGCGATGCGCTCCACCTCATCATAATCGATAACGCCGTCAGCATTGACCCCGTAAGGAACGATATTGAAATACTTACCGCTGAAGTTGGCCGGTGAACCATGGGTGAGATGTCCGCCCATGTCAAGGTGCATGCCCATCATGGTGTCGCCCGGCTTAAGAACAGCAAGCTCAACAGCCATATTTGCCTGTGCGCCCGAATGCGGCTGAACATTTGCGTACTCGCAGCCGAAAAGCTCCTTAAGACGGTTGATGGCGATGGTCTCAACTATGTCCACGTCCTCGCAGCCGCCGTAAAAACGCTTTCCCGGATATCCTTCGGCATATTTATTGGTAAGGATCGACCCCATGGCCGACATAACGGCCGGGCTTACCCAGTTTTCTGATGCAATAAGCTCTATATGTGCATTCTGGCGATCCTCCTCCAAAACGATCGCCTCGGCAATCTCAGGATCAACTGCCCTGATGTCCTCTAAGGTGTACATTATTATATTCCTCCGTAAAAAGTTCCCGTCATAAATAATTGATGTCGGGGCCAAAAATATTTGCCCCCGACCGTAATCATTGCACAATTACGCACAATTCTATATTAATGCTTTTGAAATTGCAAGCTATTTTAAAGTGAAATTATCTTTCATTTCGGAGGTATCCTCGAAGCTGTGTCCCACATGGTGGTGGTTTGTCTTTACTTCAATATACTGGGCCCTGATCTTGGAGAAGAGTATCGTCTGGCTCGAATACAGTCCGCTGTAGCCCGAGAGCATATAGCTTATGCCGCAGGCAAGCGCGAAAAGCAGCACGCCTTCAGCTCCAAACAGCTCTATCGAAAGAACGATCGATGAGAACATACAGTTTGTTGCTCCGCAGAAAACAGAGACAAGACCTATCCCTGCGCCAAATCCGGCCGGAATGCCAAGAAGCGGTGCGACTATGCAGCCAAAGGTCGCTCCCACGAAAAAGGACGGAACGACCTCACCGCCCTTATAGCCTGCAGAAAGCGTGACCGCCGTCATTACCATCTTTATGAAAAACGCCGCAGGCCGCGCATGTCCCTCTTCCACCGCTGCAGCAATGACATTCATGCCGGCTCCGTTATAGTCTGTCGTGCCGCAAAGCACTGTTATGGCGATTATGATAATACCGCCCACGACAACCCTGATCCACGGATTCTTAAGCGGTCCGAGCTTCATGATATGCTCGGTCTTGTGCAGGATAACGCAGAAGACAACTGACAAAATAGCGCAAAGCGACGCAAGCACAGCAACTCTCACAAAAAGCCCCACGGTAAGCTCGGGCACCACAAGAGCGAATCTTGTCGGCGGAACTCCGAGGCTCAAGGACATCAGATACGCAGTCATTGCCGCGATAAAGCTCGGAAAAAAAGCCATATGCACGAAGGTGCCTATCGATATGACCATTACAGAAAATACCGCTGCTGTAAGCGGTGTGCCGAACAGTGCCGAGAAGAATGCCGCCATACCGCACATGGTGGCGACCTTTAGGTCGTGGCTCTCAAAATTAAAGAGCTTGCCGACATGATGTCCTATATCCCCGCCCATCTGAAGCGCCGCTCCCTCTCGTCCGGAGCTGCCTCCGACAAGATGGGTGAGAACCGTGCCTATAAATATCGACGGCACCAGCTGCAGCGAAAGGTCCTTTCCGAGATAGGCCGCGTCAATAATATCATTCGTGCCCTGTCCTTCTGTACCAAGCAGCTTATATATACCGACGATCAGGAGGCCAACTGCAGGCATGCAGTAAAGGAGCCATGGAAACTCCGCCCTGAGCTCTGTTGCCTTATCGACTCCAATGTGAAACGCCGAGCCCAGCAGTCCGCAGCAGATACCTATGATTATCGCCACAAGCGCCCATTTCAGCATCACGGTAAGGTATACACCTATCCGCTTAATAAATGCGGCAAATATGTCGATCTGTTCCTTTATACGGTCCATCATATGCCCTTCCCCCCGGTCATCAGCCATGCAGCAGCCTGTAAGATCCCCAATCAGTCGCCAACTACATTGCAGTAGTTTGTAAAACGTGAATTCCTATTGTAGACATTAAGATCTTCGGTAACAACACCTGTAGTTGATTCGGCAGCATGCAGGAAATATCCATTTCCGATGTAAACTCCAACATGGCCGGATCTTCCCACGATATCTCCCGGCCTGAGTCCCGTGATGCCCACCTGTGTACCTGCACTGCATATCTCAGATGAGGTGCGGGCAATGCTGATGCCGCAGCTTGTCATGACTGCGTTCACAAGTCCCGAGCAGTCGTAAGCATCCGGGCCATTGCCGGCATACTGATAACCCTTGCCGAGAAGACTGAAGGCTGTCTTTACTATCTGCTGTCTCTGACTGTTTGTCGTATTGACCTCTATATAATTCTTAGCGACACACTCGCTCTTTTTAAGCCAGAGCTCGGTGATCCTGCTTCCGTCGCTCGTATAATAATTGCCTATCCTCCTCGCATTGACCGCTACTATATACCAGTCTCCATCCTCTCTGAGCAGTCTGAAGTAAGGCTGTCTGATATACTTATCATGTCCTATGGTCTCCCAGCTTCCATCCGAAAGCTGGACACTTCCCTCTGCGACCTTGTATCCGTTATAGTCATAATTTGGTGAAACGACCGTAAAGCCAAGATCAAGCTGCACCTTGGGATCATTTGCATGGTCTGAGCCCGGTACTCCCGAAGAACTGACTGCCGCGGAAGCTGTCGATGTTACTGAGGCCGAAGCTGAAGCCGTCGTACTTCCGGGGCCTATAACACTTGTACCTGAAGAACCGGTTCCGGGTCCCGCCGCCGCACTTCCGGTCTGAGCTGTCACCGAAGCGCCGGCCGTAACCGCAGATGATGTGCTGCCGGAAGTGCTGCCGGAACCTGCCGTAGTAGTACCCGGTACCGGCTTGGACTCTGAGGCTCCGGCGGCAGCATTTGCCGCTGATACGGCAGGTGCTGAGGCAGTAGCTGAAGCTGCCGTTGATGCTGCGTCTGAAGCTGTCGTTGATGCTGTAGACGAGCCTGCCGATGATGCTGTGGACGAGCCTGCCGATGAAGAGGCAGCCGGTGCCGCAACTCCGCTTGCCGAAGTCCCCGTAGAGTCGGGTGAGTCAACAATGACTGCGTCCGCGCTCGTATCCTCAAACGGTGTATCACTTATGACATCGGCATATGCCGTAAATGATGCCGACAGCACCATGCTCGATATCAATATTGCGGGTATATATTTTATAAGCTTTCTCATATCTGCTCCTTATTTCAACAATGGTCATACAGACCGCGGCCCCTGCCGACTTCCGGCACGGACACTCACCCAGCTTATTTAATAAGGAGTATAGCATACTGTTTTTAAAGGATTTGTACCATTTTTCTTACAGATGTGTAAATGTTGCCTGCTTTTATACGGATAATTCCGTACGGCAGCCCACACAGTTAAAAGCCGGGCGGTCACATTCACACATCGGCATTATGCTCGAGAAAGCTCCTGTGCGTCATTTCCATGCCGAATGCGCCAAGCGGCGCTGTAGTCAGTATGCCGAGCACGGCTACTGAGAGCACCAGGTTTCCGCATGGAAGTCCCATGGTGAGCGGCACAGAGCCAATTGCCGCTTGCACCGTGGCCTTCGGAAGATATGCGATAATGCAGAATATCCTCTCTTTTATGTTAAGATCGGTTCCTATCATGCAGAGCCAGACACCGACAGACCTTATGCAGAGGCCGCAGAATATCATAATAAGCGCTCCCGGTCCTGCCTCAAGCGTATATCTTATGTCGACTGCGGCGCCGACCAGCACGAAGAGTGTGACTTCTGCCGCGAGCCAGAGCTTGCCGAACTTTTGCGAAAGCCTTGAGGCAACCTCCTTTATGCTCCTCATCTTGAGCGCGCAGGCCATGCTTGTTACCGCAAGCAGACCGGATACTGCGACATAGTCCTCGAGCCAGCCCTCAGCCGCCATCAGGATAAAGGCAACTCCCAGCATGATTATGACCTTCATGCTGTTTCTGATATAACTGCCGCACTTATGTCTCCATTCAAAGAATGCTGCAAGTGCCGCTCCCGTGACGCCGCCGAGCAGTATCCCGAGAACTATGGAGATAGGAATATTAAGGAAGGCTGTAAGGTCGGCAGTGCCGCCCGCGGCAATACCCAGGAAGGTCGAAAAGAGGACGATGACGAACACATCGTCTAGCGATGCGCCCGCAAGTATCATCTGGGGAATGCTCTTTTTGGTTCCGTATTTATTTTCAATAAGGTACACCATCCTCGGCACGACTACCGCGGGCGATACGGCAGACATGACAGAACCCAGGAGCGCCGCCTCCTGACGGTTTATGCCAAGTATCATCGGTGCCAGCAGCCAGTACGCAAACACTTCAAATGAAGCCGGCACGCAGGACATCATGAGCGCCGGTCTTCCGACTCTCTTTAAGTCCGCTATATCCAGCGAAAGTCCCGCCTTTATGAGAATGATAATAAGGGCCATCCTTCTTAATTCGCCCGAAATACCGAGGATCGACGGGTCGAGCAGATCGAGGACGTAAGGGCCTAAGACTATGCCCGTGAGCAGCATTCCGATAATGCGGGGAAGTCTTACCTTCTGGCAGATCGAGGCCATGGCAAGGCCGACAAGAAAAATAAGCGCAAGTGAGGTCAACATGATTTTTTCTCCCTCTAACAAAAAAAATAGCCAATAACTCCTGTGCGAAATTGCAGAAGTCATCAGCATAAATAACATGCGGTTCGGGAATCTCCCAGGGTGAACATCATACCCAAAATCAGTATAGCAATGGTTTGTTTTTCAGTCAATTATAAAATTTTGATGTAATTTAAGGTCAAAATATTGACATTCTTTCATCATAAATGTAACTTATAGATACAGACTTCACTTAAAGGCGCAGGTTGTTACATCTTTATTACATCAGGAAAATACCATGACTATCGGAGAGAAGATAATTAAAGAAAGAAAAAGACAGGGTCTTACCCAGCAGGCGTTAGCTGACATGTGTTCTGTTACCAAGCGGACCATCGCATCGTATGAGACTGATGGCCGCATACCACACGCATCCACGCTTCGGAAGATCGCGCTTGCGCTCGGCTGCACCACTGACTATCTGGCGGATGACAGCATATTGGAGCTTCAGGCACCGACTGAGGAACAGATCTATATACATGGTCTTCGCGAAGCCTACGGTGACACCACAGCAGATGAGATCGAGAGCCTTATCGCAAAGAACGTGTCACTTTTTGCAGGAGGTATGCTCGACCAGGATGCCAAGGATAAGTATTTCCTGGCCCTGACCAATGCCTACATCGCGTGCAAAAAGGCGGGGGAAAGGACAGGTGATTGAGCTATGAGGACCTCCGCTATTATAAAGATCGCTGACTCTGTTTCAGCATTATATGAAACTTCGGATCCGATATCCCTTTGCAAAGAAGCCGGGGTCATATTGCTCTACTTTCCGATGGGCTACGCCAAGGTTGCCTGCAAGGGCTTTATCATAAAGCAGTCCGGCAATGTTGCAATTACCATAAGCTCCGATATAAAGCCTCATATCCAGCGGATCGTAATGTATCATGAGCTTGCACACTATTTTCTGCATATCCGCACCGGAATCGCAGAGACCATGCAGGATTTTTCGGTAGGCTCTCCCGCTTCGGAGATGGAATACGAAGCGGATATGCTGGCTGCAGAACTTTCACTTAAGGACTCCGAGGTCCTTGATGCTCTGCAGGAATGCGGCAGCTTCTTCGAGGCTGCGGCGGCGCTTCATACTATCCCGGAGATGCTTGATTTCAAGCTCAGGGTCATGCGCGAGCGGGGGTTGCAGATCCCGGATGCGCCTATCTCCTCTTCCGGGGGATTTTTAAAAAAGGTAAGCGGTAATGACTGAATCTGGATACTCAAAATCAAAGGTATATGTAGACGTGCGTGTAGATTTCGACCGGTATGGCCACATGACTCCGGCCTCCATCACCTGGGAGGACGGAACCACCTATGAGATAGATAAACTGATCGACCTGCGCTCGGCTTACTCCGCCAAGGCGGGAGGTCACGGAGATATGTACCTTATAAAAGTAAGAAACAGTCTCTGCCATTTATTCTTCGAGCGTAATCCCTATCGTTCCGGTGCGTCCCTCGGCCGATGGTTTGTTTCCAAAAATATCCCTTGACCTTTGTGTATTTTTATTGTATATTGATATGGCTTTGTTAAGGCGACATAGCCAAGTGGTAAGGCGTAGGTCTGCAAAACCTTGATCACCGGTTCAAATCCGGTTGTCGCCTCTTGTAGATGCCCCGAAAATCGTTATTTTAAGCGGTTTTCGGGGTTTTTGTTTTTTGAAAATCTGTACGAATCCGTACAAGCCTTATGCTGTAAGGATTTCCCGTACTTTTGATGCCATTTTTGCGGTAAATTTTCTTTGTCTCAGATAATGCATCGTCATTGCCAGAGTCGTATGTCCCATCATCCTTGAAAGTTCTGGCAGTGGTACGCCTCTCTGACTCATCAATAACAACATAATAGCCATCTTCTTCTGAATACATCAGAGCTTCAGGTCTGAGTGCTGTTATCTCACCTATTCGCAAAAAGGTTGTAAGTGCAAATCTAACTGCCATATCATACACATCATCAGAGCCATCAAGATCATCAATCAGTTCTGTCGCGGCTGTGCCGCACCACCTTCCCCTTAGGGGAAGGAAGAGTGCTCGCTGCCGCTCGCAGATACACAGAGGCAGACAGGCTGCCTCTGTGAGTGGATGATTTTTGATTGGAAGAGTTAAGATTCCAGATTGATCCACAAAGCGGGGCGAATACAAACATAATCACGGTTGACATTGTAGCCATTGTAGTAGACCGAGCCGTGATTGCTGACACTCGCGGCGAGACTACTATTGCTGCCGGGCGACCGCAGCCACCACCAGCAAGTGGATCCGCCGCTTGCTCCCGCCTTTTTCGCATATGCCGTGGGAGCACAGCTTCTTTTCTCATTCGATGCGAAATACTTTTCCGCTTCCGGTATGCTGAGCAGGAAAATACGGTCTTTCGTATCTCTTCCAGGAGCTGTATCGTATCTAGGATTCTTATCGGCACTGACCAAGGTCTCTGCAATCACCGCCTTCTCTGCCGGCATAAATGCAGTGTCGGCAAAATCTGCATTCAGCCATTTTCGAAGCGTACAGCTTTCCCAGGTAACATCTCTAGTCCATTCATTGTACTTTGCACGGGCAAGACCGTACTGGCTGATCAGGAGTGCCTTTTTATCTGTTCTCTCCAGAACCTGCCATTTGATTGGAGTCTGATCCTTACCATCCTCCGTCTGCTGATATCGTCCAAAAGTAACTATTTTCCCCTTCTCCACCTCACCGCCGTACATCTGCTTGTAATATAACTGTCGGATTTTGTCTCTTTCAGATCCTACCGCCTGCTCTATATAGTCTTCTGCAGTTCTTTCGCTCTGCTGCGCAGCTCTTTCCTTTCGGTCCGCCTCAGCCTGAGCCTGCCGGATCTTCTCGGAGACTTCAGAAAGCTGTCTTTCCAGCACATCGATCTCTTCCTGAGTCTGTTTTTTCTCCTTACCCTTAAAGAACCCAAGATCGGCCAGATAACTTTTCTTCGCCGAGATCTGTTCCTCCAGGCGCTTTTTTTCTGCCTGTTCCGGCATCGCGGCGCAGGCGGCTTTTGCAGCCTCTGCTTCACGGCGCAGCCCTGCAGCCTCCTCCTTCAGGCGGTCATATTCTGCCTGCTGCTCAGCGGTCATAGCAAAGTTTCCGCTGTCCAGCTGTGCTTTCCAGACTGCAAGCTGTGCCTGTGCCGCTGCCGCCTCCGCCTGTCTCTTCCGTTTTGCTTCTTCATTTGCCTTGCGCTCTCGTTTCTGCTCTTCTGCCTCTCTCTTTAAGCGGACATCTCTTCCCTGCGTCCAGGAGGCCAGTTCTTCCGCAAGTGCTCCTGAGGCAAACTGCAGTGTCCTCTGCCAGTAACGGTTCCCTGTATAATCGCCTTGTACAAATCTGGTCTTTGCCTCTGATTTGCTTTTCGCTTTGATATCTGCCATGAACAGGCCAAGATAAGCGTCCGCACTTTCCGCGTTGCTGTTCAGGGCATCATTGAAGAAGGTCTTTGCCTCATCAAATGCGCAATCCTCCAGACTCATGTATCCACGCTTAATGAGCGCCTCTGCCTGCGGGCCGCCGGATACCTGCTGAATGATGGTCTGCTGTACAGCCTGTTTTTCTTTTCCACCGCCCAGTAGCTTTTCCACACCGCGCACCAGATCCTGCTTCCATCCAATCTTTCCCATGTCCTGCGCCTGCAGACCCTTAAATTCCTTCGGCATGTCGTAGGCATCCAGATCCTTAAAGCAGGGGATCAGGGTCTTTTTCTTATCTGTCTTCATCATGGAAAGGAAGCGGCTCCACTCATTCTTTACCCAGACAGCATCGTAGTACTCAAAGCTGGTACCGAATGCGAGCATGACCTTTGCAGAGGAAAGTGCCGCAAAGATGTACGGCTCGTACTGTACGCCAAGCTTATCCTCCAAGGTGATACGGCTGAAGAAGACCTTATAGCCTTTTGCTATAAGTTCATCATAGACTTCCTGCGCAAGTACACTATCCTCCGTCCTTCCGCCGCCCTCTGCAGTCTCCTTATAGCAGATGAAAACATCATAAGGATCTTCTGTTCCTGCGATTGAAAGGATACCCCTCTGGATCCTGTCTATTTCCTTTGCCTCGTCACGGTATACTCTGCGGGCAATCATATCACCATAATCACAGGCCTGCTCGAAGTTTGGATCCTCCATTATCGATGAAGAAAGTGTCCTGTGGCAGGTTGGTTTCTTTTCACCACTTGCAGGATCATCTACATACTCTATCCCATAGGCACACAGGCACAGGCCCCAGTAGGCTTCTGCCTCCTCTGGGAACTCAGCTACCAGGTTCTCATAAACTGCCGATGCCTTGTCGAATTCCGCGTTCATTCGAAGGCGATTGGCGCGGTTGAAGAGGTTTGTTTTCTTCTCATCATCTACACTCGCTACGGTCTGCTTGGAGCCGCAGTATTCACATTCACAGACGGACTGACCTTCCAGGATCTCAAGGTCGCCGCCGCACATTTTACATTTCAGCACTGCCATGATTTCTTCCTCTTCTTTTATTGTCTATTTTGTCCAGTTCGTTCATAACCCAATGGGTATTGGCGTAGTAATCAAGGTCATGATTCCGATTTGCCTTATCGATGATCGGCTGCAGCCTGGACTTAATTGCTCCATTCAGAAATCCCCCTCCAAGTTCAAAAGCTGTTTTGGGGTCGTATATCCCTCTCTTCACACCCACGCAGAAATGCTCTACCTTGGCGGCCATGCTTCGTGCATTTCGATATTGCTCTCTGTATTCCTTTTTAATCCCGTTTTCCGCTATGTTTCGCAGTTCAGCCGGGGTGAACTTTTCCAGTTCGACAAGTACCTCCTCAAGGTCTTTCCAGGCCTCAATGGTAGCTCGGCATCTTTCACTTCTCTGGCCTTTACAGTACGCTAAGATCGCGCCAAGAAAAGAAACCACTGTAAGCAAATCTCCTATGGTTATTTCCATGTTGAAGTTCATCTATAAATTTCTCCATTAAGCTTGGTTTCATACTTCAGTTGGAGAATTACTGCATCCTCCGCCAAAGCTACACCGTTCCACCTTCCTCTTAGGGAAAGGAAGAGTGCTCGCTATCGCTCGCAAATTATCCAGAGGCAGACAAACCGCCTCTGCGAGTGGATGATTTTTGATTGGAAGAATTAAGATTCCAGATTGATCCACAAAGCGGGGCGTACACAGCCACGATCATTGTTGACATCCGTATAGCTGACCGACCCATCACTGAGGACATCCGCGGCGTACTTACTATCGCCGCCCGGCGACCGCAGCCACCACCAGCAGTTGCCGAAGCTTTCATAGGCTCCTCTGGCAACTGCATATGCCGCAGGTTTACACCGCCGGTCAACGTCCGAAGAGAAGTATTTCACTGCTTCGGTAATGCTGAGCAAAAACAACTTGTCTGTTGTGCCGTTTCCAGGATCTGTTGAATATTTAGGATTCTTGTCTGCAGGAACCGAAGTCTGCAATATCCTTTCCTGCTCTTCGAGGGAGAATGCTTCGTTCAAAAACGTGTCATTCATCCATTCCCTAAGACTGCAAGTTTCCCATTTGATATCTGTCCTTTTTGAATGATACTGCTGACAATCGAGAGCATCCTTACTTATGACCAGTATGCCGGACTCTGTTTTCTCCAGCACGATCCATTCAATGGATTCTTTCCCATTCGACGAATCATTATCCTGCTCATATGTTCCAAAGAATACACTTGAACCAACTTCCGCAAGTTTCATAGGCGCTATACGATAGTCAACTTCAATTGATTTCATTATTTCTGCGCTATCTTTATAACCATTTAATGCCGACAAAGACTCATATGCGGAAATATACTCTCTCTGTTCGACTAAAGCTACTGCTGCAATGTACTCAGGATCTTTAATGACCGTCTCGCATGCAGCTATCTGGTCTGCACTGTCTTTATAGCCGTCCAAGGCAGTAAATGCTGTAATGGCATCTTCGTATTTACCTTCATTCATCAGGGCTGCGGCTGCATCATACTCAATATCTTTAATGGCCGTCTCGCATGCAACTATCTGGTCTGCACTGTCCTTATAGCCATCCAAAGCAGTAAATGCCGTAATGGCATCTTCGTATTTACCTTCATTCATCAGGGCTGCGGCTGCATCATACTCAATATCTTTAATGGCCGTCTCGCATGCAACTATCTGGTCTGCACTGTCCTTATAGCCATCCAAAGCAGTAAATGCCGTAATGGCATCTTCGTATTTACCTTCATTCATCAATGCCACTGCCGCACTGTAGTTATTATTCGGAATAATCACCTTTGTAACAACCACAACCGCTGCTGCAGCTATCACTGCAGCTGCACCGGCCAGGATAGCGATGAGTCTTGTTTTCTTTGCTTTCGCTTCTTTCTCTGCCTTCTCCTGAGCGGCCTTCCGTTCTTCTTCTGCCTTCTCCTCGGCTGCCTTGGCCCATTCTTGGTCCTCCAGTGCCATGTAGCCGCGCTGGATCAAGGCTGTTACATTATTGCTGTATGCGGCCGCTGCCCCGGCAGCTGTTGCGGGCGCCGGGGCTTCCTCCTTTTTGATGACCTTCTTGATGCCGCGGACCAGGTCGCTGATAAAACCGATCTTTCCCATGTCCTGGGCCTGCAGATGAGCAAATTCCTCCGGCAGCTCATAGGGGTCCATATCCTTATAGCATGGGATGAGCAGGCGGCTGCGGTCCTTCTTTAAGAGCTTCAAGAAACGGCTCCACTCATTTTTGACCCAGACGGCATTAAAGTATTCGGGCTTTGTACCGATGGCCAGCATGACCTTGGCGGTGTTCAGAGCCGAAAAGATACAGGGCTCATACTCGCTGCCAAGCTTGCTCTCTAACGTGATAGCCGCATAGAAGACCTTATAGCCTTCCTGCGTCAGCTGATAATAGATATCGTTGGCGATCACACTGTCCTGGGTGCGTTTGCCGTTCTCATCCGTCTCCTTGTAGCAGATGAAGACATCGTAAGGATCTTCCTTCTGGGCAATGGCCAGGATCCCGCGCTGGATCTCATCAATGGCCCGGGCCTCATCCTCATAGAGGATCTTCTGGCTGATGTCCGCATATTTGATGGCATTCTTATAGTCTTCATCTGCTGTCACGGCATCATAGGATGCGCGGTGGCAGGTCGGCACACGCCTGTATGTCTGCGGATCCTCCACATATTCAATGCCATATTTGCAGAGAATGAGCCCCCAGTAAGCCTCTGCCTCCGTCTCATTCTTCTGCAGGATTTTCTCGTAAATTTCTGCTGCCTTGTCAAACTCCGATTTCATACGGAGCACATTCGCGCGGTTATATAAGGTCTGCAGGCCCTCATCCTGGCTGTTCGGGACAGTCTGCTTCGAACCGCAGTATTCACACTCACAAACGGACTGACCGTCTGTGACCTCAAGAGTTCCCCCACACATTTTACATTTCAAGATTGCCATTTAACTTCTCTCCCATATGTTTGTTTTTTCAGATCATCATTGGATGTTGTATTTCTTCCGGATCGTGTTCCTAGTCTTAAACTTTCTCACAAGCTTATTATCCAGATCGCGTGTCAGACTATAGCATTCTTCTGCCAGGCGCTTCTTCTCCTGCCAGACTGAAGCATTCTTCTGACTTAACAAAGCATGTATCATCACATTACGATCGTTTTTCCAGGGCTCGATCCGTCCGATCAATTGAAGTATTTCCTGCCTGTTCAGCGTTTTGTCCACCTGATGGTACAGGCTCTGCATATAAGCCGGCCTGAATTTTTTATGCGACAGTGAATAGCAGTACTCATCGATCTCCCGCGCCTTTTCTTCATCGAGCGCCAATATTGCTTTGAGGACCTCAAGTTTTGTTTTGATGTCCTTGATCCTGATCGTACTGCCGTCCGGTTTTCCCAAAAGACGCCGCATAAACGGGTATATGCATTTATTGATTTTCAGATCCGATTTGTTATCTCTGCTGACGATGCCTGCATGATGCAGAAATGCCACAAGACGATCTTCTATGATTGCATAACCGATCGCGATCGCCTCGATATAGAAACCGTTCTCTTTTGCCTTTTTAAACTGGTCATATTCCGAGCTGTAGCGTTCCTGACGCTCCCTGCCATTCCTGACCTGTTCCATGATCATATTCCTTTCCCATGTTCTGTACTGTTTATGTCATCCCAGCTTTGTGCCGCACTCCAGGCAGAACTTGCCTCCCTGAGGCACTTCAGCCCCACAGCCAGGACAGCGGTCTGCCAGCAAAGAACCGCATTCCATGCAGAATTTTCCCTTAGGTGTCTTCTTTCCGCACTTGGGGCAGATCATCTCGTCCGGGGCAGGAACTTCAATCTTCGTGCCGCACTCCAGGCAGAATTTTGCGTGGGCCGGAAGGAGGCTGCCGCAGTTAGGACACCTGGTCTGCTCTCCGTCTGTTGCCACTGGAGCTCCGTTTGCTCCGGGGGCAGTGCCAGCAAATGAATTCCCTGCGGTACCGATGCCTGTATTCGGCATCATCCCCTGCATCATATTCTGCATCTGCGGCATCATGGTGTTCATAGCTGCCATACTCATACCGAGGCCCATCATATCGCCCATGATGGAGCTTCCGCCGCCTCCGGCAGAAATGGCCGGTCCCATGTTTCCAATTACCCCATTTCGAGAATCTCCACAGTATTTGCAGACGCCGCGTCCCCAAGAAGGTACAGCTCTGAAATGAACTGCCGTCTTCCTGAATCAAGGCTTTTCTCTTCATAATACTGTGCCGTCATGGGAGGAATCCTGATCATGCCGTTTGTCCTGGTGCTGTCCGAAGTGGTTCCAACATATACATCATCATCGCCAAAATTCTTAATCAGCACTTTTGCGCACGCTCCGGAAAGCGTTATCTTCTGTGTGCTGGTCTTTGGCGAATAGGCTTTTACTTTGATCTTCTCCATAGCTTTATCCTTACTGCACAGACAGCGACCCGTCAGCCGCGGCCTTTACTGTGAACTCTCTGTTGGTTTCCAGCCATCCGGCATCATTGAAGTAATAGACGCTGCCGCTGATCTCCCGCAGTGTGCCGTGCGGGTAGTTGTCACCTGCTTCGACATACCATTTTCCTTCCTGCTCCGTGATCCAGCCTTTCAGATACTTCCGGGAAATAAAGCCCTTGCCGGACGGAATGGATATGTCCGAGAACGGCAGCTCCTGCCGCGGTTCCTTCAGGGCGGTAGCATATTCCAGGTCTTCGTCTTCGTCCCACAGACTCGAGCCTGTGACAAATGCCGTAAACTCTATGTTTGTGAGATCAGCCTGTGCTTTCGCGATAAGCTGCTGCCCTTTTCGTGTAAGTGCATATCTTGTAAATATAGCCATGCGTTTACGCCTCCTTCAGTACGGCAACGGTGTCCTGCACCACGCCAAAACCGATATAGATTCCCTCCGGCCATTCCGTTTCGCCTATGGTTTCTACTGTTACAGACAGGGAATCATAAGCCACTCCGACAGCCAGATGGAGCGGAAGTTCACATTCTTGTTCGCGTTCCTCCCGGAACAGCGTGATATCCTCGACCAGCTCCGATACTTCCCCGAGTCCGAAATATTCGCCGATCGGATATGCCTGATCCGGATCATTGATATTTATGTCGTTCAGGAGTGATTGCTGTTCGTGCCAGGATGTGCCGAAGAGATGCGCCCAGGGCGCTTCGATGTCCCGGATGCCGGTGATGGATGCCAGAACCGACCTGACGTTCTTGACGCTCCGTATGATCCGTTCGATCCTCGCTGCCGTCTCCGGAGAAAACCTCGCTGTCGTTTCGATCTCGAACATGTACGGATCCAGCCCGTTCTCGAATCTGCTTTTGTGACGAAAACATAGAAAAGCATACCCGTCGTTTTCTTGCTATT
>JAUNNP010000095.1 GCA_030531385.1 Eubacteriales bacterium
CCGTCCCCATGGCACGCCTGAATAATCCGATTGACAAGTCTGAAAAAAAAACTATAATTGAGATAATTCAATAATAAAACCGATAAACCGATGAGGGAGAGTAAGTAGGTACTGCCAAGTGTCTTTGAGAGAGCTGCGGATGGTGAGATCGCGGCAGATAATACAGTATTGAATGGACTTCCGAGGGCGCGGACAAAGGCAGTTATCATAGGCCGAGTATCCTGCGACGTGGGGCATACGTCAGTTGCCGGGAATGTGCTGGCATTCCGCAAAGTGTGTGACATTTCACAAAACAGGGTGGCACCGCGGATATAAGTTTAATTATTCGTCCCTGGCAGAGTAGGAATATTCTGCCGGGGACTTTTTTTGCGTATAAGCCCCGTACGGGCTCAGGATATCACGATGAGCCAGCTCAATCGTGCTATCCTCAGGCTGGACGGGCAACGTAAATAAACATAAAAGGAGCAAAATCATGCAGTTTTCACCATCACTAGACGAAGTAAAGCGCATCGCTGCGGAGGGAAAATATGACATCCTCCCGGTCTCATGCGAGATACTTTCAGATGCGTTTACTCCAATTGAGGTCATGCGCATCCTGAAAAATGTATCCACACATTGCTACATGCTTGAATCGGTAAGCGGTGATGAGGTCTGGGGACGCTACACTTTTATGGGCTACCATCCAAAGATGTCCATCACCTGTGTCGACGGCATAGTAAAGACCGACGATATGACGATCAAGGTAGACGATCTTCAGGAGTTCATAAGAAATATAATGAACAAGAACCGCAGTCCGAGATTTAAAAACCTTCCATCCTTTACAGGCGGACTTGTAGGCTTCTTCTCCTATGATTTCCTTGGCTACAGCGAGCCTTCGGTACGCATTCCGGTAGATGACGAGGAAAATTTCAAGGACCTGGACCTGATGCTTTTTGACAAGGTAATAGTTTTCGATAATCATCTTCAAAAGCTCATTCTTATAGCTAATATGGGGCTTAATGACCCGGAGACCAATTATAATAAAGCGATAATGGATCTAAAGAACATGGTGCATCTCCTTAGGACAGGAGAGAAGAAGCAGGAACCTGCCGGCAGGCTCCTGGACGATCCAAAGCCGCTTTTTGATAAAAATGCTTACTGCGCTATGGTCGAGAAGGCAAAGCATTACATTAAAGAGGGTGATATTTTCCAGGTGGTGCTTTCCAACAGACTTTCGGCTCCGTTTGAGGGCAGCCTCCTGAATGCCTACAGAGTCTTAAGGACTATCAATCCATCACCGTATATGTTCTACTTTGCGGGAACAGATGTTGAGGTTGCGGGAGCCTCACCGGAAACACTTGCCCAGCTTAAGGACGGAGTGCTTCATACCTTTCCTCTTGCAGGTACCAGACCCAGAGGAAAGACTGAGGAAGAAGACCTCGAGCTTGAAAGAGAGCTCCTTAAAGATGAGAAGGAGCTTGCTGAGCATAACATGCTGGTGGATCTTGGCAGAAATGACCTTGGCAGGATCAGTAAATTCGGAACGGTAGAGGTCGAAGACCTGCATATGGTATTAAGGTATTCCCATGTAATGCATATCGGCTCCACAGTCCGCGGCATCATAAGGGATGACAAGGATGGCATAGACGCGATAAGCGCGGTACTTCCGGCAGGCACTCTTTCAGGAGCGCCAAAGCTAAGAGCGATGCAGATCATCGCAGAGCTTGAAAATAATAAGCGCGGCATCTACGGCGGAGCAATCGGATATTTAGCATTTACAGGGGACATGGACACCTGCATAGCGATACGTATCGCCTACAAGAAAAACGGCAAGGTCTTTGTAAGAAGCGGAGCCGGAATCGTGGCGGATTCGGTTCCCGAAAAGGAATATCAGGAATGCATCAACAAGGCGGCTGCAGTCGTCAGTGCACTTAGAAAAGCGGAGGAGTTGGAGCTGTGATACTTTTAATAGATAATTACGACAGTTTTTCATATAATCTGTACCAGCTCATCGGTGAACTTGAGCCGGATATCAGGGTCATAAGAAATGATGAGATGACGGTCTCTGAGATCGAAGCGCTTGCACCGGATCACATCATCCTTTCACCGGGTCCGGGAAGACCTGAAAATGCAGGCGTCATCATGGAGGTGGCTGCAACTATCAGTAAGAAGATACCTACACTTGGCGTTTGCTTAGGCCACCAGGCTATATGCGCGGCCTACGGTGCGACAGTGGGATATGCAGGACGCCTTATGCACGGCAAGCAGTCGGATGCAAAGCTCGATAGGGAGTCAGCGCTTTTTAAGGACCTTCCCGAGACCGTAAAGGTAGCGAGATATCATTCGCTCGCAGCGGATCCTGCCACAATGCCCGAGTGCCTTAAGGTGACCGCAGTCACTTTGGATCAGGGCGAGATAATGGCAGTCGAACATAAGGACTATCCCATCTATGGAGTCCAGTTCCACCCGGAGTCGATCATGACTCCCGAAGGACGCACAATGCTTAAGAATTTTTTGAATATCAAATGAAAGGAATAAAACCATGATCAAGGAAGCTATCGTTAAAATCGTAAACAAGCAGGACCTCACTTATGACGAGGCCTTTACTGTAATGAATGAAATAATGGGCGGCGAGACAACTCCTACACAAAATGCCGCATTCCTCGCCGCACTCTCCACTAAGAGCGCAAAGGCTGAGACCACAGAAGAGATCGCAGGCTGCGCAGCCGCAATGAGAAGCCATGCCTTAAAGTGCGATACCACAGGTCTCGAGGTCATGGAGATCGTAGGAACAGGCGGAGACGGAGCACACAGCTTCAATATCTCAACGACTTCAGCATTTGTAGCGGCAGCAGGCGGCGTAAAGATAGCAAAGCACGGCAACCGCGCAGCTTCATCAAAGTGCGGTACGGCAGACTGCCTCGAGGCGCTTGGAGCAAACATCCAGCAGGAGCCGGAAAAGGCACTTGAGCTGCTGAATAAGGTCGGCATGTGCTTCTTCTTTGCACAGAAATATCACACCTCAATGAAGTATGTCGGAGCTATTCGTAAGGAGCTTGGCTTCCGTACCGTATTCAATATCCTCGGCCCTCTTACCAATCCGGGGAGCCCGAGCTATTTCCTGCTTGGCGTTTACGACGAGTACCTTGTTGAGCCGCTCGCGCACGTGCTCACTAACCTTGGAGTAAAGCGCGGCATGGTGGTTTACGGACAGGATAAGCTTGACGAGATCTCGGCAAGCGCGCCGACCACAGTCTGCGAGTTTGAGGACGGAATATATAAAAACTATGTGATCTCACCGGAGATGCTTGGTCTTACACGCTGCAAAAAGGAGGACCTCGTAGGCGGAGATCCTGCTGCCAATGCTGAGCTCACGAAGTCAGTGCTTAAGGGCGAGCAGGGTCCGCGCCGTACAGCAGTTTTAATGAATGCGGGCGCAGCTCTTTATATCGCAGAGATGGCTCCGAGCCTTAAGAAGGGCGTGAAAATGGCAGCGGAGGTCATTGACAGCGGCAAGGCCTATGAGGTAATGGAGCAGTTCGTAAAGGAAAGCCGGGCTTAAGCAGCCGCGTGTCACGGGGACGGTGATGGTGTCAGGGGGAAAACAAGTGACGATACTTGATGAAATTGCGCAGTATGCGGCATACAGGATAATAGTTGATAAGCGGACCTTCACGCTTGAGGACCTTAAAACGCAGTGTAAGGAAATCGTGGCTGCGGAGGATGCCGAAGGCCCTCTGTACCGTTTCGGACAGGCACTTAAAAAGCCGGGCCTCAGCATTATCAGTGAGGTAAAGAAGGCCTCGCCGTCAAAGGGCATCATCTCCGAGGACTTTCCGTATATGGATATAGCGGGGGACTATGAAAAGGCCGGGACGGACTGCATTTCATGCCTTACTGAGCCAAGATGGTTCATGGGCTCGGATGATATTTTTACAGCCATCCGCGCATATGTGAAGGTGCCGATGATCAGGAAGGACTTCGTGATCGACGAGTATCAGATATACCAGGCGAAGACCATGGGGGCCGACGCGGTGCTGCTCATCTGCGCACTGCTTGATACCGAGACGATCCGCAGCTTTATCGCCATCTGCGATGAGCTCCACATGGATGCTCTTGTTGAGACGCATGACGCGGCAGAGATCGAGTCTGCTGTAAATGCCGGCGCCCGCATTATCGGTGTAAATAACCGGAACTTAAAGGACTTCAGCGTGGATTTTGAGAATGCAAAGCAGCTTAGAAGCCTTATTCCGGAATCGGCCGTGTATGTTGCGGAGAGCGGCGTAAAGGGGCCTGAGGATGTTGAGATGCTTAAGGCCATAGGCGCTGATGCCGTGCTTGTCGGTGAGGCTCTTATGAGGGCTGACGACAAGAAGGCGCTGATCGCGGCCTTTAAG
This sequence comes from Eubacteriales bacterium, assembly GCA_030531385.1. Classification (GTDB taxonomy): domain Bacteria; phylum Bacillota; class Clostridia; order Lachnospirales; family Lachnospiraceae; genus Avilachnospira. The sequence goes on from JAUNNP010000095.1 coordinate 4,377, forward strand.
GGGCTGCCATACACACCAGAGGCTGCGTCAGGCAGTGCGAGAGGAAGTGCGGCAGGACGTGCGGCAGGAAACCAGGCAGGCCCCGCGGCAGGCACAACAGCAAGCACCTCAGAAGGCACCACCGGCGCCGCCGCAGCAGCAAAAGCCGCCGGATTTTTCAGCAGGCTGTTTGGAAGGTGAAGGCGGGACGGATGAGCACGAAAATAAAAATATGCGGCATAAGGCGCCCTGAGGACTGTGAGTTCATAAACGAGGCTAAGCCTGATTATGCGGGCTTTATATTCTGGCCAAAGAGCTTTCGGAATATCAGCAAAGAAACAGCGGCAGGCTTAAGGAAGCTTATTAGTGACGATATTAAGACTGTCGGAGTTTTCGTTGATGAGTCTCCGGAGATAATAAAGGAGATAGTTGATTCCGGTGCAATAAGCATAGTGCAGCTTCACGGAGCTGAGGATGCTAAGTATATCGCGGGACTTCGCAGGCTGCTCGGCGACGGCACTCACATAAGCGGAAGCGAAAACGCTGACGGAAGCAGCACGGAAGAAGGCGGAGGCAGCATTTGCATAAAGGAAGGCGGCCGGGTGCCGGAGATCTGGAAGGCCTGCAAGGTAAGGAGCGAGGCGGATATCTGTGCGGCAATCGAATCGACGGCCGACATGATCCTGCTCGATAACGGCTATGGTACAGGCGAATGCTTCGACCACAGTCTGATTCGCGATATGGGGCGGGATTTCATTCTTGCGGGCGGTCTGACACCGGAGAATATTCCTGATATAATAAGCAGGTACGGACCGGCGATGGTCGACATTTCCAGCGGAGTCGAGACTGATGGATTTAAGGACCGCGACAAGATACTGAGGGCGGTCAGGGCGGCGAGAAATAATAATTTTTGAAAGGACAACGAAATGTCAAAAGGCAGATTTGGTATACACGGAGGACAGTATATTCCGGAGACACTGATGAATGCGGTTATTGAGCTTGAGGAGGCTTATAACCATTATAAGGATGATCCGGAGTTTAACCGCGAGCTCACCGAGCTTTTTAATGAGTATGCGGGACGACCGTCGAGGCTTTATTACGCGGAGAAGATGACTAAGGATCTGGGCGGCGCAAAGATATATCTTAAGAGAGAGGATCTTAATCATACCGGCGCGCACAAGATCAACAATGTGCTCGGTCAGGCGCTGCTTGCAAAGAAGATGGGAAAGACCCGTCTTATCGCAGAGACCGGAGCGGGCCAGCATGGTGTTGCAACTGCTACGGCGGCGGCTCTTCTCGGCATGGAGTGTGTTGTGTTTATGGGCGAGGAGGATACTAAGCGTCAGGCTCTTAATGTTTATAAGATGAGACTGCTCGGCTCCGAGGTCATTCCCGTAACTACGGGCACAGCCACGCTTAAGGATGCCGTTTCCGAGGCTATGAGAGAGTGGACGAACAGGATCGCTGATACCCATTACTGCCTTGGCTCTGTTATGGGACCGCATCCGTTCCCGACTATCGTAAGAGATTTCCAGGCTGTTATCTCTAAGGAGATCAAGGCTCAGATGCTCGAGAAGGAGGGACGGCTTCCGGATGTCGTTATGGCCTGCGTAGGAGGCGGGTCAAATGCCATTGGAACCTTCTATAATTTTATTGAGGATAAGTCAGTGCAGCTTATAGGCTGCGAGGCAGCGGGACGCGGCATCGACACATGGGAGACCGCGGCGACGATAAATACCGGGCGCCTCGGTATCTTCCACGGCATGAAGTCTTATTTCTGCCAGGATGAGTACGGTCAGATCGCGCCTGTATACAGCATTTCGGCCGGACTTGATTATCCGGGCATCGGACCTGAGCACGCATGGCTGCATGATATCGGCAGGGCGCAGTATGTTGCGGTTACCGACGATGAGGCCGTGGATGCTTTTGAGTATCTTTCAAAGACCGAAGGTATTATTCCTGCTATCGAGTCAGCTCATGCGATCGCACACGCTATCAAGATCGCTCCGGCTATGGATAAGGATAAGATCATAGTTATTACAGTGTCCGGCCGCGGCGACAAGGACTGCGCGGCTATCGCAAGATACAGAGGGGAGGATATTCATGACTAATTCTGAGAATATTGCAGGGGCTGCCGCAGCGGGTATGGCCGGGACTATGGCCGAGACTGCCGCAGCGGATAAGATAAGAGCGGCATTTGCGGGCGGCAAGGCATTTATTCCTTTTATTACCTGCGGAGATCCTGATCTTGAGACTACCAAAAAGCTGGTAAAGGCCGCTGAAGAAGCAGGTGCCGACATTATTGAGCTTGGAGTTCCCTTCTCGGATCCTACGGCCGAGGGGCCTGTTATTCAGGGCGCCAACATTCGCGCGCTCTCAGGCGGCGTGACTACAGATAAGATCTTTGACATGGTTGCCGAGATCCGCGGAGAGGTGAAGATCCCGCTTGTGTTTATGACTTATGCCAATGTTGTGTATTCCTATGGCAGCACCGGGGAAACAGGTGTCGAGGGCGGTACCGAGAGCTTTGTAAAGAAGGCTGCCGAGGTCGGCATTAACGGTATTATCCTTCCCGATGTCCCTTATGAGGAGAAGGAAGACTTTGCTCCTATTTGCAAAAAGTATGGGCTCTCATTTATTTCTCTTATTGCGCCTACCTCGCAGGACCGCATCAGGATGATCGCAGCTGATGCTGATGGGTTTGTTTACTGCGTGTCATCGCTTGGTGTTACAGGTGTGCGCGCTGCCATCACCACCGATATCGGTGCCATGGTAAAGCTGGTCAGAGAGGCTTCGGATATTCCGGTTGCCATCGGCTTTGGAATATCGACACCTGAGACTGCGGCCGCCATGGCTGAAAAGAGTGACGGTGTTATTGTGGGTTCCGCTATTGTGAAGATCATTGCGCAGTACGGCCGCGATGCTGTGCCGCATGTGGCTGAGTATATAAGGAGCATGAAGGACGCGATACGGTAAAGACTGCGCTGCACTTAATGGCGAGATCTGCTGAATTATCAGGCATGACAATTGAATTACTCAAATATTGAAGGGCTGCTGCTTTTGCCGGGTTTACTATTAATGTAAGTCCGGGCAGAGCGGCAGTCTTTTTGCGTTTTTCGGGCCTGCAAAGGATAAACCACCACATCTAGTCATAAAAATGCTAATGACTTGCAATATTTTGTGTTTCAAGCTACAATAGTTCAGAATGTGTAATTCTATAATTTTAACACCAACAAAGGCCTTAACACATATATAGGTTTCAACACATACAGGGGTTTTGACATATATGGCAGCACAGAACAGCAAAGCACA
>JAUNNP010000096.1 GCA_030531385.1 Eubacteriales bacterium
AGCTTCCTCTTAAATATTTAAGGGCATATATCATCTGACAAAATGCGTAAAAATAGTCGGATGGATTATCCTTTGTGAGGACCTCATAACCGGCCCAGGCAGGCATATATTTATAGCGAATAAAACTGTAGTCAGGCAGATGTCCGGCTCTGCCGTGACCAAGATTCATGATCGATCTCTCGCTGTTCTGATACAGGCTTGCGCTGTAAAGCCCTTTTTCCAAATCATCGGGTTCCGAGGCATTATGTCTGAATTTTATGTGTTTCTCGATCTCCTGCTCAGGCTCTGCGGCCGCATCCGCCCCCGATTCTTCAGGCTTCCCTTCAGCAGAAGCCCCGCACAGCTCATAGAAAAAATAATTTGTATTATTAATGACAAGCGACGGTGTTCCGGCGAAATACATATGAGCCCAGGTATCTGCGAGTACATGCATGGCGATCCCTGCTGCCTGAAGCGGCTTGTCCTTTGCGAGTCTTACCGTTTCAGCTGCCAAAGGGCCATTCGGTCCGCAGATCAGTCTGTATTTATTAAGATACGGTAAGGTGCATTTAGCCTTTGGAGCATAAAGATCACGCGGAAGAAAATGAAATGATGCCCAAATACGCGTGATATCCTGAAGCCCCACAATATCTGTGCGGCAATTTACAAGTTCGGCCTGCAGCTGTGTGGTCGCCGCATCCATCGGGCCTTTTACCTTTTTCAGGAAGGTCCTTGAACAGCAGTCTACAAACTGCGCCGAATAAGCAATATCCAGGCTTTCCATATGTGAATATCCAGATAAATATGCCGCGCAGTAGGTGGCATAATAATGAAAATCTTCCTGCATCTTATCTCCGGTCAGCTTTGCTTACGATTTTGCGGTACTTCTGATGCGCTTAAGCTTTCTGAGCTTATATGAATAAATTAATATTTCGATCCCTGCAATACAGGTCGTAAAATCCATTATAATAGCAGAAATATCTGTCAGATCGATCCTTTCTCCATCAAACATCATACTGAGATCCATCGTTGTTATGATCACACAGAAAATCGCCGTTACAAATACATAAAAGAAACTCTTTTTTTCTCCGTGGCCTTCACTTATTGCCGACAATCCTATATAAGACCTTATAAGTATATCAAGTGCCACTGCAAAGCCTATAACGCCTAAAACAAAAGCCCTGCCAACAATGCCGGCATCACCCAGTTGGCTTAGAAGCTCCTGCAGTTCTGACATGCTCTGTATAGTCGTCAGTATGGATTTGACAAAGGTCCAGACTCCGAAAACTATAAAGCCTATACCGGCATACATAAGTCTATTCTGATATTTTCTCGATTTTGCTACAAAAATATCTCCCATTTTTGCTACCGACCCCGATTTTATGGCTGCTGCTCCCTAACAGCATTTGCAAGAGCTTCCTTGAATTCATCCGAATCAATATTAAATTCAGTGATCCCAAGCTTTCCCTTTGCATCGATATTCAGTACTATCCTTGACTTCCCCTTCTTATCCACTATTACTATGCCTGACTCAGAAAGCTCAACCGTAGAAGCATCAAACTCCTCAACAGCCATTTCAAGGCCTTTATCAAAAATAGCATCCGTCATCAAATCAACAAACATATCCGGATCATCTATGTTAACGATCTGCACCTTAGTATCACCATAGACAAATACAGGGTAATTACAGAGCCTGGAAAGATCCTCCAGGCTCTTTTTCCTGAACGCCGCCTTAAGCTCATCCATAAATTCGTTAACATCTATTCCGACCATATCAGCCACAAGTCCGGCTATCTCCCTTACCTGCTCGCCCGAGAGAGTCATCTTCTCCTCAACAGTCTCCGCTGTCGTCTCCTCCTCCACATGCTTCTTGCAGCCTGTAAGGCCGCCCGCAAGTCCAAGTACGAGGCACAGTATAATTATGGATCTATGCAAATGCTTATTCACGGTATCATCCTCCGTTTACCTAAGTGAATGAAATCTTTATGAATTATACCACATTTGGATAGCAATAAAAACAGCCATCGGACGGTAAAATCCAATGGCTGCTGTCAGTTCATTACACAAGTGTCAAATGTGCGGCTCAAATGCCGTCAGATCATGACTCCTGAATGAAGGTATGATGCGGAAGTCCCTCTACATAGATAGGAGTAAGCTCAGCCTGAATAAGAGGCTTTGCATAGCTGATAAACTCATCAAGCATCTGAGTATGATCCTCATTTACCCATGAAAGCGGAACCTTCTTCTCTAGGTTAGCTACTTCGCTGATAGGATGAAGCTCTGTTGTGCACTGATATGGCGCATTTGACAGACGGATAAGAGCGACCATTTCTCCGGTCTTTCCTTCGAATGCTGCCTTAACAGCAGCTCCGCCTACCTGATAAGCCTCGGTGATATCTGTACGGCTGGTCATGTGACCTGCGCATCTCTGAAGAGTTGAAAGCTCGATGCATCTTGTCTTTGTGTCAAGACGTCTTGCAACTGTATTTGCAAGGAAGCGGGCTGTACCTGTAAGAGCCTTATGTCCGAAAGCATCTACTGCATGTACATCATCAGCAAGCTCGCAGACATATCTGCCGTCCTCGAGCTTAACACCCTCTGATACAGCAATAACGATACTTGCCTTTTCCTTCTGCATGCGCTCGACCTTCTCTACAAAGCGGTCTACATTGAAAGGAACCTCAGGAAGGCAGATCATGTCTACACCTTCACAATCCTCACCCTTTGCAAGAGCTGCCGCAGCGGTAAGCCAGCCTGCGTTACGTCCCATGATCTCTACGATGGTAACATACTTTGTACCATAAACTGTAGCATCACGGATGATCTCCTTCATAACAGATCCGATATACTTAGCTGCTGAACCGTAGCCGGGAGTATGGTCTGTAACCATAAGGTCATTATCAATAGTCTTTGGAACACCCATAAAACGGATGTCGCTGCCGACCTTGGCACCGTAATCAGCAAGCTTTCCGATGGTATCCATTGAATCATTTCCGCCGATATAGAAGAAGTATCCGATATCAAGCTCCTTAAGGATCTCAAAAAGCTTTACATATGTCTTCTCGCCTTCCGGATCCTGCCAGTCAGGAAGCTTATAACGGCAGCTTCCAAGGAAGCTTGAAGGAGTTCTCTTCAAAAGCTCGATATCCATGCCGTTTTTCAGGATCTCATCGAGAACGCATACATTCTTATCAAGAAGACCCTGTACGCCATGACGCATGCCATAAACCTTTCCGGCACCGCGCTGCTTGGCACTCTCATACACTCCCGCAAGGCTTGCGTTAATAACTGATGTCGGACCGCCGGACTGGCCGACAATTGCATTCTTTCCCATAATAGTTACCCCTTCCTTTTTAATTCATAAAATACTGTTAAACCCAATGCACCAATATCTACAATATCAGTTTACATATTTGTTTTAATTTTAGCACAAAAGTACTTTAATGAAACAAATTTTCAAGTCGAATAATGTACCATAAATGATTGCTCAAATTTAGGCACATTAGTTAAATAAGGGTCGGAAAACTATTATTTCAGGGTCGGAAAACTATCACTTTCTGGAATACATAATTACAAGGTCTCCTCCATGGATCTCAGTATCTCCATTCGGAATGATGACTTGATCCTTTCGCTCAATGGATACAAGAGTTGTAAGGCGTGAAATGTCAAGCTCACGGACCTTTTTGCCTGCCCACTCATGGCTCGAGGAAATATAGACCTCCTTAAGTCTTATGCCAAGCTCGTCCGTATAATTCTCACCGGCAATTACAAGATTATCACCTTCCATAATAGTAGTACTTCCGGACACTCCGATGGTCTTTCCTTCACGCACAATAAGCACCAGCGCAAGTCCCTGCGGGAAATTGGCCTCAGCTACAGTAACTCCGCATAAGTTATGCCCGGGCTTTACTGAAATAGTAAGGAAATCAACATTTCTGTGGGCTGTTACGTCCTCCAGGTTCTTAAATCTCTGATACTGCTCGACAAATCCGGCACTGATAATACCGGTAGGGATAGCAACTACTCCAACGCCGAGGAATGCAATTATTATTGCCATGATCCTGCCTATAAATGTCACAGGATAAATGTCTCCGTATCCAACTGTGAGAAGTGTCGACATGGACCACCAGATGCCGGAAAACGCATTCTTAAAGGCCTCCGGCTGGGCCTCATGCTCTACTGAATACATGCATATGGAGCTTGCAAACATAAGCACAAGTATAATGAAGACAGATGAAATGATCTGATTCTTTTTCTCATAAAGGACCGAGGTTATAACATTGAATGAATCATACTGGCTGTTAATACGGAACAGGTGAAATATTCTTACTACTCGCAGCATTCTGAATACTACAAAGCCTGTCAGGAAGAAAAACGGAAGTATCGTGGTAAGGTCCACGATCCCATCAAAGGACCGCAGAAAATGGAGGCGTGCGCTATGCTTACTCTCCTTTGGATACAAATACTCGGCGGTCCATATCCTTAGTAAATATTCGATTGCAAATACGAGGATAGTTACATATTCTGCCGCGCGTATGATCCCCATGACCGGCATCATCTCATCAAAGGTCTCAAGGAACATGCATGCAATGTTAATAAAGATCGCAACAACGATCAGTATATCAGCAGCAAGGCTCAGAGTATCATTTCTGTTTCCGATCTGGATGATCTCAAAGGTGCGCTTTTTAATATTTTGTTTGGTTATTCCTGCTGGTTTACTTTCCATATCCTTTGTTACTTATTGATTTAACTTTGTTCAAATCCCAAAAGCGGTGCCAGTTCAAATACCACAAGTCCTATGAGCACAAGCACGAAAAGCAATATATAACGCTTTTTTTCCTTTATCTCATGCTCTGCTATAATGAAATCCGGCTCCATAGGATTTATCAGAAGTTCAATCGTCTTAGCAGTATACTGCGGATCCATAATGTTGCTGTAATCAATATTAGGGTTGCTGAAACGCTCCGGAACAACGGTGCTTCCGGTGTATTTTCTTCCATCCAGCTCAAATTCATACATAATATCAAAATATATGGATGAAGTTCTCCTCTGATGCCTGATGTTTTTCTTTGCAGAAAGGATTTTTGCCGTCACCTGCACTGCTCCCTTTTTAAGTCTTGAGCATTTAACCAGATATTTTATGCTGTCGGCAATAAACAACACTGCAATTATAACTATTATTATACTGATTATATTTGAAGCCATTTCTTATCCTCCTTATGATCTACTGAAAAAGGTTATGCGCTCTTGTCATTGTGCATAGGTACTGTATGCCTTTATCACAAAATTGTCAAACTCATAATGATTATCCCAGCAGCTATTCAGATAGCTTGTGAAATCAGCATAATCAGCCCACGCGTTTTTCTCCGCAATATAGATGTAACTCTCTCCCGGATTTATAACACCCTTATAATACAAGGGGATATCATCAGCAGACTCTCCGCGGTTTTCAGCCTCAATGACCAGCCTCTCCCAGGAATACTGTCTGGGCATGGATGACTCATACCACACCTCGCCATTATCATATACGCGGCATTCGGTAAGCACCACACTGTAACGCTGTCCTTCGGCCACGCTTATGGGCTCATCGACAGTCAGCCTGTGGAAGCCTGCAAATTCAAAATAATCCACGTTCTGATAAACAAGCTCACCGTCTTCGGGCACAACTGCATCATCATTCATAATATATATCTCGTACAATACAGCTACCTTTTCCTGTCTGGTCTCACAGCCGATTCCATGCACCTCAATATCAGCGTCTGCGGTGAAGACATTGGCAGTGCTGAGATAATCCGTGGTATGCATGGTCGGATAAGAGTCGACCTCCTGAAGATAATCCCACTGATCTACAACATAGCGGACTGAGTCTTTGTCAAAATACTCAAAATCGAAGGTCTGCGGATGATCCAGGCTGTGGTCATAGTAAGAGAGATAAAAATAACCCGTATTCTCGCCATACTCATTTTCTATGCCCCAGTATCCGCGATTAGGGAAATCTTCAGTCTCTGCGCCCCAGCTGTTTTTTACTATCCATGCGCCATCCCCTTCCGGCTGATGCGGCATACCATCCCCGTCAGGATCATCCGAATGGTCCAGAAATGCTGATGCCGGTATCGTATCGTCCCATCCGACTATGCAGACAGAATGGTTTGAAAGAGTATTATTATAGGTATAATGCGTCCACCAGTTATCGGCTTTATTCATATAATGGCGGCTGTTGTCATTTGAAGAGGGATCATATTTATCCGCGCAGAAGGCTATCACGACAGCCTGCCCGGTCATCAATTCGCTCTTGATACAGTTAGTGGCATACTCCGAGTATGCTTCATACTCCCCGTCCTTCACCACAGCCGGGGACTTTATCACTCGTGAATCCACCAGTTCAAAATCAGAATTAAAACGCAATTCCTCATCCACTGTCCAGTCATCATCTTCACTGTAAAAATTTTCAGATACATCATGCTTTCCGCTGCGTCCCCGGTACGGTATGGTCGTCTCCAGCGAGGCGCCTATTCCCTGCGCAAAAATGGATGATGCCAGAACAGTAAATCCGCCGCGGTTAAGCGGATCAATTGACCTCAGATACACTCCCTCACCGTCCTGCGAAAAGCCGGTATCCGGCAGGTGCGAATATGCAAAATATGTCAGCTGGTGTTCCGAAAGATCGATCGGAAAGTCATCATAGGTGACCCCGTACTTGCTTAAGATGCTGGTCTCAGCTGCTGATATGACGGAAAAGCCCCAGCAGCTGCCCCACGGGGACTGGTTCTTTACCGGTGTTACAAAGCCGTAATCCCGAAGGTCAAACTTAGCCGGAAAATCACGAAAAACATAGCTTTCGTCCTCTTCAATGTTCGTATTCCACTGCAGCTTTTTAAAAAGTGAACCGACAGCCGTTTCTCCGTCGATCAATGTCATGGACGGAGCAGCGGTATCCTCTGAATAGCGGGTAAGCGCGACAGCAAGCGGCCTGGCCCATTCCTCGGTATCTTCACGGCTGCTCTTGCCTGTATATGAATAATCAAACTCTTTATATTCGGGCTTCGGGCGGTCCTCCTTAGATGCAGCCTTATTTCCGCCGCCTTCTAATGTTTCAGCCTGGTAACTGTCGTAGGAATCCGACCCGCCGCAGCCGACAAGCATTATACTGCAAATGCTGCTAAGCAGAATAACAGCTGCAGCCTTCTTCAGGACATAACTCCTGAATATATGCTCAGGTCTTTTTCTTATTTCTTCGTTGACATAACGGTTAATATACATGCGCGCGATCTCCTCTTAAATTTGTTTCTCACCAGAATATAGGATATTACAATAAACCCTGAAACACCCAAAAGGATAAAAAAGCGGATATTGCACAGTGCGGGGTCATCAACAGGTATGGGAACAGTTGCATATGGATACCAGAATCCCCCGATATATTGCACAAGCCACATAACAAAGCAATGAATGATCAGAATCACTAACGAATTTTTGGGTCAATCATTTTTTCTATGTGATAGCTCAGCCGCTGACCCGGCGGCATA
>JAUNNP010000009.1 GCA_030531385.1 Eubacteriales bacterium
ATGAAGATTACTTATGAATTAACGGAGGAGGATGCGTGATGAAAGAGTTTTGGAGCATGGTACAGTTGGTGTTTACAGGGATTGGTGGCTGGCTTGGCTACTTCCTGGGAGGGTGTGACGGTTTGATAATTGCATTACTTTTATTTGTGGTGATGGATTACATCACAGGAATCATGTGTGCGATTGCCGACAAGAAACTCTCTTCGGAGGTTGGCTTCAAGGGGATTTGCCGAAAGGTGCTAATCTTTATGCTGGTTGGTATCGCAAACATTTTAGATGTACAGGTTATTGGAACAGGGTCAGTGCTTAGAACAGCAGTGATCTTTTTTTATCTCAGCAATGAGGGTATTTCACTTTTGGAGAATGCCGGACATCTTGGACTTCCGATTCCTGAGAAGCTTAAGAAGGTATTGGAGCAGCTGCATGATCGCAGTGAAGAGGATAAAAAGGATGGTGAGTAAGAATGGGATATACAAACAGTCCGCTTGTGGCTTATACGAAGCTTAGTCCGAATCATTCCGGACAGAGGACAATGAAAATCGATAGAATTACACCTCACTGTGTTGTAGGACAGTGTACAGCAGAAGGCTTGGGAGATTGGTTTTATAAATCATCTACTCAGGCCTCTTCTAATTATGGGATTGATAAGAGCGGCAGGGTTGGAATGTATGTGGAAGAGAAAAATCGTTCCTGGTGTACTTCCAGCAATGCCAATGATCAGAGAGCGATTACCATTGAATGCGCTTCTGATACGGTAGAGCCTTATACCATGTATGAGGTGGTTTATGCCAGACTGATTGACCTTTGCGTTGATATCTGTAAGAGAAATGGAAAGAAGAAGCTACTCTGGTTTGGAGATAAGGACAGGAGCCTTAGTTATGAGCCAAAGGATGATGAAATGCTCATCACAGTTCACAGATGGTTTGCCAATAAGAGTTGTCCGGGAAACTGGCTTTATGCAAGACTTGGAGATCTGGCAGCAAAAGTCTCTGCTCAGCTTGGAGGTGGAAGTGCAGAAGTGATTCCTTCCGGCATGCAGGCAAGAGAGTTTCAGAATCTCACCGAGGCTCAGGTGGTCGCAAAGGTTGGTGCCCTGTTTACTGCTGATCAGAAAAAGAGTGGAATCCTTGCATCCGTATCTATGGCTCAATTCATTTTGGAGAGTGGCTATGGTAAGAGCGAACTTGCTCAGGGTGCTAATAACTGCTTTGGAATGAAGAAATCTCTTTCCGGTAATACCTGGGGCGGATCTACTTGGGATGGCAGTTCTGTTTATACCAAGAAGACCCAGGAGCAGAATGCAGATGGAAGCTATGTGACCATCACAGCCGATTTCAGAAGGTACAGCTGTGTGGAAGATTCCATTGCAGACCATAGTGCTTATCTGCTTGGAGCCAAGAATGGCAGCAAGCTCAGATATGATGGATTGAAGGGATGTACCGATTATAAGAAGGCTGCACAGATCATCAAAGCAGGTGGCTATGCTACGAGCTTTACTTATGTCGATAAGCTTTGCAGCATTATTGAGAGATGGAAACTGACTCAGTATGATGTGGCTGGTGAGGCTTCTGATGTGGTGAAGTATTATCGCGTAAGAAAGAGTTGGGAGGATGCCAAATCTCAGCTTGGTGCTTATACGATTCTTGCCAATGCAAAGGTTATGGCTGATAAGCATCCAGGATATGAAGTTTATGACTGGAATGGAAAGCAGGTTTATCCTGAGGTGGCAGAAGGTGCTGCAGGTGGAATAAGCAGTGCAGATTGTCCATTTATGGTGAAAGTGAGTATTCCTGATCTGAATATCAGGAAGGGTGCTGGAACCAATACAGCAAAGACAGGCATGTGTACTGGAGTGGGAGTATTTACCATTATGGAAGTAAGAGAGGGAAAAGGCTCTGATGCTGGATGGGGTAGACTCAAGAGTGGTGCAGGATGGATTAGCCTGGATTATTGCCAGAGAGTGTAAAAGTTAAGCCTACACTGTATTCTACTTGAAAGATAGTGTAGGCTTGCTTTTTTTTATTCGTTATTAAGGTAATCCTTGACTACAGGTATTTTGAAATGATCAGCCATGTCATGGAAATAATTGCAAAGAAGCCTGTCGAAAAGGCCAGAGCAACCCCAATATACAGTTTTGCTTTTATCAGCATCACAACCAGCATCGTAGCGTTTTTCTTCTAACATTTCTTTCAGAATTTCTAAAGCTCGTTCTGGATTATTATCATAAATATCATATGGATCATCACCAAAGCATGGATCATGATCGTGGGTAGCATAGTACTCATCAATTATTGAAAAGAAATCATCACGTGATGGAAGTACTAATTCTTGAGAGGTTACAGACTCAAGAACTTCTTTTGTTGCTTTGTGGAGTTGCAAGGCACAAGCCATTTCTGACCATGCTTCAGGTAGAGATATAAAGAAATCACTTTCTATAATATCATTCCAAAAATTAGTTGCATCGATAGCTGCTTCAGGATCAATATCGCTATAAAGAAAATCATACTCATAGTGTTGATATAAAAAACCTTCAAGATAGAGCTGTGAGTGCCTCATCAATTTTTCAACTGCTTTCTCTGAAAGCCCGGTTTTTTGACAAATTGTATTCATATTGGGATCTGTACTACGTACATTAACTTTTCCATAAAGATAGTCAATGGAACAGTTAAACAACTCGCTATAGGCGAAAAGATATTTACTTTGGACGTTGTATGCGAACTCTTCATTGAAATGATTTTGAACCATACGAGTTATTGCATCTATGTCATGTTTTCTGTCTTTAACATTCTTTCCGTTTTTATTCTTGCGTTGTGCAGGTTCAACCAATGCACGATGATTCTCATAAAGGGCTTCTGCTAAAAGAATGGGTGTACCTATTCCTTGTGCTCTTGCCAATTCCATAAGCTTTCTACCAAATGAAGGTAGGTCTTCTAATGATGTATTTCCTAATCTAGCCATATTAATCGTCTCCTTGATGTAAAAGATAATTTAATCTGAAACTATAAATCATATGCTTAAAACAGTTATGCTTTCAGATAACTTTAACCTTTACTATGTTATACCACAGTGCTATCCTAAGAGCAAGAAAAATAACCCAGGAGGTACTTAAATGAATAATGTAGTTAATGGTAACGCAGCACAGGCAATCGCACAGGTTTTTTCAAGCAAAAATGGTCCTATACTCGGAGGAATCCTTGGAATCATAACTTTGGTAGGTATGTACTATATGATTGATGGGAACTATAGGCTTTCAGCGAAAACTGAGAAGGGCGGCTTTTCTTTTGAACCGGCTCAGTCAAAAGACGAAAACACTGAGGTACAAGTGGTAACAAGTAATGAGGTGGCAGTAGAGGAGAGTGTTAATGGCTGATGTTTATATTTCAAATCATGCATATATACGTATGAAAGAAAGGGCTGGAATTGGCAAAAAGGCGGCTTGCCGCCTGTCTGCCAAGGCGTATAGGGATGGTGTTGGTAAGGATGAGGTTTCTGGAAGCCTTCATAAGTACATTATGATTGAATCTACAGCTTATAATCGCCCTGGAACAAATGTAAAAATATATGGCGAGATGGTGTACTGCTTTATGGATCAACCCAACGGAGCACTATTGTTGACCGTATTTTGGGTGCCAAAAAATTTAAAAAATCAAGCGTTAGGGATACAGAGGAAAAGTAAAATTGCATAACGAATGAATAGGCCTGTAGCTATTACCTGCAGGTCTTATTTTTTTTGCCTTTTTTCGGTATAACTCGGAAAATCTCGGCTTGAATCTCCTTTGACCAGTAGGAGGAGCTATTCCCTTACTACTTAACGGAGGTGCTTTATGAATTCAGCAGAAAAGCAATCGCTGCCTTGGTGGCAAAAATACACACTGACTCTGGAAGAGGCTGCAGAATATTTTGGCATTAGTTATAAGAAGCTTCGCCTATTCTGCAAAGCACATGCAGATGAGGAATTCCTGTTGTGGAATGGCAATCGTGCCCTTATCAAAAGAGAACAGTTTGAGAAGTACTTAGACAGTCAGATGACAGTGATCTGAGTAGATCATGAACACAGTGTAAATTTTAAATATTTTTGTAGCGGAAGAGCCATTATTGTGATATACTTTTAAGGACATGGGCGCATACATACCCATGCTACAGTAATAAAAGATATCAAGGCTCTCCCGATTGAAAGGAGAGATTACATGAGCGAAAAAAGACGTGACAATAAGAATCGCATTCTTCGCACAGGAGAGAGCCAGAGAGCCGATGGTAAATATATGTATCGTTATGTGGATGCTAATGGCAAGACACAGTGCCTTTACAGCTGGAGGCTTGTAAAGACGGATACAGTACCTGAAGGCAAGAAAGATAACGGAGCACTGAGAGACATTGAGAAAAGAGTGCAGAGAGATGTTGATGATGACATCGTTCCCGATGGAGACGGCTACACAGTACTTACATTGGTAGAAAAGTATATTTCACAGAAGACCGGTGTTAAGAATACTACACGTGCCGGATATGGAACTGTTGTCAATGTGTTAAAGGCAGAAGCCTTTGGAAAGAAGCGCATTGATAAAGTGAAGTTGTCGGATGCTAAGGCTTGGCTTATTAAGCTGCAGCAGGAAGACCACAAGAGTTTTTCAACAATTCACACTATCAGAGGTGTTGTAAGGCCTGCATTCCAGATGGCAGTTGATGACGATCTCATCAGAAAGAATCCATTTGAATTTCAGATGGCAACTGTTCTGGTCAATGATGCGGTGACCCGTGAAGCAATTACAAGAAAAGAAGAAAGAACCTTTTTGGAATTCGTTAAGAACGACACACACTACTCTAAGTATTATGATGGTATGTATATTCTGTTTAAGACAGGAATGCGTATCTCAGAGTTTACAGGATTGACTTTAGCTGATCTTGATATGGAGAATAGAACCATCAACATTGATCATCAGCTTCAGAAGACCGGGACGTTGGTTTATATCGATACGACAAAGACATACGCCGGCAGAAGAGTTATTCCTATGACTGATGACGTGTATGAGGCATTTCAGAATATCATTAAGGCAAGACCTAAGATGAAGGTGGAGCCTATGATTGATGGATATTCCGGTTTCCTTTGCTTTGATAAGGATGGAAAGCCTATGGTGGCTATGCACTGGGAGAAGTACTTCCAGCATGCAGTGGACAGATATAACAGTATCTACAGAGTTCAGCTTCCTAAGATTTCACCTCACGTATGCCGTCATACTTATTGTAGTAACATGGCTAAGTCCGGCATGAATCCGAAAGTGCTTCAGTACTTGATGGGACATAGCGACATCTCAGTAACACTTAACACTTACACTCACCTTAAATTGGATGATGCTAAGGAAGAGATGGAGAAGCTTGCTCAGGCACAGGAAGCAGCAGAGGAGATTTCTCGTGCTAACGGACAGGAGGCTAAGCTTAAGGAGAAGGGTTGGAAGATGGCTTAAATAAAGGAAAAAGGCTCTGCGGAGCCTATATATTTTTCTTATTATTCTGCCATTTACACCATCCAAATGCCAAAAAATAAGGCGATGTGTAAAACTGATTTTGAGGGTGTGTTTTACACAGATTTTTACACAGTTTGATGAAAAAAGCACGCCAAAACAAGCCAAAATAAGCCGAAATAATGAGTTCTGAGAATTAAGGAAATCCAGTAAAATCAAGGAAAAAAAGCATGATAAAGGTGTTATTCGTCTGCTGGGGCAACATTTGGTAAGCGCCTAACAAAGCCTATAAATCAAGGGTTTTAAGACGATAGGCAAGTGATTTACACAGCTTTTACACAGTCTGATTTTACGAGTTTTGAGAATAGAGAAAGAGAGTTAAATTTTATGATACGCGTATTATTCATTTGCCACGGCAACATTTGCCGCTCGCCTATGGCTGAGTATGTCCTTAAGGACATGGTGAGGAAGATGGGGCTTTCCGATCAGTTTGAAATAGCATCGGCGGCCACCAGCACAGAGGAGATAGGGAGCGATGTCCACTACGGCACGAAGGAAAAGCTGAGAGAGGTCGGCATTCCATGCTCGGCGCGTGCTGCAAGGCAGATGACGAGAGCGGACTATAAGCATTATGACCTCATAATCGGCATGGACCGCTGGAACATACGAAACATGCAGCGGATGACGGGCAATGACCCGGACGGCAAGCTGTCGATGCTGTTGGACTATACTGACCATCCGCGCGATGTCGCAGACCCATGGTATACGGGAGACTTTGAAGCGACATACCGTGATGTAGCCGACGGGTGCAGGGGACTGCTTGATGCCATCATAGGATAGAATAAAATCAGACAATGCACAGGACGTGATTAAAATAATACTGTTTATACGAGGAGGTAATGAAAATGGAATATTCAGAAGTTATAAGAAAGAGATATGCATGCAAGGGATTTGACGGAAGAAAGGTACCGCGTAAAGCGCTTGAAGCTGTGCTTGAGGCGGGACGTCTTGCACCTACAGCGAAGAACCTGCAGGAGCAGCGCATCTATGTGCTGGAATCGGAAGACGCACTTGAAGCATTTGACAGGGCAACACCGTGCCGTTACGGCGCGGCAACAGTAATCGTAGTAGCTTACGATAATAAAAATGTTTTCGTGTATCCGGGAGACAAAAGGGATTCGGGAACAGAGGATGCTGTCATTGTGGCAACGCATATGATGCTTGCTGCTGAAAATGAAGGGGTTGACAGCTGCTGGATCAATTTCTTCGATCCGGAGGTCATGGCACGTGAGCTTGGACTTCCTGAGAATGAGGAGGTTGTAATGGCACTCGACCTGGGAACCGCCGCAAAAGGTGTGGGACCGCTTGAAAACCACAGCCTCCGCAAGCCGCTCTCAGAAACAGTTACATATATGTAAGGTGTGAGCCGGAAGGGGTGGCACAGATGAACCTGTTTATAGCGGGCTGCATTGACCCTGATAGTTCCGGCAATTATTATTTTCGTGGCGGGACTTATTGCAGGAAAACGGCTGTAGCATATCTGCATGGGTATTTTGGCAGATCGTGATCCGCACGATCAGAAGGAGCGGAAAATGATAGAGAAGATAGTGAATTTTCTTATTGCAGTATTTGTAAACATGGCTTTCAGGTATCAGTTTATAATAGTCGCGCTCGTGACTTTTATCCTGCACTTCGTGACAGACCTTCCGCTTGCGGTCACCTATATCACTATAGCCGCATGGGTGATATATTCTGTGCTTATAACATTGCTTATCACCTTTGTGGCACACTGCAATAATGTGCCGCGCAATCAGAAGGGGATATTGCTTCATCCCGACAGAAATAAGAAGTTCGAAGAAATGTATGGGAAGAAGTAGTGCTGCAAAAAATGGCGCCAGAGGAAAAAATTTGATTAAAGAGTTTAAATCAAAAAATGGCGTTATATGAATGTTCAGTGTGTGAGTTTATCCATGGCCTCTGCCAATATAGCTTCCGGGTCGAAGCCATCCACATCGAGCATCTCAGCTTTTATTAGAGAAACTTCGGGAATACCAAAGTAATCATGGGCCAGGGTCCTGATGTAGCCGTAACCAAAGCGCTCGTCAAGCGGGCCGCCGGAGGTGGTGACATAATAGAGCTTTTCTGCCATGCAGAGTCCCTGCGGCTGTCCTGTTTCATCATATCTTGATACAATGCCGGTCACATAAATATTTTCAATGTATGTCTTAAGCTTAGACGGGAAGGAAAGATCCCAGAAAGGCGCTGCGATCACGATCGCAGAGGCAGAGGCGAATTGTTTGGCCAGATCGAACATGGGATCGGAATAATCATGCTTGTCAATTAGCGCTGTCCTTTGACAGAGCTTTTTTTCGTCCAGAGCGTCAAGCTCTATGGAATAAAGATCCACTTCTTCATAGCCGTTAAGCCGGCTGAGCACAGCATCTGCCAAACGGCGGGTCCTTGATTCTTTTCTTGGGCAGCAATTTATAAATAAATTCATGTTTCACCTGTCATTATCAGCTTGCCATTTTCTGTAAGCTTTATTTTCTCATTTCCTCATTGTATATTTATTTTGGCTTTTTCACAAGACTTATAGAAAGAATGGCGTCAGGGGAAATTTTTTGACTAAAGAGTTTAAATCAAAAAATGGCGTCAGGGGAAAAATTTGATTTAACGTAGCTAACGTAGCTTAAATCAAAAAACAACACGGGCATCTGCCTGAAAAAGCCCGTACCGGTCACACCTGTACGAGCTTTCACTTTATATACCTATTTGCCATATTCAGTTGTCCTTTCTGCAAATGCTGTCTTCGCTAAGCTATTCACCTAAGCTGCAGTATCTTTCTCACTCTCAGTAGAATAACGGTATCAGAACTTCCATAGTGTCCACCCCGATTGCTTTATTTAAACATCCTGTAGTACTCTTCCAAAATAGCTGTGATCTTCATGATTTTACTCCTTTCTTTGTTCCTTTCGGAAGCTTGTTTTCTTTTGTTGACTAAATGATAACTCACAAATTGTATTTTGGAAAATACATGTTTTGAAGCGTTAACAATACCTTGAAGGTATTATATAAAAATGACAATGCCAAAACAGTATTGTCGCGTCTGTTCAGAGGGAAATATTTGGGACTTTAAAAAATTTATAATTAGGCCATAACAGGAAGCGGAAAATGCAAAACTGACCGTAGGACCGCAAAACCGGAAAACCGCAGAACTGCAAAACCGGAAACCGCAAAACCAACCGCAAAAACGCAGGACCGCAAAACTAAGAGCAGACCCAACTGCATTAAACAAGACACAGGCCGCCATCCGGCCGGAAAGGACAGACATGGAGACAAAATATTTCACAGTAACAGGACTTAACCACAGATATGGCTCGGACTTCCTTGAGCCGGGCATGAAGGTCAAGCTCGTAAAGGAGCCTGACAACGAAGTCGATGCGGAGGCCATCAAGGTCGAGATGGACGGCCTCGGACAGATCGGTTATGTATCAGCCACCTACCGCACGCGCATAGGCGAGAGCATGAGCGCCGGAAGACTTTATGACAAGATCGGCGACACAGCAACCGGGACAGTCAGGTTCGTGCTGGAGCAGGGCGTGCTCTGCACACTCGACGAGTAAGTAACACTGCGAATGCTGCCGCCGAAGTAGTTGACGATTGCACTCTTTGTGAGTATTATAATATCATAACGCAAAGCGTGCATAAAGAGGTATGATGTTATGGGTCGAGGAAAAGAAGTCAAAGAGTTAAGAGAACAGATGGGCATGAACAGGAGAGAGTTTTGCGATTATTTCGGAATTCCATATCGTACGGTGCAGGACTGGGAAGCTGAGAAAAGAGAACTTCCGGATTATCTGCTTCGTCTGCTGTCATATCGTGCACACATAGAGAAAAAGTTAGAGAAGAAAGAACAGGTATAGCATTATGCCATGTTGCCGGCCCTGGTGACATGGTATATTTTTCACCTCAAACATGACGCAATGCGTATTAAGACAAGGAGGATTTTTGTGGAGCGAAAAGTAAGCATTATCGAGGATCTGAATGGAAAGAAGGTTGTATTTATACATGATATTCGATTCAAGGGAAAGAGAACGATTCATTGGGAAGATGTAGAATCGTATTTGCGAGACTATATCGGAGAGCTTTACTATGTGACCGCAACTGAGGACGAAATCTTCATTGGCAGTGATCTGCCAAAGGAATATGCAGGATCTGTCTATACAAAAAAATTAAAAGGCGCTAATGCAAAAGCAAAAGCCAATGCTACCCAGGGAATTCCTGAGATGATTGAGATTGCTGCAAATAAACAATATGAAGAGAACCATAAAGAAAAACATAGTAATGATGCAAAGCATGGCTGGTATAAATACGATACAAGATTTGCCCTTCCGGTATTTGATGAAAGCGGAGAAGTGGAAAGATACAATGTTTTTTATGCAAGACTTCTTGTAAGACATGCAGGGAACGGTAAGAAATATTTATATGACATTATAGAAATAAAAAAAGAAATGAGCAATTACTGTCAGGAATAAATCCTTACCCGCTACGAAACCCATTTCTTAGTCAATATAATATCTCGAGAATGGGAATTAATCAATAGGAAAAATAAAAAAATAAACGCAAGGCGTTAAATAACCCAATAGTCCAATAGTCTTCGGTCGTGAATAGTAAAAAAGAATTCAGGCACCTCATGTCAGAAACAGAATAAACAAACCAAACAAATCAAAAAGCTCGCACCGGTTACGCCTGTACGAGCTTTTATTATACATATTCGTCAAAGTGTGTTTAAGCTCAGAAGTTACGTTAAATCAAAAAATGGCGCCAGAGGAAAAATTTTATTTAACGTAGCTAATGTAGCTTAAATCAAAAAACAACACAGGCAGCATTTTTCATCACACCGTGATCCTGTTCCTGATTTCCTGCATCTTCTTATCCAGAGCAGCACTGGTCTCGGCGCACTCCTTAAGCTCCGCGCTGATCTCTGCCATCTGATCGTCACTGAGCGACTTCTTATACCTTAGCTTATGCTCGAGGCTGGCCCAGAAATCCATGGCAATAGTGCGGAGCTGCACCTCGACCTTCATAAGGCGGGTCTCGCTCTTAAGAAAGATCGGTACCTCCACAATAAGATGCAGACTCCGGTAGCCGTTCTCCTTGGGATTCTGTATGTAATCCTTCCTGGCGATAAGCTTGATATCATCCTGTCTCAGCAGGCAGTCTGCCAGCATATAGATATCCTCCGGAAAAGCACACACGACACGCACACCGGCGATGTCAGTGATATTTTCCTCGATCGACTTTAAAGTGATAGGAATGTTCCGGCTGCGGATCTTTTTAACAAGACTCTCCATGGATTTGATCCTGGACCTGATCGACTCGATGGGATTACGGTCGTACTGAAGCGAAAACTCCGCATCGAGGACCTTGAACTTGGTCTCGATCTCCATGATGGCGCATTCGTAATAACACATGAGCGTGTCGAAAGGCTCCTTATTCTTCTTGATATAATCCAGTAACGAATCCGACATCAGATTATTCCTGATGATTTGGTCACGTGTTTCCTGATTAAAAAGATGTTCTATATTCATGCTGCCGTCCCCGCAGGTTTTTTATTTGCGGCTATCTTTCTGCAAATGCTGCCGCCGGTCATTATTATACCCAGCTGTGCATGAAATATATATTAACTGCAAAAAAATGGCGGTTATTATTCACGTGGGCGGGGAAAGTAAGCATTTAGATACCATTTCTGTAAAAAACACTGTAAAATATGCACAAATACAATTGAATACAATTGTGATATTCTACCAAAACGCCTATTGAAATCACCTCCGAAAAGGTTTATAGTATGGGCATACAAAACAAAGGAGGTGCAGAAATGCTGAATTTAATTAAAGAGTATTTCCGTGTTCAGAATGAAGCTCCAGATGCTATGAGCAAGAATGCAGTCGCTTCTGCCGAGTTTGTGGATCTTTACTTCAGAATGAGCAGCGGATGCTGATAACACAGATAATGATACTTACCCACAGGTTTAAACACCTGTGGGATTTTTTCATGTTCAGTTATCTCTGGTTTCTTTTCGGCGTATGACTGTCTGCTGTCCGATAATCAGGGAAAGCTCATCCCAGATATCCACCTGTTCGTTGTTAGAAACCTGAATGGTAAGATCGTATTTCTGTGCGTCAGAGAGTCCCATGGGTGCCATTGCATAGTGAGAGCTGACAAGCAATGTTCCGTTTGCGTCATAAATGGCAGTAAGATCACCGTCCGCATAATACTCCTTTTCATTTCCATCCGCGTCATAGAAATAAAAGCGGTCATCGCCGGTGCCGTCGGCATTGGCAGTAGACTCGCAAAGATAACCCATCCGCTGATCGCTCATGTCATAGATAGTATAGGATCTAAATACGAGCTCCCTTTTATTCGGGAGATTATCACTAGCCTCGTCAGTGAAATAAAACCACTCATCGCTTCCTGCTGATACTGTCCATTTGGTGTCAACAAAGCCGGATTCGATCCATGAACCAACAGTCCGGTCGTCCGCAAGGATGGGACAGTTGTCATTTATAGCATTGTTATCCCCATTGATAACCAGTGTCGAGGCATTCATAATGGCTGTTTTCCCGTCATCCGCACTTAGATCGGAGCCGGCAGAACCGGAGCCGGAGCCGCAGCCGGAAAGGCAAAGAACTGCTGCCGCTGCACAGGCAACGAGCTGGACGAAATAGAATTGGTGCTTATTCTTGAAATTCTTCATGATAAATTCCTCCTTATGTAGTATACCATAAAACTTAAATCAAAAATGGCGTCAGGGGAAAAAAATTGATTAAAGAGTTTAAATCAAAAAATGGCGCCGGAGGAAAAATTTGATTTAACGTAGCATAAATCAAAATTCTCCCCTGACGCCATTTTTCGGGAAAGTTGAATTAAGCGATTGAATAGATCAATATATACAAGTAGGATATGTGCGGTTATACTAAATTATGATTAAGGTACTTTTCGTCTGCCTTAAGCACCAGCTGCTTTATCCACTCATAATCAGTAGCAGAAAAGGGCGATAACATATTAAAAATGAACATAGAATTCAGAGATTTAAAAAGACAATATGAGCATATGAAAGAGAAAGTTGACCGGGCGATATCGGAGGTTATAGCTTCGGCGGGATTTATTGCGGGAGAGCAGGTATGGAAGCTTGAAGAGACGCTGGCTGCTTATGTAGACCGTAAGACCTGTATATCATGTGCAAATGGTACGGATGCAATATCCATCGCACTTATGGCTGCAGGGGTCGGAGAGGCAGGAGGCGGCAGTAAAAAGGATGCTGTGTTTGTTCCTGACTTTACTTTTTTCAGCTCGGGAGAATGCCCTGCGACTATTGGCGCGACACCGATTTTTACGGACATAAATGAATCAACCTATAACATTGATCCTGATGCATTGGAAAAAGCAATAAAGAAGGTTAAAACGGAGGACGATCTGATTCCGCGGGCTGTCATTGCGGTGGATCTTTTTGGGCAGCCCTTTGACTATGAGCGGATACGAGAATTGTGTTCCAAATATGATATGCTTCTTTTAGAGGATGCTGCACAGGGATTTGGCGGGTATTATATGACTTCTTCCGGGGAAAAGATTAAGGCCGGAAAACTTGGAGGAATAAGCACCACATCATTTTATCCGGCAAAACCACTTGGATGCTACGGAGATGGGGGCGCTATATTTACAGATGATGCCCGCATAGCTGATTTGTGCCGTTCGATAGCGTGGCATGGAAAAGATACCGAAAACCCTGCCAATCCGGTATCCGCTTATGAAAACATACGCCTTGGGATGAACAGCAGGCTTGATACTATTCAAGCAGCGATTCTCCTGGCAAAATTTCCGGATTTTACGGAGCATGAACTGGACGATGTAAATCACGTGGCAGCTCTGTATAGCGATAGGTTAAAGGATATTAAAGGTTTGGGACTACCTCAAGTAGAGAAAAACTGTTTCTCCTCATGGGCACAGTATACCATTCGCTTGCCGGAAGGAGCAGACAGAAGAAACATACAACAGAGACTTAGAACAAAAGGGATCCCGACACAGGTTTACTACTTTAAACCCATGCATAAACAGGTGGCCTTTAAGAATACAAGAAGCGCTGATGCGGATTGTCCCGTGGCAGAAAAACTATGCAATAGAGTTTTAAGTCTTCCTGTCCATCCATATCTTTCGGATATTGAGGTAAAATGGATATGTGAAGAATTAAACAAGGCATTGATGGAGGAAATATAACAATGACTCAGAAATATCTTCTTTCAGAACAGACAGCATTATCTGATTTAAATGCTAAGCTGGTAAGGGATTGCACCTTTGAGGCAACGGTTCTCCTGAAGAAAAGCAAGGAAGAGAATGTAAGCTATATTACATACTTAACTGACAGTAATTACGCGGATGCATTACTCACAGGCGGATATGTCGGAGTAGTATGCACACCGGAACTGCTGTCAGATGTCAGAGAACAGTTTGATGGCGGAATCATAGTATCAGAAGATCCACGATCCACCTTTTTTGAAATACATAATAATATATACGGCAGGAGAACACTGCCGGAAAGTATAATAGATGATACTGCCATTATAGCAGATGATGCAGTTATAGCAAAAAGGGGTGTCAGTATTGCTGCGGGAGCAGTGGTGGGATCTGGCGCTATAGTATCTGAGGGCGTCAGTATTGGTGCATATTCAGAAATCATGGAAAATTGCATGGTCGGTATGCCGGCATTTTATTATTATGGAGAAGGCGATGACAGAAAGAGGGTTTGCGCCGGCAACGGTGTGAATATCGGCAGCAGGGTCACTATACATGCCGGTTCTGTGGTTCAGGCGGGGGTTTTCCGACCGACTGTTATATCTGACAATGTGAAAATATCCAACCGGGTACATGTATCCCATGATGTTCTGATTGAAAGAAATTGTCTTATACCGGCAGGCGTTACAATAGGCGGAATCGTCACATTGGAGGAAAACTGTACTCTGGGAGTGGGAGTTACGATAGCGCCGGGAATCAAAGTGGGACATGATGCCAAGCTCTCGTCAGGTGCTGTGGTAACTAAGGATGTACCGCCTGATATAAGATATTCCGGAAATTTCGCGATTGAGCATTCAAAATATGTGGCACATATAAAAAACATCAGCAGCTGATGGGATACTGGTCTTTCCGAAATCAAATATAAATAGAGGGGACAGGATTGGATTTGTGTAATATGAAAAAATATGATCTGGGAGATGTATGCGTGCTTGGCTGCGGAATGACGGGAAAGGCCGTAGCAGAGTATCTCTCCCCCATGGTGGGGGAACGAGTCCATCAGCTTACTCTGTATACTGGAAGCGGTGAGGCAGATGCGGTATTGCTTGACAGGCTCAAAAAAGCCGGCGCTAAGGTTGTTCGTGGAGATAAAGTTACGGGACATTATGATCTCTGTGTGGCATCTCCGGGTATCCCATGTTGGTCTGAGTTTTATAGGAATGCTGTTGAATGCTCGGATGAATTTATAAGTGAACCCGAGTTGGCATATAGAGAAAACAGCAGGAAGTGGATAGGAGTTACGGGGACAAGCGGAAAGACTACGGTCGTTTCAATACTTAATTCTATTTTACGCCGGGCAGGGGTGGGTGCTGTGCCTGCCGGAAATGAATGGTATCCTATAGTGAGCGATGAGGCAGCAAGAAATAATGACGAATGGATGATAGCTGAACTGTCACATTCCCAGCTGATCAATGCTCCGACACTTCATCCTCGCGTTGCCATAATTACAAATGTCAGCGAGGATCATCAGGACTGGCACAGATCCATGGATTCATATGCGAATGCTAAAGAGCATATCTTCGACAATTTACAGAAAGACGATCTTGCTATAGTATGCTCAGATGACATATATTGCCGGAGGATATTAAAGCATCTTATTGATGCCGGAAAAAAAGTATGCGTAATAGGCCACGCTGACTGCGGCCGTGACTGTGCTGCTTTTGTGGAAAATGACAGACTGATTGTCAGACAGGACGGGGTCCGTCATGAACTGCTCCGTTCACAGGAACTGCAATTACCCGGAGAATGCAACCGGATCGATGCGCTTGCAGCGGCGGCGGCAGCTGTTTTTCTGGGAGTGAAGGATGAGGATATAAACGCTCAGCTCAGAGCTTTTAAGCCATTTTCACATAGAAATGTTTACTGCGGAGAAGTGAACGGTATTCAATTTGTGGACAACGCTAAGTCAGGTAATCCTGCCAAAGCAGAGGCAGCTGTGCGAATGTACAGACCGGGGGAACTTGTGCTTATAGCCGGAGGCAGAGATGCAGGCATGGATGTGACAGATTTTGCAATGACAGTGGCGAAGACATGTACAGGCGCTGTAATCTTCGGTCCGGTGGGAGAACGCTATGCGAATGCATTCCGCGAGGCTGCAAAGCATGAAGGAAGTGTTCTTAAAGCTATAGCGCAGGCAGATACTCTTGAGGAAGCATTTAGAATATCAGTGAAAATGGCGTCTCCGTGACAGACTGTTCTCTTATCTCCCGGGGATAAATGGGCACCGGAATTTAAGAGTGTGTATGAGGAGGGAGAACTGTTTCAGACTCTGATCGAAGAACTTAAAAAGTCGGGAAGTGAGAAGGGTACGCCATGAAGATTTTACATGGTCCGTATGACATATCCGGACAGGGACTATATACCGTCAGGGGATTGCGGGAAAATGGAGAGGCTGCCAGGCTTGCAGTAGTTTCCGGGAATAAATGCCCATCATACGCAGATTTCTGCCTTGACAATAAAAATACAGAGGAGCTTAGCCGTTTTGTGGGTCACATTGCAAAAGAGATCGATGTTTTTCATTCTCACGGCGGAGATACATTTATTAATGATATGTCTGATCTTAAATTGATGAAAGCGAACGGCGTCAGGATCTTTTCTGAATTTCACGGAGTGGAATTGAGGTATGTGTTTAATGCTGAAGCCCTTCCCTTTGCCCCCGCGGATCCGATGAGCAAAGAAGATAGGGCCGGTCGCCGGGAACGACTGACAAGGCTGATCGGCAACAGTGACGGGATCATTCTCCACAGTGAAGGACAGTACAGGTATCTTCCTCAGGAGCTGTCGGTGCCTGTATATACTGTCCCTTTGAGAGTGGATATAAAAAGCCTTGTGCCGGAATCAGATCCCGGAAATCCCAAAGTACGCATAGTTCATGCACCTACGGACAGGCGATTTAAGGGTACGGAACGTATCCTTGAGGAATTGAAGCACGTCAAAGGAGATTTTGAACTGATCCTTGTCGAGGGAAAGACCAGAGAGGAAGCCCTTCAGATCTACCGTTCGGCGGATATTATCATAGACCAGATATCAGGCGGATCCTATGGCGTATTCAGTATTGAGGCGATGGCTCTTGGCAAACCTGTCATTGCCTACATTTCGGAATTTACAAGGAAACATCATCCGGATCTTCCCATTGTGAGCTCGGACTTTGAAAATCTTTCCTTTGTTGTATCTGAACTTATTTCGGACCGGGAAAGACGCAATCGCCTGGGAGTATATGGCAGGGACTATGTTGAGCGTTATCACGACCATGTAAAGGTAACAGCTCTTTTAAAAAAGATCTATCGTGGGATGAACATTAATCATAATCTTTTCAAGGAACTATAGGATGAATAAAACAGTCAAAATTGCATTGGCAGGAGCCGGTCAATGGGGAAGTAATGTATGCAGGGCCATAGCACAGCATCCGGGATTTCACCTGATGTCCGTTTGCGATAAAACCGAAGAGCAGCTGAACAAAATTAAAAGCTCTTATGGGAATCGTGTCCGCTATAGCACGGATTTTCGGGAACTGACAGATGACCCCTCCATAGATGCGATTGCTTTGGCTGTGAACACAAAAGAACATTTTACACTTGCCATGCAGGCGCTTGAATCAGGAAAGCATGTTTTTGTGGAAAAGCCCTTTACAGAGACAGTAGAGCAGGCAATGCTCCTGATGGACAAGGCAAAGGAGAAAAAACTGGTGATCCATGTGGACCACATTATGATATTCCATCCTGCAATACGAAAAATCAGGAGTTTGATAAAGGACGGGTACGCAGGCAGCCTCCGGTATTTTGATATGAGAAGAACAAGTATGGGCGGAGCCAGAGCGGATGCGAATGTATTCATGGATCTTGGCGTGCACGATCTCGCCATTATCGATTATCTCAGTGACGGGGCTGTGCCGAACACTGTCAATGTTATAGGGAAAAATCTGAATCATTCTCTCTGTTCCGCAGGCTTCATGCAGCTTGAGTATCAGGACTTTATCGCGAACCTGTCTGAAAACTGGATATCTCCGGTGAAGGAAAGAAAGCTGATTGTAGGCGGTACGGACAGGATCATCATGTACGATGAGACATCGGATGCCGGAAGGCTTGTTGTTTATGATTATGACAAGGTCGGTTTCCTGGATGTGGAAAAGGAAGACGCCCTTTGCAACAGTCTTTCGCACTTTGCCTCATGCATTGAAGCCGGAAAAGAATCCATATCCGGGCCTTCTATGGCACTCAGGATCGCGAGGACCCTTAAGGAAGCAGACGAACAGCTTGCACGGCAGGAAAACAAAGGGATCGGCCAAGGCAGCGGAAAGGCAGTTGAATGATCAGTGTTGAACGATTGAAGTTCAAATATAATAAAGGAAGAGAGGGTCTGCGTGAGATCAATGACATGATAACATCCCTGTGTACGCGCACGGATATTCATACAAAAATGAGCTGCGCGGTCCCTCACGATGCATCGGAGCTGACCTTGTATGAGAAGGTACTGCAGATGCAGATCACAACTCTTACGGAGCTTACGGGACTGTACTGTGTGCGCAGCTGCACTAAGAGGCTGGAGGATTCTCTTAGAAGATTTCCTGTCGGTGGTGTTATAATCTATAAGAGGTCCATTAAAAATGCATCTCAGATCACCGGTCTTAATACTGGAATGCAGAAATTCTACAGGGATTATACGGGAATTCCGCTTTTTATCTGTGTGGATGAGGAAGGCGGAGTTGCGCAAAGAGTGGGCGTTAAGTGCTATCCTGATGTGCCGCGCATTTCAGGTATGGGAGATCTTGCGGCACTTCCGGATGCCGATGAAAGAATCCGTGACGCGGGAAATATCATTGGGGGATATCTGCACAGGTATGGTTTCAATGTGGATCTTGCTCCTGTTGCTGACGTGGTTACTAATGGAGAAAACACCTATCTCAAAAAAAGAGCCTTCGGTACAGATCCGGAAATGGTAAAGAAGCTCACATATCTTTTTTCAAAACAACTCATGTCTTGCAATGTACTGCCGTGTTACAAACATTTTCCGGGAATCGGCGGAACCAATGACAATTCACATTTTGGTTATGCTACCGTGAACAGGACTTTAAAACAGTTTGAAGCGGCAGAGTTTGTTCCTTTCCTTGAAGCATGTAAGAAGGATATTCCGTTTATAATGGCTGCTCATGTGTTGGTCCCCGCAATATCAGGAGAGACAAGACCGGCTTCTTTATCAAAGCATATGCTGACCGATATCCTTCGCAACAAAATGGGGTACAGGGGACTGATCATATGCGACGCGCTGGTAATGGATGCCATAAGAAATGATTTTCCTGCTGGAAGAGCTGCGGTAGAAGCGATAAAAGCCGGTTGCGATATGATCCTGAAGACCGGTAATTTCAGGGGATCGGTAAATGCTATAATTGAAGCGGTTAAAAGCGGAGAAATCCCTGAGTCGCGTATAGATGAATCGGTAAACAGGATATTAAAAATAAAGGCTATGCTGGGGTGAAAACGGCAGGAAAAGGAACATATTGAATATGGAAAATCACAGGAGAGCAGAAAGAGAAAATTATCTTATGGAAAATTTTGGGGCATCTGTTTCCGAGATCCGGCGTCTTGACTCTGAAGATAAATCAGATACCGCCTTTTATATGGATATGCTCAGAGACAGAGGCCGAAAATATGAAGAAAACCGGATGCTGTGTATGATCGCGGACGAATGCAAAAAAAGCGGGGAAACGGTCTTTGAAGAGCTTGCGCTTTTAAACTCATTGGAAAGTGATTTTCCTGTCACTCTTGAGCTGTACTATAAATACGGCGGATATGCGCTCGACGTGAGAAATTCGACCGAGGCCTGCAGGAAATGGCTGTCCATGCTTGACCGATACCTGGTCCTTCGAGACAGTGTCATTCAAAAATATGAAAATGACTTGCTGCCGTATGCTGACTTTAAGGATGAAATGAATGATGCGAGGAGTATGCTTTCTAAAATGATATCCAAGCTCAGGAGAAAAGAGCTTTATACTGCGATAAACATAGTTTGCCCCGGACTGACGGATGGAAATCCCGCATTTGATCAGGTTACCACAGATATGGAACTATGCTCCGGTCTGCTGGGATTCGTTCCGGAAGAATATGCTGCCTATCATTTCTGGGAAAAGACAGATGAAGAAAAAACGGAATTTGTTTCCGACCGTTTCAGAATAAAGATCGCGAACTTTTTCAATACCGCTTCCGGAGCAGAATTTCTCGATAATAAATATCTGACCTATAAGGCAATGACACCCCTTTACGGAAGGAAGCTCTTTCAGATGGATGCAGCAGGCGGATATCCGGCTTTTCTTCAGGCATTCCGGGAAAATACTGCTCTTGTCAAAAAGAATAATTTCCAGTCCCTCGGAAGGGGCGTGGAGCTGATCGACGCGTCATCACAGGCAGACCTTCAAAGGGTTTATGAGGAAATCATCCGGGATGGTAAATTTTTTATTTTAGAAGAATATATTAAACAGCATCCAAGTTTTCGGACATTAAATAAGGATTCCGTAAACACGGCAAGGATCATCACTCTTCTTGACGGTGATACCCCGATAGCATTAGACAGCTTTCTGAGAGTCGGACGAAAAGGCGCCTTCATTGACAATGGCTCACAGGGCGGAATCTTTGTTCATGTGGACCCCGGGACCGGTATTACCGACAGCTGCGGCATCGATGAAAAAGGAATACAATACCAAAGCAATCCGGATAATCATTATGATTTCAAGGGCATACAGCTGCCTTTCTGGGATGAAGCGTTGGAGACAGCCGGGAAAGCCGCGCGCGCAATAGAAGGGGTATATTATGCTGGCTGGGATATGGCCTGCACAGAGGACGGCAGATGGATCATTGTCGAGGGAAATCCCAGAACGATGTATTACGGTCAGCAGGGTCCCCTGGGAACAGGGAAAAGACGACATATGCTGACAGCAATACGTCAAATGCAAGGCGCCGGATACAACAGATACGGATCATGAAAAGGAGAGGCAGCGACCGGTAATGAACTATAGGGGGACATTCTCATCTGAAAATATAGAAAAGGCCATTTCGAACGTGTATAACTTTGCGGATCAGGTCACGCCGGAGCGGCAGACGTGTATCAGAGTAAAGCTTATCATGGATGAGCTTTTGCTGACCTGCAGGGATGCTATGGGTGAGACGGCGGCATTTACGATCACTCTTACCTACAGGCAGGGAGACATCCGGATCATTCTTGAGACGGAGGGCGATGAATTTGATCCCATGCAAAACGCAAGTCCGCTTCTTTTAAGGCTGCTTCAGGATACAGCAGTGGAATCGGTATGGAGCCGCAGCAAGGGGATAAATACGACAAAGCTGGTGGTTCCGGTATGTAATACGCTGAAAAAAAATCTAAAGCTTTCATGGAAATACACGGAAGGACAGCGGGGAACATTCGTGCTTGCAGTCCTAAGTCAGCTCGTTGGTATAGGACTCAAAATAGCCATTCCTGTATTGAGCGCACAGGTCATTGTAAACCTTGAGGCAGGCATATTTGAAGAACTGCTTTTGTTGGCGGCTGTCCTTTTTGTTGTTCTTGTCGTGACTGATCTGGCAGCATTTATTTCCAATCGAAGCTATAACAAGGTTTATAACCGTACTCTGTCAAACCTTGAAAAAGATCTGGTAAATGGGATATTAAAGATAACAAACGGGTGCGTTGATGAGAAAGGAGCCGGACTTTTTATCCAAAGGCTGACTGTGGATACCAATACGCTGGCGATCGGTTTAGATACCCTTGCGGATCTAACCTCGCAGATATTCAATTATCTGGGAATACTCGCGGCAATATTGTTGGTCTGCCCTCCGATTTTTATGATTGTTCTGGCGCTGCTTACTATACAGTCGTTTATTGAAATCAAACGGGCAAATAAGATGAAAAAGGACGACCGTATCTATCGTGAAGCAAACGAGAGCTTCACCGGCTTTGTTGCAGAAATGGTGAACGGTTCCCGTGATGTAAAACTCCTTCACAACGAGGACAATTTCCGAAGTGAGTTGGAAAATCGTATCGATGACGCAAATAACAAACGCATGTATATGCAAAACAGAGGCTGGAAGTATAGGATGGCTCGCCTTGAAATAGGTGAAGCGGGCTATTTTATGTTCATAGTGATCCTTGCGCTGTTGACCAAGGCGGAGCAGATCGACTCTGCGCAGGCGATCATTCTTTTTACGTATTATACGCAGCTTGGCTCACCGGCAGTTCTTTTGTTGGGGCAGTTTCTGGAATTTATCAAGGGATTCAATCTTTCAGCCGAAAGAGTATATGCTCTTCTGGAAAATACAGAATTTCCAAAAGAGAGCTTTGGCACCAGGCATCTTGATGAAATAAAAGGCGCTTTCCGGTTTGAAAATGTTTCATTTGCATATAAAAATGCAAATCCTCTGGTTAGGCCGCACATGGTCCTGAAACAATTGAACATGGAGATTCCGGCCGGTCAGATGACCGCGATCGTAGGCAGAAGCGGATCCGGTAAAACGACTGTTTTTAATCTGATGAGCATGTTGTACAAGGCATCATCGGGAGTGGTTTTCCTGGATGGGGAAAATATTCGAGAACTTGACAGAGAAACGATTCGATCCAATATTGCTGTAGTAAGTCAGAATCCATATATTTTTCATCTCAGTATCCGGGACAATCTGAAAATTGTAAAGCCCGATATGACAGAGGAGGAAATGCACCGTGCCTGCCGTATGGCATGTATCGATGAAGAGATCTGTAACATGGAGGAAGGGTACGATACACTGATTGGCGAGGGAGGTGCAAACCTGTCGGGCGGGCAAAGACAGCGCCTGGCTATTGCGCGAAATTTTTTGCGGGATTTCCGTGTTCTGCTTATGGATGAGGCGACTTCGGCACTGGATAATATCACGCAGTCGAAAATTCAGGAAACTTTAAGCAACTTAAGAAAAACTCATACTATAATAATAATTGCTCATAGGCTGTCTACAATTCTTGATGCAGACAAAATCATATATCTGGACGATGGAAAAGTATTGGACGAGGGAACCCATCAGGAAATGATGCAGAGGTGCGCCCCATACAGAGAACTCTATTCTTCAGAAATACATGCAATGGAAATGTCAGACCATATATAGTTATATGGAGGAAAAGAATGGATAAGAAAGCACTTTATAAATTAAGTTACGGAGTGTTCATGCTCGGCGCGAGATCCGGGGATATCATGAACGGATGCATAACTAACACATGCATGCAGGTCGCAAACAGTCCTACGAGGATAGCATTTTCAGTCATAAATGCGAATCTTACCTGTGAACTTATAAAAGAGAGCGGTGTTTTCTCATTAAGCCTTCTCAGTGAGGAAGCGAGCTTTGAGACCATTAAACATTTTGGAATGCAGTCGGGAAGGGATGTCAATAAGTTTGAAAGCATGGAACCGCCGCTCGATATAAACGGAGTTCCGTATCTCGGATGGCATACATGTGCAGTGATAAGCGGAAAGGTAGTTGATAGGAAGGACCTCGGCAGCCATACACTTTTCATTGCGGAGGTAATGGATGCGGTCCTGATAAATGACAAGGCACCGCTTACCTATGCTGATTACCAGAACAGGGTAAAGCCCAAGTCTGAGGGCGGTAAGACTGCTCCTGCTGACAAAAAGGTCATAGGCTGGAGGTGTAAGATCTGCAAGTATGTTTATGAGGGAAGCGAGCTTCCGGCAGACTATGCATGTCCGCTCTGCGGCCACGGAGCTGAGGATTTTGAGCCGGTATATGCCGACTGAACGTGAAACGAATAACAGGTCCGGATAATTAATAACAGAAAGGCAGAATATATGAGGGACATACTTATTGTAGTTGACATGCAGAATGATTTTATCGACGGAGCGCTTGGCACAAAGGAGGCTGTCAAGATCGTGCCTGCGGTAAAGGAAAAGATAGAAAATTTCGACGGCACGGTCCTCTTTACGAGGGATACCCATACGGAGGATTACCTTAATACGCAGGAGGGAAGGATGCTTCCGGTAGTTCACTGCGTAAAAGGGACTGAGGGCTGGAGGATAAGAAAGGAACTGGAAGACCTGCGCAAAACGGATGCCATCGACAAGCCGTCATTTTCATCACCTGAGATCGGTGAGCTGATGATAAAACTGAATGAAGAAGAGCCGATCGGCAGCATTACCCTCATAGGCCTATGCACGGATATATGCGTTATCTCAAATGCAATGCTGATCAAGGCATTCCTGCCGGAGGTACCGATAAAGGTAGATGCTTCATGCTGCGCCGGCGTTACACCGGAGAGCCATGAGAACGCGCTTAACGCGATGAAAATGTGCCAGATAGAAATACTGTAAACGCAATTCGACATATTTAGTTAAAAAAGATGCAGTATAACCTAAAAAACTGCAATTACATACAATGGCGATGATATAAATTAGGAGAATGATGATCCGGCACTGCTTATGCTTCCTGACTGACAGGGAAGACCGGTCACATCTAAAATATAAAGGAAAAATGGATCATGTGGGAATATATAGCCGTACTGAAAAAAAGGATAGCGCAAAACAAAAGGGCATTTGTCGTCTATTCGGTCCTGAGATTCCTCGTCATACTTACAGGAATACGATGCTTTTTTACACGAAATTATGAGAGCCTCTGCCTCTGCATACTTTCGCTCATTCTTTTACTGGTCCCCAGCTTCTTTGAGGATAAGCTGAAGGTCAGCATTCCGCCTTTGTTCCAGGTGATCATTTACGGCTTCATTTATGCGGCCGAGATACTGGGAGAGGTCAACAAATACTATACGGCGATACCGGGCTGGGACACTATGCTCCATACGCTGAACGGCTTTCTGTGTGCGGCAATAGGGCTGTCACTGGCATACATACTTAATCACGGAAACAGTAAGGTGAACCTGTCCCCGGCTTATGTTGCGGTAATGGCATTCTGTTTTTCAATGACTATAGGCGTGTGCTGGGAATTTTTTGAATTTACCGCGGATCAGTTCTTTCATCTGGATATGCAGAAGGATTTTATAGTGACTGAGATAGGCTCTGTAACCCTTGACCCTTCGAATTCGCAGATCCCGGTCTATCTGCCGGACATAGTAAGAACAACCATAGAACTTGCCGACGGCAGCTTTTATACTATAGAGGGCGGATATCTCGATATAGGGATAATAGACACGATGAAGGATCTGCTCGTTAATTTCGCGGGCGCGGTGGTCTTCAGCGTCATAGGCTATTTATATGAGCTCAATCAGGAGAAAAGATCCATAGTGAAGGGACTGCTGATACTGCCCGATGATGAAGGAGGAACAGAACAGTGAGTAAAGTACTTCTGGAAAATGACAAGCCGGAAGTACGCGATATCCAAAGGAGAGGATGGACACGAATGAATACAGCGATAATCGGAATGGGAAACATGGGCAGTAAATATGCCCGCATGATCCTGGCGGGGGAAGTGCCGGGACTAAAGCTTACCGCAGTGACCCGCGTGAACGAAGAGAGGCTTAAGGCCATAGGAGACGTCTGGGATGAAAATGTAAAGGTATATCATTCGGGTGAGGACTTGCTGGCAGCATTTGACAGGGGCGAAATAGAGCTTGAGGCGCTGATCGTCGTGACGCCGCATATCTCCCATGAGACATTCGTAAAGGCGGGACTTAAGCGCGGGCTCCACGTGCTGTGCGACAAGCCCGCGGGAGTATACAGCAGGCAGGCCAGGGAAATGGAGGAAGCCAACGTCCATGGACGCGTCTACGGCTACGTCTTCCATCAGCGCACCTACCCGGCATATGCTGCCCTCAAAAAGCTTGTGGACGAGCAAAGATACGGGAAGCTCCTCCGGGTCAACTGGATAGTCACAGACTGGTTCAGGCCCGAAGCCTACTATCATTCGGAGCCATGGCGCGCAAAATGGAGCACTGACGGAGGCGGCACGCTCCTTAATCAGTGTCCGCACAACCTTGACCTTCTCGTATGGCTCTGCGGCATGCCGGAAAGCGTCTACGCATGGTGCAATGAAGGCAGATACCACAGTATCGAGGTAGAGGATGACGCGTCGATAATGATGCGCTGGGAAAACGGCGTGACCGGCATCTTCGTTGCCGCCACGGGCGAAAGGTGCGGAGTGAACAGACTCGAGCTGAGCTTCGAAAAGGCAGTGATCCGCTGTGAGGACGGCCGGGTCAGGGTGCTCGAGGAGGACCCGGTGCAGAGCGATGACATGTATGCTGCCATAAGATGCAGCTGGAAGGAAATAGATGTTTCAGGAGCTGATGCAAATGCTCCCGCCGACCAGGCTCCTGCCGCCTACGTAAGGCTGCTTAAAGCGTTTTCCGCTGCCTGCAGCAAGGGAACACCGCTGATAGCGGACTCATCCGATGCAAGAAATAATATCATGCTGATAAATGCAATGTACATGTCATCATGGACCCGCTCTGAGGTCAGACTGCCGAAGCAGGACACGCCTGAGGAACTCGCCTTTGAGCAGAAATATGAAGAACTGCTGAAGACAAAAATCGAGTCAAAATCTTAGTATTCAACCAAAAGCCCGCACCATAAAATGGCGTCAGGGGAAAAAATTTGATTAAAGAGTTTAAATCAAAAAATGGCGCCAGAGGAAAAATTTGATTTAACGTAGCTTAAATCAAAATTCTCCTCAGGCACCATTTTTTCCGACCTATGAACGGTATGTGAATAGTTGCTTACGTCTTGTTCATGGGGGTCGGCGCTAATGTTTCTTCCGATGGATTGACGTGCACCATGGCGTGCTTTACACTTGGAAAATGCTCCTCGAGTGCGGAATGCACATTTTCTGCGATTCGGTGACCCTCTGCGAGGGACAACTGTCCGTCAGCACTGATCTCAACATCCACATATATCTTGTTTCCGAATTTTCTGGTCGTCAGCCCGTCGATATTGTTGACGCCGCTCACAGATCCCACTACGGCCCGCATTTCCTGCTGCATTTTTTCATCGCAGCAGTGGTCCACCATTTTCTCGAGGGAGTCAGAGGCAATCGAGACAGCTGCCTTGACGATGAAGAAACAAATCACAAGACTTGCAAGCGGCTCCAACCTGAGAAAGCCCAGCCTCGCGCCCCCGATGCCGATGAACGAGGCAACGGAAGACAGTGCGTCACTTCTGTGATGCCAGGCATCTGCCCGCAGTGCACCTGAATCGAGGCGGTCTGCATAATGCTTCGTATATTGATACATTGCTTCCTTGGACATGATGGAAATTACGGCGGCTATAAGCGCCGGAAGTCCGGGAGCGACCGGCGTGGCTTCGCCAATAGCGGCAAGCTGCCGGACGGAGTTGTAACCAATCAGCAGTCCGGTCGCAGCGAGAACTGCAGTCAAAGCCAGTGCTGCAATGCATTCAAAACGTTCGTGACCGTAAGGGTGATGAGCGTCAGCTTCCCGCCCCGCCAGCTTTACACCGGCAATCACAATCAGCGTGCTGAACACATCCGAGGCGGAGTGTACCGCGTCGGAAACCATGGCACCGGAATTCGCGGCAATGCCGGCTGCCAGTTTAAAAGCTGTGAGCAGGGCGTTCAGCAGAATACTGATCTGCGATACCCGAAGAACGGTTTTTTCGTAATTCATGAGAGCCTCCTGTAAGTAGCTTCATTATGAGTACCGGTCACAACAGCAAAATGCCACAGGACCAGTCAATTTGTCTGCTGTCCCGTGGCATGTGTTCCACTGTCGTCTGGCGACCCGGCTCCAAGCTGTTCGCATTTGGCCTGTTCAGATAAATCTGCAGAAACTGCAGAGTGTTGTCGTTGATGATATCTTAAAAGACCGAAGTTAGTCAAGCGCAACTTCTCGGGTACCAATGTTGAATCAAAAATGGCGTCAGGGGAAAAAATTTGATTAAAGAGTTTAAATCAAAAAAAGGCGCCAGAGGAAAAATTTGATTTAACGTAGCTTAAATCAAAATTCTCCCCTGACGCTATTTTTTTAATCAGTATGCCTTAACAATATCTCCGTAAACATCCGGTCTGCGGTCCTTGAAGAAGCAGTAATACTCAGCACGCTTCTGCGCGGTGAGCGCGGTATCGATCTCGGCGGAAATAATGCCTTCCTCCTCCTTATCAAGCGAGGCGATAGTCTTTCCCCTTGGGTCGATGATCTTGCTTCTTCCGAAGAATGTAAGCGTTCCTCCGTCACCGCCTATCCTGTTGGCTGCGACAAGATGAAGTGTATTGTCAAACGCGCGTGCGGCGGTCATAAGATCCCAGTCCTCGGCATGCGGATTAACTTCGCTTTCATGAGTCCAGCCCGGGATCTCGTAAGGATTTTCCCAGTTTGTGGAAACAACGAGGAGATCGGCCCCCTTGATAGCATAGCAGCGTGAAATCTCCGGAAATGCTGTATCCCAGCAAATCTGAATACCGATTATTCCAAGAACAGTATCAAATATAGGAAGCTCACAGCCGGCACGGCACCAGCGCTTCTCATCCGCAAACGGGTGGACCTTGCGGTAAGCGCCGAGAACATTTCCATCTTCATCTATCATAGCGGCAGAGTTATACAGCACATCGCTGAGCACCGAATCGCGCTCGGCAAAGCCAAAAATCACATGTGTGTGATATTTCCTGGCAAGTTCACCCATCCGGACCAGGCTCTCCCCGTCGGGAAGTGTCTCTGCCAGTGTCTGAAAAAGCTCAGGCTCCCCCTCATAGCCGGTATTACAAAGCTCGGGGAAAACGACGAGCCTTGTGTCGGGATAATCAGTCATTACCTTCTCAAAAAAAGACTCCATCTTTTTCAGGTTGTATTCCTTATCACCAAGCTTTGGCTCCATCTGAACACAGGATACTCTAAATTTCATTTAATCATCCTTTCGTAAAATTGTTTATTGCCTGTTATGCTGGGCACGATATCCGGGACAAAAGCAAAGTGCCCCGGACATACGATACATTTTAATCACTTTTTAGTAATGATGTCGATCAGCTCCTTAATGGCGGGAATAGCAATAAGAACGACACCTGTGACAAACCAAATATAAGCGCCCCAAACTATAATTGAATATGTGCCTTCACTAATCATATTATACCTCTTTCTGTAAATGCTGATGCCGGATTATCTTTAAGCTTCCTTGTTGACTGCATGGTCCGGAACATAATTCTTAAGCTTCTCGAAGTCGAACTCATCCTTGCAGATAAGTGAACCGATAATAACAATAACTGCAGGCACACAGAGTGATAAAATGTTGCCGACAAACCAGTTAAGGTCAGGATCGGATATCATGAAGTAAGCAATGACACCTGATGCAAGTCCTACGATCGTTGAAACGATGGCGATCTTTGAGTTAGTGGTCTTGCAGAACATTCCTGCTATCAGGGCACTTGTAGGTGCAGCAAAAAGTATGCCGCTGAATATATCCATCATGAGCAGTGACTTGCCCTTAAGGAGTATCGATATAACGATAACACCTGCTGCGATAACGAACGTGATCTTACGTCCGAAGCTCATGGTCTGCTCCTCGGTCGCATCCTTATTCACATATTTCTTGTAGAAGTCAGTTGTGAACAGGGCCTGTGCACCTGAAAGGCATCCGCCGCCTGTTGTCATGCCGGCCATGAATACCATAAGAACGAACATAATGCTTCCGAGTCCGCCGCCATAGATAAGATTCATGATGTAAGGAGCCGCCTCAGAAGTAACTGAAAGACCGGCGCCTTCGCCTACACCGAGTGAAAGAACGCCGCAGCCGAATACACAGCCGCAGATGATCGGGATAGGCATCCATGCGAATACAGTTCCGAGTATGTATGCCTTAAGCAGTGACTTAGAACCAGCCGTCGCAATAGCCTTTGAATAATAACCCTGGTCAAGAAGAACCTGTCCGGATGCAACTACTATGGCTGCAAAGCCATACATAAGACCGCCGCTGCCGGTAAGAGAAAGAGCCTCAGGATTATAGTTGATATTATTCGGATTGTTAACAACATCAAGCAGACCCTGATATATATTGGATACGCCGAGCGTTTTGAGAACAAGCGGAACAGTGATGACCATGATAATGGAAATGATAAAGAACTGCACAACATCGTTAACGATGGTTCCGCGCAGACCGGCCTTGGCAATATAAACTGCCACGATCGCGATCGGAACTGCCGCGCCTACCTCATAAGGGATACCGAACATAGAATTAAATACTGTTCCGATACCAACGCACTGGGCGATAAGAACATAGATGATAACGCCGATTCCGAATACGAAGAACATCTGTGAGACGGTCCTTCCGTATCTCTGCTCGATAAACTCTGTGAATGTGGTGCATGCCGGCATTTTCTTTCTGAGAAGAAGTACCAGTGGGATGAGCACGAAGAACGGAACACTGTTTCCGCATGCATAAGCTATGCCGCCCAGGACACCGAAGCTCATGCCCGCCTCAGCGGCGCCCATGATGGTAGTGGTCCACACCCACGAAACCATTACGCTGGCAGCAACCAGTGATGATGGGATACCGCGGCCGGCAGCAACCATGTCATCTACGCCCGCAACAGGAAATTTGTTTGAGACAACTACTGAAATTCCAATAAATACCACTGCAAAAATTGCCAGTATCAAATATCCATACATAAAATTTACCTCCTTTAATAACCATATGGATTTTGTTTAACCGGATCCAGTCGGGTATATTAATGCCCCATTGCGTTATACCGAGTGAATCATCATGTTATATTTTGAGGTAAAGCAAGGTATGTGCCAAATTTTGGAGTGGATTTCCCCCTTATTTTAAGCCGATATTCAAGGTCCCCAAATCAATGGTGTAAGCTTTTCTTTACACCTGATTCTTAGGAATTTCTTATAATTCCCCTTTACTTTTAGCCATACTTTCGCAAAAAAATACAGTGTAAGGAAATGCTTACACTGTAGCGATTAGTTTACAGATCATACTTTTCAATTTTGTCATACAGCGCCGTCCTGGAGATTTTCAAAAGCTTTGCCGCCTTACTCCTGTTGTTGCCCGTTATCTCGAGGGCGGTCTTGACAGCTGATTTTTCCGCCTGCATCTTTATGTCCTCAAGCGGTGAATCAGATTCAAAGTGATAATCTATGTTATTTCCGATGACACGGCGAATGAAGCTCCCCAGATGATCCGAGCTTATCTTGTCTTCCATGCATATATTTGCGGCGTACTCGAGGACATTATTGAGCTCCCTGACATTACCGGGCCAGTCATAATGCATGAATATATCAAGCACCTCCGGTGCGACCTTCTTTATATTCTTTGTCATCTGCTTATTCAGCTTCTGCATCTGGTAATTAACAAGAAGCGGAATGTCCTCCTTTCTTTCACAGAGCGGAGGAATGTTGATCTCAATGACATTAAGCCTGTAATACAGGTCCTCGCGGAACTTCCCTTCCTGGACCATTCTCCAGAGATCCTTATTTGTAGCTGCAATGACACGAATGTCTATCGGCCTTGCGCTGCCGCCTATAGGCGTGACCTCCTTTTCCTGAAGAACTCGCAGGAGCTTCGGCTGGACGTTGAAAGGAAGCTGGTCGACCTCATCGAGGAATATCGTGCTTTTATCGGCCCTCTCGAACATTCCCTTCTTCCCGCCTCTTTTTGCCCCTGTAAATGCTCCGTCCTCATAGCCGAAGAGCTCGCTTTCAAACAATGCTTCCGGAATGGCGGCACAGTTTACCTCCACCATGTCATTGCGGCAGCGCAGGCTGAGATTGTGGATGGAATGCGCGACAAGCTCCTTGCCGCAGCCGGTCTTGCCGGTAATAAGCACAGTAGAGCTCGACTCGGCAATCTTACCGATCTGCATCCGCAGACCCCTTATTGCGGGGCTTTTCCCTATAATATCAGTAACAACATATTTGATGGCATGCTTTTTCTTGCTGGCTTCAAACATGGACTGGAAGGTATCCTCAAGATTTATAAAACCCTTCTCACCGTACTCACTGAGCTTGTCGATAAAGCTCTTCAGCTGCGGACCGTCAGTGAAATAATCATAGTCTATGGCGCCGACGATCTTTCCGTCCTTCTGAATCGCCTTGATTCTCGCTATATTGGTGACATCCGAAGCAAAATAAAAGCAGAGTTCATCCGGATTCTGCTCATTAAGAGCGTTTAATATCTTTGAGGCGGGATGTATCTCGCTGATATGCCGGTTCACAACAGAATCAGGCAGGGGCTTTTTGTTATACGCCTCCACCATAGGATACATATCCGGAGAAAGATACTTGAGAATGCCCTTTTCGTCTATAATGACAAGATTGT
Source organism: Eubacteriales bacterium (assembly GCA_030531385.1). Lineage (GTDB taxonomy): Bacteria > Bacillota > Clostridia > Lachnospirales > Lachnospiraceae > Avilachnospira. The sequence continues at coordinate 32,041 of JAUNNP010000009.1, forward strand.
CAAAGGTATCAAAAACGGCGCGGCACTCCTCAAGCGTCATATCGAAATTGTCTAAATTGCGTTTATGGTCTGAATTATACATAGCGTGATTTATCTGTCCTATACAACTTTTGCGGCAAATGCTGACGCCGCATAAAATATGGCTAAAGCTCAGAAGTTACTTTAAATCAAAAAATGGCGTCAGGGGAAAAAATTTGATTAAAGAGTTTAAATCAAAAAATGGCGCCATTTTTCCTGCCGCTTGCATCCGGGATGCCGGCCTCGTCGCGGTACTTGGCGACTGTCCTTCTGGAAATGCTGACGCCCCTTTGCTCAAGCGCCTCGCTTAAAAGCCTGTCGCTCATGGGCTTTTTGGGATTTTCTCCGGCCACGATCTCCTTAAGCAGATTTTTGATATTGTCACTTGTGATCTTGGCATTGTCACTTACCGCAAAGCCCTGCCTGTGCGCAGCCGCGCTCTTTTTAAAGAAATAGCTCAGCGGGAAAACCCCTCGGCTGCACTGCAGATACTTGGAATTTGCGGCACGGCTTATTGTGGATTCATGAAGTCCGGTTTTTTCTGCCACATCAATAAGACGAAGGGGTTTAAGCTTCTTTGGACCATCCAGAAAAAAGTCCCTTTGGCACTCAAGGATCTCTCTTGTAACAGAAATCAGGGTATTATTTCGCTGCTCTATGCACTGCCTGATCCACCTAACCTGATTAATTTTTGCAGACAGGTATTCCTTTAACTCCGCATCATCGGTCTGTCTGAAAAGCTTGTAATAGTATTCATTTACACTTATCTCCGGGTACATGGCATCATTTAACTCGATCTCAAACAGCTCGCTTGTGTCGCGGGCACCTTCGTTCCGAATTCCTTCTGCGTCCTTTATCTGCGTCACATAAACATCCGGTCTTACATATCTTATTTCCGCAGTCTTTGCAAACCTGCTTCCGGGCTTGGGGTCAAGTGTTCGGATAATCGTGAGATATTCATCTGCTTTCTCAGGCGTGACTCTGAGCTTTTTAGACATTGCCACGATCTTATTCTTCGCCGCAAGCTCGAGGCAGCTGTCTACAAGCTCCTCAAGCTTCGGCTCGAGGAGACCTTCTCTCTTTAGCTGTATCTTAAGACAGTCACAAAGATCATGTGCACAAATACCTGCGGGCTCGAGCGCCTGCAGCTCAGAAAGAAGCCTCTTAAATTCTTCCTCTGTCAGACCGCAGTTTACAGCCGCTTCTGCCGGATCCTCGGTAAAATATCCCCTCTCATCGAGGCTTTCCACGATATAATCTATAGCCCACCGCTCCGCACAGCTGTAGGATGCGAGATCCAGCTGCATCAGCAGACAGTCGCTGACCTTCTCCACATTGCCGGTATTAAAGTTCCAGTTGCCCTTTGGATCATAGTCATCGTCATTATTCTGCCTTATGGACAGGTAATGCTCCTCCTCGCCTGCGGCCCGCGCCTCAATATGAGCCTCGACAGACTCGCTGCTTTCCTTTCCGGTTACATCCATGGCAGGATTTTCAAGTGCCTGCTCACGGATATACGCGTCAAGCTCATGGGAAGACATCTGAAGTATCTGAACCGACTGAATCGTGCGCTGTGTAATTTTCTGTTGTTGTCTTATATCTAATTCAAGTGCCATTGGGTTTTGCTTTTTTTGTAATCAAGTCAGACCTAAATCCTGCCAATAATATATCACATTAATATCCCTGTGCGGGCCTTAAGTTTATATCTTTTCCCATATTCAATTTATCTTTTGCGGCAAATACTGCTACCGCTAAAATATGGCTAAAGCTCAGAAGTTACTTTAAATCAAAAATGGCGTCAGGGGAAAAAATTTGATTAAAGAGTTTAAATCAAAAAAAGGCGCCAGAGGAAAAATTTCAGCTCACATCATTGATTTAAAGTGTAAAATTGTTTATACTGTTCATGTTTTCGTTACAGCATTTCACAAAAGTCTGTTATTTTATCAAGTAAATTAAATTTTTGGAGGTTTATATGTCAGCGAAAATCAAACAGTATAAGGTAGCAGCGGTACAGATGGCACCGGTCCAGAACAATACAGATGCAACTATTGACAAGGTAGTTGGTTATATGGCTGAGGCTGCAAACGCGGGTGCAAAAATTGTAGCATTCCCTGAGGCAATTATACCGGGATATCCGTGGTGGATTTGGCTTGATGGCCCGATTCAGGGAATGGACCTGTTCTGCCAGCTGTATGATCAGGCTATCGAGATTCCAAGCAGACAGATTGCAAGGCTTTCACAGGCTGCAAAGGATGCCGGAATATATTGCTGTGTGTCAGTTACAGAAAAAGATGGCGGAAGCTTATATCTTACACAGCTTTGGTTCAATCCGGACGGAGACCTGATTGGAAAGCATCGTAAGATGAAGGCGACGTCCAATGAGATGACAGTATGGGGAGATGGCGACGCATCAATGATGCCGGTATTTGATACGGAAATTGGAAACCTAGGCGGACTGCAGTGTTGGGAGCATTATATACCATTTAATGTAGCTACAATGGCGGCTAAAAATGAGCAGATACATGTATCTGCATGGCCTATTGGAATGCCGGACCCGTCAGCTTCATTCGCAGATGAGCAGTGTGCAATCGGTGCTCAGTATTATGCACTTGCCACAGGAACATTTACTCTTTGTGCCAGCCAGCTTTGGACTCCTGAAATCGAGGCAGTCTGCTGTAAAAATGATGAGCAAAAGAAGGCTATGGCATATGGCCATGGCTTTACAAGAATCATCGGGCCTACCGGAATGATATTAGCTAAGATGGAACATGATGTTGAGGGAATCTGCTATGCGGATATTGACTTGAATCTTATTCCGGTTGCGAAGTATTTCATCGATCCGGCCGGACATTATTCTACACCGGGAAATATGCAGCTCTACGTAGATGCAAGCAGACAAAAGCCGGTCCACATCATGGATGAGGGAGAGCAGAACGTTTTGTTTTATGATGAGATCCAGTTTGAAGAGTAACTAGTCAATTATTATGATCATTGTCAAGAAGAGTCGGAGAAAACCCGGCTCTTTTTTATTGTTTTCTTTGGCAAATGCTGCCGCCACTAAAAAATTGGCTAAAGCTCAAAAGTTACTTTAAATCAAAAAATGGCGTCAGGGGAAAAATTTGATTTAACGTACTTTAAATCAAAAAACAACAGAGGCACCAGTTTCAGGCACCATTTTTAATACTGATCACAGAATAGTATATGCGGCAAAGATTCTCTCGAAAATCATGCCCAAATTTTACAATCTGATTTTTACAATATATATAAATTCCGATTAATATCCCCATAATTAATGCTGAATCAGTTAATTTGTGGTAAAAAATATTAGTAGGTTTTGAAGTTAAGGCAAAGAATAGCCGATATAAAATAAGGGTGATTTTATAGCATGAAGAAAAGCCGGAAGCAAAATCTATTTGGAGCGCAGCATTGAAAAAATGTCGTGCGAGCCAAAAAAACACTACCCTCAAAATGATATGTACCCAAAAAAAATACCATAAAAATTTGGAAAGCAGAGGTTTTATATGAATGCTCAGGACAATGGACTTAACTGGCCCGAGGAATGGAAGGAGAAAGCTAAAAATCGCAGTAAAGCAATCGGAAAAGTATATGCGGCCCTGTTGGCCGTATGTGCTGCACTGTTACTGTTTTCAATAGTGTATAAGCCGACCATAAATTTAAACGAGTACATTAGTGTTCAAAATGACGGTTATAATGGTTTCGCATCTGTCAGACTTAATTTTAATGAGAACCGATTTTGTAATGATTATGAGTATGAGCTGACATCACCGAACGGCAGCCATAATCCTCAAAAATTCATTAACGACTGTATTGATTATAAAAATGCCTACATTGATTATAATGGAGGGTTGAAAAACGGAGATACTGTAAAAATCAGTCTGGATCAAGTTAGACTTGCGGAGAGAGAGTATGCTCATAAGATCAAACCTGATACCATAATATATGATGTAGATGGACTGGAGGATGCGCCGACCTTTGATGCGTTTTATGGTTTAGATGTTACATTTGAAGGCAGGAATGGCAGCGGTTATGCATATCTTAACACAGACGGCAGTCTTATATTCGATCAATATCTGTGCTATGATCTCGATAAATATGATGGCCTTTCGAACGGCGACACTGTAACACTTTCGACATATTATTACGAAGCGGATTCCAAAAAGGGGATACTTTATAGCAAAGCGGATTACGAAAGGGAGATACTGCTGGAAAGTCTTAAACGAAATGATAAAATCCCGAAGGAGTTAACCAAGAAATTCACCGTTGAAGGTCTCGAGGAAAATGGTGCTTCCAGCCAGAGTTCTGCTGCAAATGCGGCCAGTGGTGCTGCTTCTGGCAGTTTGGCTGCCGGTTCCAATTACTCTGACGGCTCTATATTCCCGAATAGTTCGAATGAGATAATTTCAGAATCGGCCATCAGAGCTCTTTCCGATACAGATCTCAGATATGCGATCAACGAAATATTTGCGAGACACGGTTATATATTTAAGGATTCAGGGCTGCAAGCTCATTTCTCAAGCTTTGACTGGTATAAGCCGACTGTCAATTCCGATAACTTTTCTGACAGCGTATTCAATTCTGTTGAAAAACAGAATGTTGCTGCCATGCAGAAGGAAAGAGACAGAAGAGGCTGATTTTGACCGGAGGTATAATAATGAATCATTGCAAATATTGCGGTAAAGAATTAGTAAATGGAAAATGTGACTGCGAGGAATTTAAGCAGGCAAATAATAAGAAAGCTTTGAAAGAACCGTTCGTAGTACCGGAATTTAATTTGAATTATAAATCCTTCAGCGGTTTCGTGACATCTGTTCGTGATATGACCGGAACGACGGATGCGACGGCGGTAAAGGATGATCCTTTTGAACATAATATACCGATCGTGCCGGATTGCATACAGCCTGAAGAAAATGAGTTGGTCATAAAGCAGTACAACATCGCTAAGCTGCGTACGAGGCTGAGATTCACGAAAGCCGAAGGACGTCTGATGATTACGAACAGACGGGTACTTTTCAGAGCGACAGGAACTTCGCTGACCGGAAACATTGCCCAGCAGCATCAGTTCAACATCGATGAAATCGGAGGCGTGGAGATTCGAAAGGATTACAGGTTCAGCCTTTTGAATCTGATAGGAAGCATTCTGCTGCTCATGCTGACCATACTTGTGATGAGAAGTAAAATATTTAACCCTAATGCTGTTAATAATGCACCAAGAGTTATCATGTGGCTCATACTTGGCTTTTTAAGCACAGCGCCTACTTTTTTCCTGTATAAGAGGTATCTGCTGAAATTATTCGGTGCGGCAGTGGGAACAGGATGCTGCCTGCTGGCGTATTACTACTCTCTGAATGCGGCATTATTCATGTTCCCCATGTTTTTGGCATTTATCGTATTTATTCTCGACATGATAATAGTATGCTTTGTCCCCAGTTTGGTTATAAACATAAAGACAAAGGGAGCTCTCGGCGCGGTATGTATCAGAAGCAGGAGCATGGTTCAGAGCGCGATAGGTGAAGGTGAATATACCGGTTTTGCCGAAGTTATGCCATGGGATGATACTATCATGGCCATGAATGAAATCGGTACCATGATCGACGATATCCAGAAGCAGGGTGATTATGCTGTCGAAAAGTGGACTACGATAGAACATTGACTGAAACTTTAATATCGGGATAGCCTTTTCCAAGGGCTGTCCCGACTTTTTATAAAAGCAGCTTGTCTGTAACAGGTGCGGTAGATGAAATTTAAAAAAATTATTTGTCCATGCTGCCATAAAGAGGTCGATATACCTCTTGGAAAATACAGCACGGGATTTGATTTCGATTATTCAATACTCCTAAATTCCACTGAAGAATTCTTTGATCTGGTCGATATATGCCCGGAATGCGGCTATGCCATGCTCTTTGATAATGGTGCCGGAGAAGAAATGTGCGAGTTTGTCAGGTCTGAACAATACAGAAATATTCTGCATGATCCGGACATGGAAGATGGACTGAAGAAATGGATACTGCTCGCCATGTTATCAGAGCTTGATGAAAAATTTACAGAGGCAGGCATAGAATATACGAAAGCATACGACTATCTGGTGCTTAAAGGCATGTCCTTAGATAAGAATCTCCTTAAAAAGGCAGCTGCATGCTTCCTCGCCGCTGTTGAAGAAGCAGATAATGATGCCAACGATAATCTCACCGATAGTGTTAACGATGACGATCATGCTGATGAAGCTGCTGAAGAATATGTGCCGTTTACAGAAGCTTTCCTCGCAGTTGACTGCCTCAGAAGGGCCGGAGATTTTGAAACGGCATCAGCACTTTTAGAAGCCATATCGGAAACTTTTGAGGGAGAACTCACAGACCGAGTGATATGGAAAGAAAAAATGTGGCTCGATCTGCGAATTGAAGAAAAACGCATATTGGACATATAAGAGGTATGCGTTATGGCATTGGGATGGAAATTCGACCGCGAAGGCGAGACATATGTCGGACACAAGCATACCGACCGTACTCTTTCGTTTGGAATGGAAAGTAAATAATTAAATAAAATCTCTGCAAACTTCGCATATGATCCAATGGGAGCGAAGGGCTCATTGTCTGCAGAAAGGATGAAGTCGAAAAATGGCGAATCGGTCAGTGCAGACTTGTCGCTCGGACATATAGAAGGCGGATATTCCGCGGACTATACACCTTTAATTCCGAAATACAGTATCAAGGCTGGCGCAGACACCGCTAAATTTAAGGCGCAGATAAAAGCAACAAGATCCGGCCTGGAACATGATCTCGGCTCATTTGATCTGAAGGGACCGGGGGCCGGAGTGTCAGCTGATGTAGGAGGAATTACGGTATTACCGAAAGCATCTTTAGACGCACATGTGTATGATCGCGGAGTTTCAGTCGGCCTTGACAAGCTTTCAGCAAATCTAAAAGGAGATGTTTCGGGCAATGTTTCCGCCGGACTTTCAGGTATAGGAGCGGTTACACATGGCAGGGACGGAAGCATCTCCGCGAGCAAAGACATTGGCAGAAATACTTTGGAAAGCGGTAAGGGATATTTGGACACCGCCTTGGGTAAATCAGGCAGTGTAAAGGGCACGGCGGCGGAAATTTATACGAGCGGTCATAACAGAAACAGTCTGATGAGAGATGCTGAAAGGCAGCACAGAAAGTGTTTGAGGAGCCTAAAAAGGCTCGAGGGAAGGGAAGACCATCTGGCGGCCAGAAGAAATGATGTTATAGCCGATAAAAGCAGAGGATATATAGACAGATTGGATAGTGCCATCGATCAGGCAAAGCTGATGAAGACAGATGTGGATGGTCGTTTGAAGGCAGTCGGAATGGGTTCTAAGGAGGCTGATACACTTTCACATGAATCAGAAAAACTCGGCAAAAGTATAGAAAAAATGACTGCAGCGCGCGATAATCTTGAATCTGACCGTTTAAGGGCGAATGCCGGTAGGGAAAGAAACGGGGAAACAGCCAGAGATAAAGCCGCGGAGTACAGGAGCACAGAACAAATTACCGGTACTGCAAGGGCGAATGCAGATGATTTTCAGAATGCAGTAAATGAGCAGGGGATAGGAAACCATCTCGCACAGCCGGCTGTTAATTTATGTGATTCGAGAAATGAATTAAACGGAAGAATCAGCAGGATAGACAGGGGGCTTGCTGAAAATAATAATGATATAAATGCTGTCGGCAGAGCAAGGGAAGATTATTTGAGTAAAAATGGTCTTTCCATGAAGGATGCTGTAGAAAAGCAGGACCCTCGTGTGATGGATTATAATTCAACTGAAAGCAGGCTTCGCAGTGAAAACGAATCACTGCGAGAAGAAAAGGGAGAATGTCAGAAGGCACTATTAGAGACAGATAAGAATTTTATGCCCGGAGAGGCGAGTAAGGGCTACGAAGAAAAGGACAGGGCTTTAAAGTCAGATGAAATAGATAATAAAAATGCACTTACTTCAAAGGACGATGATATTGCAAACTACTGTAATGAACATGGCATAGAGAAAAATAAAGACGGAAGCTATGTTAATGCGCAGAATGATGAGGGCCTGGATCAGCTTTTAAAGGAAAGAAATTCACTGGAGAAGCATGGTGATGATTTAAAGGCTGATATAGATCAAAATAAAAAGGATCTCGCTGAGAGTGAGAAGGATGGGAAATCGAGTCTTAAGGTCAATGAAAACGAAGGCTGCGCAGAGGTAAGGCTTGACAGGGATGATTATAAGGCACATGCGCAGGATAATAAGGATCTTAGATATAAACCGGAATCAGAGGATGAAGGTATGCCGACCAGGGCAGCGGAGCCGAGGCAGCATGAGCCTTCAGTCGCTGAAAAGCCTGAGTTGAAGAACTCTAAAGATGAAGGCATGCCGACCAAAGCAGCGGAATCCAGGCAGCATGAGCCGGGAGAAAATACGAGCCAGGGTGCTTCGAACGGTATGCCCACGACATCGGCAGAGCGTAGCAGCACAAACAATAATGGAAGAAGCAACAGTGACAGAAGTACGGATAAAGGGGCTGAAAATAGTTCGGGTGGTATATCTGGAAATTCGCAGTTAAATAGCGTTAACCAGGGAATATCTATGTGATCGCAGATAGGCATAGTTTAAACGAGAACCAACGGAGGAAAACATATGGCTTTGTTAGGCTCAAATCAGGCAGGAAATAGATTTTCAGGCGGACAGAATATAAATAACAGAAACTTAAATCCGGTATACGCAAATGCAGCAGTTCAGAACATGGTCAAAGGAAGTTCCTCAAGTGAGACTGCTGAAGCCGGAAGAAGCCAAAAGGATTCAGTGCTTTTTGGAAATGAACTTAAGCAGGCGGCACCGGAAATATATGAAAATGATCCTGTTCTTTATTTCAGGGGATGTGACAATCAGGGAAAAAGCATAAATATACCTATTTCCGACAGCGTTTTAAGCAGGCATATAATGCTGCTCGGCGGAATAGGAACAGGAAAAACCAACGCGTTTTTCCAGATGGTGTCACAGATAACAGAGCATTTAACCGATAATGATGTGATGATTATATTTGACACCAAAGGCGACTTCTATAATGAATTCTATAGCCCTGGCGATGTGGTCATCAGTAATGACGAGACCTCAGTCGGACCTGACGGAAAGCCTGATTATTGGAATATCTTTAATGAGGTTTCCGAGGGCACTCTGCAATCTGACGGAGTAATGGAAATTTCCAAAAGTCTCTTTAAAAAAGCCTGCGAAAAGACGAATCAGGTATTCTTTCCGAATGCCGCCAGAGATATATTTATGTCCACGATGCTGCATTTCCTTCGTTACAGCTGTTACTGACTTATCATTTTGTCCGCAAACTGCTTCCTCACGCTGTCCGGCTGT